>CAYYHR010000249.1:0-5407 GCA_964471705.1 uncultured Chromatiaceae bacterium
GGCGTCGGCATGGTGGCCTTGTCGTTCTCCGTGAATTGGACCGATCTCACCGTTACTCCTCATCGCTGGGATTCCGGGGTTGGGCGGGTATTCCAATTGGGCGGGCGGTGCGGATGAACGGATCGTCTTCCGACATCGGTGCCAGCCTGCTGTCGAGTGCCGCGTCATGCGGAATCGCGCTCACGGGCTGTGCGCCTGCCAGCCCGGGGTGCCGGTTGCCGTCTCGCGGCAGGCCCACCAGGAACCACACGTGATCAACGGCACTACGATGATCAACGCCTCCGGCAACAGTAGCCCAGCGAGCGCCAATAGGGCTTGGCAGGTCATCGCCCACAGGCCAAGCGGGCGCCAGTTCAGTATCGCGATCTCCATACTGCTGCGGATCGCACGAAACAGGTCCCGCTCAGACGTTCGCAACAGATAGGTGGGCACCAGCAAGGTCAGCTGCAGTGCCATTCCGGCCAACAGGGTCAAGCCCAAAAGCATCAGCAGAAGTGGCGAACCGTGCCACGACAACAGGTCCGCCAACAGAGCCTCGAGTGATCGCGGGCCACTGCGATAGAAGAGTGCAACGCAGATGGCCGCGCCATTCAACGAGATCGACAGGATCATCACCAGAAAGGCGCCGAGTCCGATCAGCGCACTTGGCCGCGGATCCTCTTCTATCGATGCCGCGGCCCGCTGGCTCCGTCCCATTCCGTCCGTCAACCCTGCGGTCAAGCCGGGAGCCAGCAACAGGGTGAGACCGGTCAAAGATGCCGCGAGCGCGGCGCTCGACCCCGACGCCGCATCGCCCACATGCATCCAACAACTGAAAACGATGAAAAAGACAGCGCCATACAAAGTGCTGTTCACCGGGAGATGCCAGACGCTCCAACCGCCGCCGAGCAGCCAGCGCATGGGATAGACGCGCCAGCCCCACTGCGGGTGAGGCTCGAGGACCTTCCAGGGCGAACGATAACCAGCGGCGTTCCGAATCATGCATCACCTCAGTACGGCGGATCCTTCACACGAAGCATGTGTGTTGCTGACGCTCTCGACCTTATCGTCCCATCATCGATGCCAGTGCGCTGACGATCATGGGCTGAGCCGAGCCATCCCAGGCGAAAAAAAGTCGCCTCGCCCCTGATCGTTGCTCACCCCGGCCCTCTCCCATATCGAGGGTGTCGCAAAGGCCCATCCATGGGCTGTTGCGAAGCGGTCCATCCCTGGGCCGTGTCGGATGTCGCCTTGTGCGACACCCTCATTTCGGGAGGGGGCGAGACGGGCGCCTCCGCCGCGACATTGCCGGCATCGGGCTTGGCGGGCTCCGATGCCTTCCGCGCGGCGAGTATTCACCGGAGATGCGCGGCGAGCTTTGGGCGCGCGTCCGGATCCTCCGGGGCTGCAATCAGGACTTGGCTTTGGGTATCGTCACCGTCAGCGTCCCCTTTTTGAATTTGGTCCGCATTCCAGAGGCGTTCACCGGACCAGGTAAGGTCAGGGCGTTTTGGAAGCTGCTGGCATAGGTCTCCTTGCCGATCATTTTCCCGTGCTCTCCTTTCAGCTTCTCTTCGGATTGGGCCCGCGCCGAGATGTGCAGGAGTTGCCCGTCGAGCGAGACCTTGACGTCATTCTTCTCGACGCCGGGTATGCTCACGGTCACAACGTATTTGCCCTGCTCATCCTTGACTCTGAGTTGAGATTCGACCACGGCTTTGCCGGCCGGCACTTCGGAAGCGCTTTCACCGAATGCGGATTGCATGCGCGCGTAGGCCGCTTCGAACATATGGCTCATCTCGAGCTGGATGTCGCGCATATCCTGCCACGGGTCCCAGCCCTCCGATTCTCCGGAAGCATTTGTCGATGACTCGCTCTGTTGCCGAGCTTGCACCGCGATCTCTTGCTGCGCGCTTTGTGCCTGAGAAGCCTGATGTTGACTCGAAGATGCGCTCGTGTCGGCGACGGCGATCGGACCAACGACTGCGACCAGGCCGAGAGTCATCAGTAAATGATGAAAAGATGAATGCTTCATGCCTATATCCTCTGTGTGGGGCCCATCCAGATGTCGTTGCAGCGGTCGGACCGCTGAGCGCGCAAGTGCTTAGCAACTCCACGCGCCATCCGGCCATGCACAGCCAGCCGTCCGATTCCCGTCCCCCAGTTCGATCAGCCGATGGGACCCGCTGCTTATGTTGAGCAATACTCGAGCCAAGCGCGTGGCCCTTGCTAATGGCGAAGCTATGCGTCAATGACCTCTACCGCTTGGCGGATGGTCCACAGTGTCTGGTGATGATCGTCCGGTGGCGACACTCGACGCGGGCGGGAGCGGACCGATTGAGTAGGCCGGTCCACCGCCGGTCAGGCCATTCCTCGGGTCGGATATACAGAGGCTGCTATCGATGAACAGGTCAATGAAGGTCCCGGTTACGAGCACCGCGGACCTCGGCGTTGGATATTCTCAGCGCCAGGGCCATCCTGTGGACCATATAGCGTCCACTTTTGTGCCGGCGAGCCCTGTGCCAGGCCCCAATGCTTCGCTTCGACCCCGGAAGGGGGGCGAGCAACAAGAGCAGCCAGAGAAAAAGGATGCGCCCTAGGGGGATAAGAGCCGCCCGCGGTGGATATGCCCCGCTGCCGGGCCGAACGCGCAGGACTTGCCTCTGCCCGCGAGCCTTTTCTCCGACGTTTTTAGCCGCGCTCTTCTTCTTTGCGCACCGATCGGGGTCGGTGCGGCCGGTCTCGCGCGAAGCTAAGGCATCGTCGTCTGCTTTACGGACTGACCGCGGTCCTCGGGTTTGCGGATGCGAAGCTGATCCCATCTGAGTGGATCGATATCCCCTCCGGTGAGATCCGCGACGAGATGGGGGCTGAATTCCAGCCTCAGGGCTTAGTTTCGCCGTCGCGCCGACGAAACAGGCTCGCGTAGATCACCGCCAGCAGCCCGGTCAGGAAGATGCCATCAAAGGTTCCGGCCCCGCCGATGGAGGCGATGGGTGCGCCGAGACCCTGTAACTTGTCCAGGTTCAACAGGTCCGCCCCAATCAGCGTACCGAGGCTCCCGCTGATGTAGGCCAAGGGGCCGGCACGCTGTCGGGACAGGATCAGCGCCACGACCGCCGTGACAAGGGGAGGCGCAAACAGCGGCACGGCTATTCCCAGGCCCGGCACGGGACGGGACGGGCCAGGAAATGACAGACGATCGTCACGATCGCAGTACCCACGAGGCCCCGATCATAGAGGCGATTCTTCACCACCAGGTACAAGGAGAGCAGAATCGGCACTACCGCCCCACCCACGTTGACGGCAAGGATCGTGGCTGGCCAGTCCCGGATCACGGGAATCACATACTGGACGCCGAAGAAGGATGCGACGGCTGCGCTCGACACTTGCCGTTGCGGCAGATCGGCAATGGGTATGTTGACGTAGCTCAGTAGCAGGGAAAGCAGCAGGATGGCGAACATGCTTCTCGCCCCGATCCCCATGCTCTCCGACGCGTAATGGAGCAGCCTGGCGGCGACCATGCCCAGGAGGAGGCCGAACAGCGCGGCCAGCGCCAGGAGGAAGGGCAGCGTGACGGGAAAGTAGTGCAAGCCGGAATGGTGCATGGGATAAGCTCCGAGGCAGTCCCCGCAGGCCCAGGCTCGCCAGGCGTGGCACGGTGGGCTCGCGGCAATTCAGGGCGCCGCTGGGCGGGAAGATTCGTGCACGCGACCGTCCCGCGTCTCGGCCGTGTGGCGCGCCCCGTGATCCTCTCCGATCAGCAGATACACTGCCGGCACCACGAACAGCATGAAGAGGGTGCCGATTGCCAAACCCGAGGCAATTACCAGGCCCATGTTGAAGCGAGACACGGCACCACGGTGCCGTCGGAGGCGCGGATGCAGTAGTCGCGAAGCTGATCGACGTTGAGGCGACTGCGCTGCTGGACCTGGGGGATCACCTTGTAGGAGCGCCCGCTCAGGCTGAAGTAATTCACATAGCCGCCGCCGAGCATGGTGGCCAGCGAGCCCCCGACATCCTCCATCGTCAAGCCGAGCTGGGCGGCCTGGTCGCGGTCGAAGCTGATGTTGGCCTGCGGCTGGTCGTACTTGAGATCGTCGTCGAGATAGACGAAGAGGCCGCTCTTCGGAGCGGTTTGGTAGAACCCCTTGGCCACCTGGTCCAAACGCGAGAAGGGCTGGGTGTTTCCGATCACGAGTTGGATCGGCAATCCCCTTGCGCCACTGGCGGGCGCTGGAAGGCCACCGCGCGCACGCCCACGATCTTGTTCAGCTCCTCCTGCACGATGGGCTGCAGCTGCATGGAGGTCAGCCGGCGCTCATCCCAGGGCTTGAGCACTATCCCGGCGATCGACTGCCCCGTGACATCGAGCTGGAACACGTCGTCGGTCTCCGGATGTTTGGCCATGACCTCGTAGACCTGGTGCGCATACAGCTCGCGTTGCTGCAGCGTCGCATTCGGCGCCGCGGTCAGCAGCGCGATGATGACGCCCTGGTCCTCCTGGGGTGCGGGCTCGCTCTTGGAGCCGGCGTAGAAGAAGTAGATGCTCGCCAGCCTGATGAGCGCGAAGGTCCAGGTCACCGGAAGGGTGTTCAGCGAGCCGTGCAGTGCCCTCGCGTAGCCCCGGTGCAGTCGTGTGAAACCGCCGTCGATGAGCTCGACCAGACGCCGCTCCCAGCGGCTCAGCTCCCGGTGGGGCTTCAGGAGGCGCGAGGACATCATGGGCGACAGCGTGAGCGCGACGATGGCCGAGACGGTCACGGCGCCGACCAGGGTGAACGCGAGCTCGGTGAAGAGTGCGCCCGTGAGTCCCCCCTGAAAGCCGATCGGCACATACACGGCCACCAGCACCAAGGTCATGGCGATGATGGGTCCGCCGAGCCCGGGGGCTGCCTCGATGGCTGCGGGCACCGGCTGTACCCCGGCCTCGGGGTGTCGGGTGACGTTCTCGACGACGATGATGGCGTCATCGACCACGAGGGCGATGGCCAGCACCAGCGCGAGCAGGGTCAACAGGTTGATGGAGAAGCCGAACAGCAGCCCTTGGTGTTGCCGCTCCGCTATCGCTGAACCGAATGTGGCGGCGCATCCGGTCCCGTTCGTCGCTCATGCGAAAACGGGTCCGGATGTCCGCGGTCATCGCCTAGGGCTTCACGGTCCACCGGCCTGACCCTCGGAAACACCACCGTTGCCGCGATGCTCGGGCTCACCGCCGTACGGGGACGTGACATTTGGTGGCCCAAGCCGGGACTTCTTACAACTGCAAGTTAGTCATACTTGCCCGTGATGGCTCCGGACTCTTCGTCTTCCTTCTGGAGATCCTTTTCGGTCGCCTCCTGCGCCTTAGCATTCGGGACGGGTGCCTTCATCTGCGCAGCATCTGCCGCCTCGGCCGGATCCCTCTCACCGGAAATTTCCCAATTCT
>CAYYHR010000250.1:0-5377 GCA_964471705.1 uncultured Chromatiaceae bacterium
TTTCTCGTCGCCTCGCAGAGGCCGAAAATGGCGGGGCCTCCTGCCCCGACAGAAACTCTGAATCGGTGAGTGGTCTCTAACTCTCGCATCTCGTGGTTTAGCGCTGTATCCACCCTAGCCAGGCAACATGCATGCCGGTGGTGGGCCAAGGATTCTGTCAAGAATCATCAGCGGAAGACGCCGCAAGCGGACCGTTTTGGCTTGGCCCCTTTGGGGTCGACTCTAATGGGTAGCAGGTACCGCCGTGCCGGGCGGACACGCGCGGCCTACGAGTGATCTCGAGCTCGGCTTCGGATGGGTTTGGCTGGTGTGCGGCAATGAGGGGCCCTCGGCATCGAGAGCCTGAGCAACGCGGGCAACCCGATGACCGCCATGCAGATTCCTCTGCTGACGTGCGATCTGTGGGAGCACGCCTATCCCGCGCCGTGCGTTTGCGGGCACAACCGCGAAGATGCAGGGGCCGTTCGCGCTCACCCGGCCGCGGGATTTGGTCCGCTAACGATCATGGGGCGAGGCGAGCCGCCCCCGACGATGAAAGGTCGCCTCGCCCCTGATCGTTCCCTCACCCCGACCCTCTTCTATAAAGGGAGAGGGCGGGTCGGAGCACCTTCGGCGCGTACTTTCATAGTAACGTCGTGGACGAACCATAGAAGGTTGATTTTCAACCGGCTCAGGGGCAATTGCTGGCGCTACTGGCTGGCATGCGCACCGATGGTTGTCAGGAGGCTAATCGGAGACCAGATCCCGCAACTGTTACCGGATGGGTTGCCCCCGGCGGTTCGAGGGCCGGTTGACGGCAGGTCGTTCTCGGGTGCCGCCGCTATTTCCGTCCGGTGGCTGGGGCCGTCGCGGAAACAGCGGGTTTGGTGCTCGCCTTGCGATAGAAGCGTGCGGCATCCTCGTGCAAGCGCTCCCGTGATTCGTGGCGGGTATAGAACATGTGACCTCCCAGGTACAGGACGATCCGCACGTTGGGCTTCAGCTCGGGGTCGAGCCCCATCTGGATCAGGCTGATTGCAGAGGCGAAGTACGGCGTCACCAGGTCGTGGATGTCGTGCGATACGAGCACTCGCATGGCGGGATTGGGGTTCGGGGTCCGGCGCAGATTGCCGCGCACCTCCGCACTCCGGATCAAACCGAAATCGAGCACCGGTGAAATGAGCACGGGTCCGCTCGGGGCGATGCCTTCAACGGCAAAAAGCCGCTCACTCAGCAAGCCCACTCGGAAGCCTCCGTAACTTTCGTCGGCGAGGAAGACGGGCGAGGCCCATCGCCGTTCCTGCGTCAAATAGCGACCGATGAAGGCGCCCAGGATCTCCGCGTCTTCCTCGATGCCCATGCAGGAGCTTTCCCACCGGATTTTTCAGCCTCGTTCTTGCCGGTGGTCGCTTCTTCGAGCAAGCGGCGGTAGCCCGTGCCAGGCGGGTCGACGAAAACCAGATCGGTGAAGGTCAACCAACTCTGCGCGTTGTCGGTCAGGCGCACAGGGGGCAGTGACGCCGCCCCGTTCTCATCCAGGACCACCCGTCGCGGCCCCATGGCACCCAAATGCAGGTATGGCGATGCAGCCATCGGTCGGCCGTTCAAAACGAAGGTCAGGGACCGGGATTCGCCTCCATCTTGCAGGTAAGCGATATAGAAGATGCGCGAAGTGGGGGGCCCTTTTTCGTCTTCAGGCCCAAGGCGACGGCGGTCGCCTCGTATCCAAGATCGCCGGTCGGCGCCGTCAGAACGTGCCGAGCAAAAAAGGCGCGGGCGTTGGCAGGCAGCACGGCTGTCGCTTCGCAATCGGTGCTCGCGGGATCCGCTGGAGTGCTGGTGCTGTCCCGTGCGAGGCAGGGATGAGCCAATGTCAACCCCAGGAGAACGGTCGGCGAGCGGAGCAGAGGCCGGGTAGTGATCCTGTGGCGATTCGGCCGGCGCTTCCGTCTCAGAGACTCCAAAGCCCGGTGTCGGCGGCCCCGTGCCCTCTGATCCTCAACCGCACTGCCTCGACCGCCATAGCGCCCGTCTGGAGGACACGGAAACTCGCGCCGTCGGTCCTTACCAAATGCTCGTGGTCACCGGCGTCGAAAAAGACCTCCGGCTGCTGCAGCAGGCCTTCGTCCACCAAGCTTCGGAGTCCGTAGGCCTCGCCGATCGGCGGTGCGGCCCCTTGGTCGCAGTCGGGAAACAGGTCCTCGACCTCGCGCTCGGTGGCAAGGCCTATGTTGCGACCGAGCCTTCGATGCAGAGCGCCCAAGTGCACGTGGTAATCCGAGGGGATAACCATCATGAGGTAATCGTCGCCGTCTTTGAGAATGACGGCTTTGGCCAATCGGTCCACTGGAACATGTGCGGCAGAAGCCGTATGCATACTCGTCTCGGTGTGCGGATGAGCGATCAGGTCGTACGCGATCGAATGCGTCTTCAGGTAGGACTCCAATCTGTTCGCGATGCTCATCGGTGTTTCCTCTCGTTTTGGGTGGCTGGCGCACGAGGTGCTCTGCATTCGAGTACGTCCGCCGTGTCAGGGGAAAAGGGGTCTTGGCTTCGTCCTGCCTCGATCCGGTGACTCGAGTACTGCCCGATTTCATCATGCAAATCCGCGGCCATTCCATGGCGCTCATCCTCCCGTGCCGACAGCCACTAATCGCCATCAGTAACACGACCGAAAACAAGAGCTTGTGCAACGCAAACAGGTTCCTATTCCAAACATGATATTCTGCATTTCACGTTCGCCGACAAGCTGACTCGGATTCTTTGTGCCAACCGATCCGCACAAAGGGGAACACCCGCGCGATTGCTCTCCCGATGCCGATGGTGAACGATCGCCGCACCTCCCGGCCGGCAGGCGCGTCCCAGTCGTGGGAATCGGCGTGTCGGCGGGAGGGCTCGATGCTTTGCGCACCCTCTTCGCGGCCATGCCCGCGGACGCTGGCATCGGTTTCGTGGTAACCCAGCACCTGGACGCCACCCACCAGAGCCTGCTCGCGGATCTGCTCACCAAGTACACTGTCATACCGGTCACGGAGGTGCAGAACGGCATGGGTGTGGAGCGCGACCACATCTATGTCATCCCACCCAATACCTATATGACGATCAAGGACGGGATTCTGCATCTGCAGCCGCCCACGGACCCGCGCGGCATGCGCATGCCCATCGACCGGTTCCTGAACTCCCTGGCCAAGGATCAGCAGAATCGGGCGATCGCCATCATCCTGAGCGGCAGCGGCAGCGGCAGCGGCAGCGACGGTGCCCTCGGCATTCGCGAGATCAGGGCCAACGGTGGCCTGGTCCTGGTGCAGGACCCGGATACGGCCCAGTACGACGGTATGCCCCGCAGCGCGATCGGCACCGGCCAGGTCGATGCCGTCCTGCCACTGGAGCGCATGCCGGAGGCGCTGGTCGGCTACGTCCGCCATCACTATATCCAACAGGAGGACCAGGCCAAGCCCGGTTTGGAAGCGGCTGCGGGCCCGCTGAGCGCCATCCTGACCCTGCTGCTCACCAAGACCGGACACGACTTCCGCTGCTACAAGAAAGGGACCCTGGTGCGCCGCATCCATCGTCGGATGGGTATCACCGCCACCGAGCGCTTGGAGGACTATTTGGAGCTGCTGCGCGCGCCGGGGGACGAGGCCCAGGTTCTCTCAAGGGATCTCTTCATCGGCGTCACCAGCTTCTTTCGCGAGACGGAGGCCTGGTCGGAGATTGCCGATCGGGTGGTCACACCGCTTGTGACACGCCATAGCGGCGACGATCCGATCCGGATCTGGGTGCCCGGCTGCGCCACCGGCGAGGAGGTCTATACGCTGGCCATCTTGTTTGCCGAGGCCTTCGAGCGAAGCGATCGGGAGATCAAGCTGCTCGTCTTCGCCACGGACGTGGACGACCATGCCCTTCAGATCGGGCGCGAAGGTCTCTACCAGGGAAATATCGCCGAAAACCTGAGCCGGGAGCGATTGAGCCGGTTCTTCCGCGAGGAAGGCGACGGCTTTCGGGTGAGCACCGTGCTGCGTGATCTGATCGTGTTCACCCGCCACAACGTCATCGCCGACCCGCCATTCTCCAAGCTGGATCTCATCAGCTGTCGCAACCTGCTCATCTATCTCGAGTCCAATGCGCAGGAGAAGGTCCTGAGCCTGTTCCATTTCGCGCTGAATCCAGGCGGCTACCTGGTGCTGGGCAGCTCCGAGAGCTTGGGCGCGCATCAAGCGGAATTTCTCACCCTGTCGAAAAAATGGCGGATCTTCCAGCCCCAGGGGCCATCCAGGCTGCCGCTGGCTGACATGTCCTCGGTCCGCAATCCGGAGCGCCTTGCCCCGCGCATGCCGATGCGCCCCTTGGCGCGGCGCGAGCCGTCCCTGGCCGATATGGCCCGCCAGGCGCTGGTCGAGACCTTCGTCCCCGCCTCCGTGCTGGTAACGCGCCGCCACCAGGTGCTCTATGTGTTCGGAGACACCTCGGACTATTTGACCCATCCGCCGGGGGAGCTCACGGATGACCTCGTCGCCATGACCCGCAGCGAGCTGCGATTCAAGACCCGGGCGGCCCTGCACCAAGCCGGCGAAGAAGACCGCCAAGTGGTCCAGCACGGGATTCGGGTGAAGAGCGGCGATACCGACCGCTCCGTGACGCTCACGGTGACACCCCTGCACCAGCCGTCCCAGGCAGCGGGTCAGCTGCTCGTCTCCTTCCACCGCGAGCCCGAAGAGGCGCAGCAACCACCCGGTCGGGACCCCAGGCAGGGCGTGGAGGCCGGGGTCGTTCGCGAGCTCGAGGCCGAGCTCAAGACCACCCGCGACGAGCTGCAGCGCACGATCGAAGAGCTGGAGACCTCCAACGAAGAGCTCAAGGCATTGAACGAAGAGGTCATGTCGATGAACGAGGAGCTCCAATCCAGCAACGAGGAGCTGGAGACTTCCAAGGAGGAGCTGCAGTCCGTCAACGAGGAGCTCACCACCGTCAACAATCAGCTCCAGAACAAGGTGGCGGAGGTGGAGGGCACCAACAACGATCTGAGCAATCTGCTGTCCAGCACCAACATCGCCACCCTGTTCCTGGATTCCGCACTGCGCATCAAGCGCTTCACCCCAGCGACCACCGAGCTTATGCGCCTCATCCCAGCGGACGTGGGCCGCCCGGTGGGAGACATCGCGCTCAAGCTCGCGAACGCCGATCTGCAGGGAGATTGCCGAAAGGTCTTGGCGGATCTGCGGCCCGCGGAGCGGGAGATCCAAGACGAAAACGGCGGCTGGTATTTGCGCCGGGTGCAGCCCTACCGCACCCATGACAACCGTATCGACGGCACAGTCGTCACCTTCACCGACGTGACGGCCATGAAGCGGCGTGACGAGGAGCACGCCAGGCTGGCAAGCATCGTCGAGTCATCCGA
>CAYYHR010000251.1:0-5372 GCA_964471705.1 uncultured Chromatiaceae bacterium
ACGGCAAACAGGGTCTTGGCCGGGTCAGAGAACAGTCGTTCAAACAATGACGGCGCAGCGGTGTAAACGAAGGTACGCTGGCCGATAACGCTCCCATCTCTTTCCGGTCCCACGGCCTGTGCGACCAGGTAGAGGGACACCGATCGCGAAACATCCGGCCGAAGCATATGCAAGGTCAGGGGTATCCGCCGGGCGGCGCCGGGCCCGAGTAACAGGTTTGCGGGCCCACCTTCCACCGAGGTCCAGTCGTCCGTGTAGCTCTCGAGGTTTAGCTTCATCCCCTTCGCAGTCAGGTTTTCAACCTCTGTCCAGACGCGGAGGCGATCGCCCCGGGTCCCGGCCTCGGAAAGCCGGATCCGAATTCGGGGCACGGATGCCCCGGGCGGGCTCCACCTGGCGAGCGCCAATGAGAGATGCTCGTCGCCGAGGGCGTCCAAGAACGCGATCTGCATCGGGAAAATCCGCTCGCGACCGGCTGCGATTACCGCGCCGGTCACCAAGGAACGGAAGACATGCCGCGCCCCCGGCTCGAGTCCGGGCAGCGTGCCGAGGACTCGGCGGTGCCCATCCGCGGACAGGTAGGCTGTCAGGGCGAGCGCGGACGCGTCTCCGTCGTTTCGGACCTCCAAGAAAATGTACTCTCTCCCTTCGACTCGCTCCGTCCCTGATCGGATTGCGAGCCGGATACCGCTCCCTGCCCCATAGGAGAAAGATGCCCAGAGGACGAGGAGGACCCCCAGGCCGAGCCATCGTCCTCTTGCCATTGCCCGCTCAGGACCCAGAGAACACCGAAACGACATGGAATTTGTCGCGATCACTCGCCGGCTTTGTCGAGTCCGGCTCCGCGAAGCCCTTCCAGGTGTGTCCGACACCGCTCGGACGCCGCGGAGAATCGGTCGATTTCGGTACATCGGGCAAAATAGCCGATCGCTTTTTCCGTCCCGCCCGCGGATTCCGCCAGCTCCCCCAGCTCCAGATACACCTCGTGTATATAGAGCCATTGCGGATACTGCTCGGTGAGGCGCTGAAGCTCTTGCTCGGCGGCCGCGTCCTCGCCCATCGAGCGATAGAGGCGCGCCAGGGCCAGGATGGCGTTGGGCACATCCGGATTATCCAGAAAGCGGATGTTCTTCTCGCTGCCGGCGCGCCGGTAGGCGGCCACGGCCTCTGTGTTACGGCCCGCGCTCGCGAGGCGGTTCCCTTCCGTATAGTCGGCGAATACCTGCTGCTTGTCTTGGTACGCGGTGTAGCTCGCCACAGCGAGTAGGGCGAGGATTGCGACCAGGGCCGGCAGCCGAAGGCGCCAGGCGATGCCGGCCAAGTGGCGCAGCCAGCTCGCCTCCAGCAGGGCGCCGAGGGCAGGGGGATATCGCCACAGCCAGAGGATGCCCATCAGACCGGTAAGGGTCAGCATTGCACCGAGGTATTCGGACCAGTGGCGTCCGTAGGCGAGCTCGACGCCTTCGGTCTCGGGGAACAGCAGCATGAGACCCGGGCTGACGAGATAGATGGGCTCGCCCCCGCGGGACCGCCAATTGGGGGAGTAGGCGACGCGCACCAGGTGCGGCAGTCCGGGAGAATCGGTGTGGAAGCGGATCGTAAAGTCTCCGATCTCCGTGTCCCCGATCTTTGCCTCCGGAACGGGCAGCTGCTCGGCATTCTGGAGACGCCCGTATTCGTCCAGACGCGCGGGCGGGGCGATGAAGATGTCCTTTTGGTCCGAGGGCTCGATCCGACGCACATCCACCAGCGGCGGGTCCATCCCCTCGCCCCTGCGGAAGGCACGGAGGAAGGCGCGGCGCCAGTCGCCCCCCTCTACGGAGACCGGCACCGGTTGGAACCTCGGTGTCGAGACATATCCGGGTGGTGCCTCGGCGGTGCGAAAGATCGAGAAGTCTCCCACCCGGGCCTGGAGCAGGAAATCCGCCGACTCGTCGAACAGCTGCGTCATCTCCGGGGTCCGCACCAGAATGGCACCAATGTTGAAGGCCCGGAATCGCGCCGGGACCATCCCGAGTGCGTAGTGCGGATTGACGAGGCCCTCCGGAGAGGCGGTCGCCAGAGAGTATTCCCCGTGCATCCAGGTGATGGCCTTGCTGAGCAGGGCGGAGGCGTAGTGGACGCCTTCCGTCGACAGCCTGCCGAAGAGCAGGGGGCTGCTTTCGAAGACGCGGTCGCTGCCGAGCTCGAGATTGTAGCCCGCCTTCTCCCAGGCGACGCGTGGTGCACCCGGCGGGGCTCGCAATGCCTTGGCGAGGCTGGCGACCGTCCCGTCGAGAAAGGCGGGCTTGGTCTCGTATCCGGAGTAGTTCCATCTGAGCCAATCCCTCGCCTCGTGCCCGGGCGCGTATGCCCACAGCCCGCCTGCGATCATGGCAAGCCCCAGCAGGCTGGCCCCCGCCATGGCCCGGAAAGGGCCGCTCGCACGGTACAAGCCGGATGCACAATCGACAATGACCATCAGGGAGAAGAAGAGTAAGGGAGGAAAGAAGCGGATATCCGCGATCTTCAAGGCGGTCGCCACCAGGTAGAGCAGTCCCGATACCCCAGCCATGAAGACGAAGAGTCCCAGGTGCCGGCCCCTGCAATGGAGCGCGAGCACCAGTGCCGCGAGCAGCCCGGCGGTCAGGAGAACCTCGTAGCTCAGTGCCTCCAGGAAGGCGTCCAGACTGTAGAAGTGCCAGATCATCTGGATCGGTGTGGTGTACTCGTACTGGAGCACCATGGGCAAAGCCCAAAAGGCCATCAGGAGAAAGGCAAGCAGATACAGCCAGAACAGGTAGGCGAAGCGTGCGGCGAAATCTCTCCGGCTCATGAGGAAGTACAGCGGCATGAGCACCGCGGTCAGGAACACGAAGGCGTGACTGAGGCCGATCAGCGCCAGCAGCACCGCATTGAGGACCAAGTGGCGGCGATCCCGAATCCCCCGATACAGGGTACCCATGTAGAGGATCTGCAGGGCGAAGGCGATTCCGTAGCAGAACTCCCCGGCCAGGGTACTGAGCAGGTTGCCGCCGAACATGCTGAAGCGTTCCTGGAAGAGGAACACCAGGGATACCCAGGCGCCGATCAGCGGTAATGGACGCTCATAGTCCAGGAGGCGCAGGGACCAGTAGAGGGCGAAGGGCGTGAGGAGCACACCGCTGAAGGTGACGATCTTCAGTGCCACCGTCAGGGGCATCAGCTCGCCGAGCAATACGGCGAGCAGAAATGGCGGGACGAAATAGTACTGGAAGTTTGGGTAGCCAAAGAAGTTTCCCTGGTCCCAGCCGAAGAGGCGGCCCGCGGGCAGAAGTGTGTCCCGCAGGAATACCGCCGATTGGTACCAGGAGGCGCTGTCGCCTCCGGTCAGAATCGTGTTCGTGAGCAGCAGCCGCAGATCGAAAAGGTCAAGGTACAAATAGGCCAAGAGGCCCAAGCCGGCGATATCGAGCACCAGACCCCAAGGGAATCCGGCCAGGATGCGGGGTGGCATCCCGTCGCCCACCCCTATCCTCTTGTCGCATCCACGGACAGCAGAAGGATACCGGCGATGACCAGTCCCGTTCCGAGGATGCGGACGGGACCGATGCTCTCCCCCAGCGTGGCCCCCGCAAGGGACACCAGCAGCAGAACCCCGCCAAGCATGACTGGGGCCGCGTAGGAAAGATCAAGCCTTGCCAGGACCTGCAGGTACAGGAAGAAGGCGAGCACATAGAGGACCGCCCCGAGCAGCACCTGCCACCGCCAGATGGCCCGCAGGATCTCGAGCGGCCTCTCTCCCGGCCCGGTGGCACCGAGCTTGAGCAGAAGCTGAGCCGCTGCGGAGAAGAGTATCCCACCCACCACCGCAAGCCAGCTATTCATGCTTGAAACCTTGCATTCTTTCGATGACGTAACGCGGACGATGCTTTACTTCGAGAAATATCTGGCCCACATATTCGCCGATGATTCCGAGGCAAACCAACTGGACACCCCCGAGAAAGAGGACGGAGCCGATGACAGAGGTCCAGCCCGGCAGGTTCCAATCCGTGAAAAGCGCCGAGGCAACCGCGAATAAGAGGTAGAGGAAGCTCAATCCGGAGAACAGGAACCCGAGAACGGTCGCCATCCGCAAGGGGACTAGAGAAAAGGACGTAATACCCTCCAGAGCCAATCGTCCCATGCGTGGGATGCTGTACTTGCTGCTCCCGGCGACCCGATCGTCTGCTTGATATTCGAGGACTTCGCGTCGATATCCCACCCACTGAAGGATGCCGCGCAGGAAGAGGGCGCGCTCCCCCAGAAAGGACAGGGTCGTCGCGACACGCCGGTCGATCAACCAGAAATCGGCCATGCCCGGCTCGAGGTCGAGACCCGAGAGAAAGCGGAACGAAGAGTAGAAGAGGCGCGAGGAAAGGCGCTTGGCACTGGGTGTACCGTGGGCATCGATCCGCTTGGTCAGGACGAGGTCGCAGCCTCTCTGCCACCGCTCCAGCAGTCGAGGAATCAGCTCCGGCGGATGCTGCAGATCCCCGTCCATGGCAATCACGCATTCGCCGGAGGCATGCTCCAAGGCCGCCAGCAAAGCGGCCTGATGTCCGAAAGTGCGCGAGAAGGTGATGACGCGAACGGCGGCGGAGCACTCCGCCATCTCGGCAAGTACCTGGCCCGTCCCGTCCGTGCTGCCGTCGTCGACGAAAACAACTTCGTAGGATCGCTGGGAGTCCTCCAGCACTCGATTCAGTCGACGCCAGAGAACCTCCACTCCGGCCCGCTCGTCGCGCAACGGAACAATGACGCTGACGGCTACCCGCACGCTCATGGCCCGGCGGATGGTCGCTGGATCGCAGTAGGATCGGAATCTAGATCGACCATCGTGGATTGGACAACCCGCGTCGATCCCAAGAAGAACAGGTGCTGGAGCGCTTCTTCCAGGTTCTCGGAAGCCGCTGCGGAGATCGGGCTCCCGAGCTCGAACCCGTAACCGCGGATCGCCAGGAGGCGCGCCGAAGGTGGATCTTCGTCGACGACTTGCCCATGCGCGCGAGCGCCAGGGGAAAATCCGTGCGGTCCAAACCAGCGATCCGCGCTGCCCACTCCTGGAAGATACGCCCCCCCTGTTGATACCACTGGGTGGCAGCGGTCAAGCGCAGCTCTACGTCAAGCACATCGGGCGCACAATCCAGCATCGAAGTGAGCGCCTCCGGCAACTCTACGCTTACCTGAGTCATGGCCGTCCTCCTTCAGTGTGTCGAAAGTGATGGTAGCCATGCTCCGGACGCCGCAGAAAAGGGGTCAGAGCCCTTTTCTTCCATATAGATTCCGCCATTCATACAGCTCTATTCGCCCACGCGCTGCAAAGCCGCATCCAGCACCTTTCGGGACAGATAAAGCCCCGAGCGCATCATCTC
>CAYYHR010000252.1:0-5345 GCA_964471705.1 uncultured Chromatiaceae bacterium
CAAAGGGGGCTTTTTTCACTGTTTTGCCCATGAGAATGGTGAATTCTCGGGGTCCGGGAAAAGGACGAAACGGTAGTCCTGCGGGTCGAAGAGTGAAAGGCTGAGAGCTTGTGAAAAAATCAGACGCCTCCTGCGGACGCCCCTGAACGACCGTGACTGCGTTGCCGTATGTGAAAATGACGGTCATTTAGTCCACTAAACTCGCACCATTTTCACATACGGCGCCTTGTCACGAACGCCCAGAGACGCCCTCGCTACGGCGTCTGAATTTTTCACAACCTCTGAGGGTGCCAAGACGTGCTGTTTTCTCCGCCGTGTCGCTGCGCTCGAACGAAATGGTAAGCTCCCGGCCCTGCAAGCCTTCTAACGCACTGAACAATTCGATCCAGTTGTCGACGTTTGCGCCGTTTACACCGGTGAAAACATCCGCGGGTGCAATTCCCGCCGCGGCAGCCGGAGAGCCGCTGCGAACGTCGGCCACGATAGGATTCATCAAGTCGATTCCTGCCGCGATGCCGACAACGACGCGCTCATCGTGTTTCTCGGGTCGAATCACGACGGGAGGCAGACGCCGGCCTTGGCGCTCAACTACGATTGTCGTAGCTCCCTCGGCGTTCTCGCGTGTAATGCCGCGAAAGGCCTGCATGGTGGGTAAGGGCCTACCGGCGTATTCCAGGATGGTATCCCCGGGCCTCAACCCGGACTGAAAAGCAGGCGATGCGTTAATCACACCGGAAACCTTCAACCGGGGCACGAGCCCCAGTATGTCCAGGATTTCATCTCTGGCCGGCCAAACGGCATCGCTGAGAAGCACGCGCCTTTCCCGTCCGTTCGGCAGTCCTACCAGGACTTCATCCTTCTCGCTCTCGTGGGCAACGATCCGGCCAGTCACCCGGGTGCCCCCATTCAGGAAAAAAAACATCATCCTTGATGTGCAGTGTCGGCTGAATGGGGACATGGACCTCCTTTGAGTCCCGGATAACCCTGATGTTCGCTTCCCGTCCGTCGAGACCCTCCTCAATCGAAGGGATATCCCAGTGATGCCGGACTTTCTGCCCATCAACGGCCAAAAGCCGATCGCCGGTCTCGAAGGTATCATCCGCAATGTAGTCTCCGAGCGAGCCAAGGGTGGTGCTCATCGCCGGCATGATGCCGAAGCCCAGATGTCCCGCCAGCGGCATATACTGCGTATAGGCATAAATTGTGTGTGCAACCTACCGTAAGTAACTGTTCTCCGGACGTTAGTTACGAAACTAAATCACAGTTTATGCCTATACGCAGTATAACGCCGATTCTGGTCGAGCCCTTTATAACGCCGACCTTTTCCTCCCGCTCGACAGTCATCCGGAACTTCTGCTCGGGCTCCGCGAGGACAGAAATGGCTTCGAGCTGAGCGAACTGGGTGATGCGCTTCCCATTTACATCCAGAATTCTGTCGCCGGGTTTAAACCCTATAGAAACTCTTGGAGTCGAGGTCGCAGGCCGAGGCGCCGGATTCGATTTCCACTGCTCACGGCCTGTCGCCAGCCAATGAACTTTCGCATTCTCCTCCGGTGATCCGAGCAGAGTGCCGCCGACAACCGGTGCCGGAAAACGAATACCTGCCAGGCAAACGACGACAAAGGGTGCAGCCGCCAGAAGGGCATTCATGACGACGCCGGCGGAGACGACTGCAAGGCGCGCACTGACCGGTTTGTTCGCGAATGAGCGTGGATCGTGCGCATCCTGTTTCCGAATGGGTCCGAAGTCCTCTTGACCCGCCATCCTGACATATCCGCCCACCGGCAACAGGTTGACCCGGTAGTCGGTCTCTCCCCACTTGAAGCCGAACACTCGCAGTCCGAAGCCGAGGGCGAATTGCTCCACCCTGATGCCGACAAACTTGGCAACCATGAAATGACCGAGCTCATGGATGAATATGACCAGCCCCAGTCCGAAAATGAAGAGCAAAATCGGCCATAACCATAGAGTCCAGAGCTCGATCCAGTCGAATGAAGCCATCTCTATGAATTTATCCATGTCCGGCGTGCCCTCTCCTTCTATTGCATACGAGTGCCGATGCACTTCAGCTCACCCAGATCGAGCCAGATGAAGAAGGCATTTCCAACGATGTTGCGGTCCGGCACAAACGCCCAGTAACGGCTGTCAGCACTTGAATCGAGATTGTCGCCCATCATGAAATACTCGCCTTCCGATGGCGGACAAGTAAAGCCTTTGTCATCATATTTGCATGTAGTCCAGCGAAGGATCCAGGGGATAACGAAACACCATGACACCACTGCATTGCGGATTGCCCATGCCAATGATGTTTTTGTTGATGAGCGGCAGCCTGCTGCCATAAACATACCTGTTCCCCAGAATGAAGACACCAGCTAGGAGAGTCGGTACCATTGAGCAAAAGGGAATTCTGAAAGGGTCGACCAGAAGTGAGCGAAGCAGGAATATGATGAGGATAACCGGGAAAAAGCTGCGGGAGTAATCGCTCAGCAGTGGCTCTTCTGCCTCTGAGCTACGCCTCGGAGCAGAAAGGAGCCGATCCGCCAGTCCGATGACGCCCGTCACGACCAGGGCGTCGAAAGGCGTCAGCTAGAAAGTCATTGCCCCTCCCATCACTCCGCCGCAGCGGAGTGGTCGGAGCGTCGCTCCGGGCGGCCGGCCAGCCAGATCACGCCGATGAGCGACAGAAAGATCCACCCCGAGACCCAAAAGATATCGTTTGTGGCGAGCATGAAGGCCTGCTGGGTCACGGTCTTGGCCAACGCATCCAAGCTCTGTAGCCGGTCCAGCCCCAGGGCCTGGGCCTGATCCAGCCACTGCTGGATTTGCGGAGAATAGCGTGTGAGGTGGGCGGTGAGATCATGATCGTGCTGAGTTGCCCAGCGGTCCCAAAGGGTCACGCTGCTGGAGGTGCCGAAGCCCAAGGCCAGCAGCCGCACGAAGTTGAAGAGTCCCGAGGCGCTCGCCAACTGGTTTGGCCGCAGCCCGCTGAGGGAGAGCGTGATCAGGGGAATGAAGAAGCAGGCGGTGCCAATGCCCCAGAGCAGGCGCGGGAGGAAGAGCTGGGCAAAGGTGATACCGGTGCTGGCATCGGCATTGATGAAGGATACGGCGGCAAAGATCAGGAATCCGATCGTGATCAGGACCCGGGTATCGACCTTGTCCGCCAGCCGGCCGATGATGGGAGAGAATACGATTCCAAGGATACCGATGGACGATGTCGCTAGCCCCGCCCAAGTCGCCGTGTAGCCCTGCTGGGTCTGGAGCCACAAGGGCAGGATGACGATGGCCGCGAAGAAGGCCATGTAGCCCAGGGTCATCGCGACGGCTGCAACGGCGAAATTGCGCCGGGCGAATAGCGTCAGGTCGACGACTGGATGTGCCTCGGTCAGCTCCCAGACCAGGAAGAAGCCGAAGGTGACCAAGGAGGTCAGCCCGAGGGTGAGGATCTCGGGGGATCCGAACCAACCGCGGTCGTTGCCCTTGTCCAGCATGATCTGCAGGCAGGCAACCCAGACGATCAGCAGGCCGAGACCGACCACGTCGATGGGCTGCCTGCGGGTCGGCGTCTCGCGTTCGTGCAGGAGTATCCAGGTCGTCCCTGCGGCGACCAGCCCGACGGGGACATTGATGTAGAAGATCCAGGGCCAGGCGATGTTGTCGGTGATCCATCCGCCCAGGATCGGGCCGGCAACGGGTCCGACCACTGCGGTCATGCCCCAGATGCCGTTGGCGAAGCCGTGCTGTTCGGGGGGATAGTTGGCGAGCAGCAGGCTCTGTGAGAGGGGGATCATGGGTCCCGCCACGGCCCCTTGCAGGGCTCTGGCGACCAGCAGCATGGGAAAAGAGAAGGAAAGTCCGCACACCCAGGACAGCAGGGTGAACAAGAGGGTGCAGATGACGAAGAGACGCACCTCGCCGACCCGCCTCGCAAGCCATCCGGAGATGGGGACGGCGATGGCGTTGCTCACGGCGAAAGACGTGATGATCCAGGTACCGTTTTCCGCGCTGACCCCCAGGAAGCCGGCGATGGTTGGGATAGAGACATTCGCGATCGAAACATCCAGGATGTTCATGAACACCGCCAGGGCTAGGGAGACGGTCACCAGTGCGCGCCGAGACCGATCGAGCGGCGCGTAATCGCACGAGAAGTCAGTCGCCATGGCCGGGGCTCACCTCGGGCGACGCTGGAACGCCGTCCGCGTTGTCACGAATGATCTTCTCGATGAGGCGGTCCAGCTTGTCCTGCTCATGACTGTAGACGCTCGTGCTGTACTGGGTGCGCCCCGACGGGACCTCCCCGAGCACGGCCCCGCTCGTATCGGTCACATCTACGGTAACCTCCATGGAGAGGCCCAGGCGTAGCGGGTGTGCCTCGATGTCCTGGGCGCGCAGGCCGATGCGCACCGGCACCCGCTGGACCACCTTGATGAAGTTGCCGGTGGCGTTCTGCGGTGGGAGCAGCTCGAATACGCTGCCGGTGCCCGGGCTGATGCCGAGCACGGTGCCCCGGTAAGTCACACCACCGCCGTAGAGGTCCGCGGTCAGCTGGGCGGGCTGCCGATGCGCATCCGGCCCAGGTCCGTCTCCTTGAAATTCGCCGCTACCCACACCTGATCGAGCGGAATGATGACGAGCAACCCCTGTCCGGGCGCCACCTGCTGGCCGATCTGGACGGTGCGCTGCGCCACGTATCCCGTCGCGGGTGCCCGGATGCGTGTGCGCTCCAGGTTCACGTAGGCCTGCCGCAGTGCGGCGACCGCGAGCTGCACCTGGGGGTGGTCGTGGAGATCTGTCCCGTGGGTGACCGCCTGGAGCGCCTCGAGCTGAAACTTTGCTTCGTCGAGGCTCGACTGGGCCGCCTGCCAGGCCGTCAGGGAGTGCTGGTAGTCCTGCCGCGAGATGTTGTGGGTTTCCTCGAGTCCCTGGGCGCGCCGGTAATCCTGCCGGGCCTGTGCCAGGTCCGCCTTGCGCAGCTGCACCGTCGCCGCCTGCTCGTCCACCTGCCGGTAGAGCTTGTGGACCCGACGCACGGTGTCGGCCAGGGTCGCCTTTGCCCGATGGAGCGCCAGCCGCGCGTCGGTCGCGTCCAGCTCGACCAAGACGTCGCCCTCGTGGACGAGTTGGGTGTCGTCGGCACGTACTGCCGTTACGATGCCGGAAACCTGCGGCATCAAGGGATCTTGATTGCCGGCGACATAGGCGTCCGCCGTTGCCGCCCGGTAACGTCCGACGAGATACCAATGGGCACCGTACCCAATCGCGACGGCGGCGAAGAAAGCCGCCAGCCCGCCCAAGAGCAACTTGCGGTGCCGTCGCCTCCAGGGAGCCATTTCGGTTTCGCCCTC
>CAYYHR010000253.1:0-5314 GCA_964471705.1 uncultured Chromatiaceae bacterium
GCTTTGGCTCCGGCGGGTCCGCCACGTAGGACGGTGTCATGATGGCGACGCCGTACTCGTTGAATATGTCGAGGATGTTTCGATGCAGGCCCGATTGGATTTGCGCCATGTTTTTCGGGTCGGCGCAGTAGGCATTGATCTCGTACGTCACGGCGAAGTCGCCGAGTGCTTTCTGCAGGACGAAGGGCTTTGGCTTATCGAGTAATCCGGATGTGCGGGCGGCAGCCTGTTTCAGCATGGCTTCGACCTGACGCCATGGGGTCTCGTAACCGATACTTACGCTGGTGTGGAGAATCAAGCCTTCCTGCATGCTCAATGCGCTGTAGTTGACGACCTCGCTGCTGAGGATGTTGGTGTTCGGAATCACGACCTCCTCGTTCTTCAAAGAGCGCAGCCGGGTTACCAGGACCCGAATCTCCATGACGTCACCGATGGTGCCGTTGATCTCGATCCGATCCCCGATCTTGAAGGGTCGCCGATAGGCCATGCTGTAGCCGGCGATGATGTTGGCAATGATGGACGACGAGCCGAGTGAGACGATGAGGCCGAGCAGAATGGAAATACCTTTGAATGCCTCCGAATCCGAGCCGGGCACGTATGGATAGGCTACGACGACTGCGAAGATGACCACTAGGAGCCGCAGGATTCGGTAGGTAGGCCAGGCCCATTCCCGGTCGAAGGACTTCAGCCGGATAGCTCCGTGGTCTATGCTGCGGAAGAATGCCTGGATCATCTCGAGAACGTAGCGGGTGACGAAGAACAGGATGACCAGGAACACCAGATTCGGGACCGTGGCGAGGGCGGCAGTCCCCATGGTCTGAAGAGGGCTCAGAATCAGGTCGAACAGCCAGTTTGCGAAGCCGCGTGTCCATGGATAGAGGCCCAGGACGAAGTTGAGGTAGAAGTAGAGCGTCAGCGCCGCCAGGACGAGGTGCAGGGCCCTGACGAGACCGCGCAGGAACTGAGCCAGCTGCTGTGCTTTGATAAAGCGCGCCGACTGGGCTTCGAGGGCCTTCAGATGGGCGCGTAGTTGCTGCTCGACGATGGAATCCAGGCGGCGGAAACCGATGCGGAAGCCGAAAAACAGCCCGATGGCGACGAGGGTGGCGGCGACTCCATAAAGGCTATTGATGACCAGGGCGCGTGGGGTGCGGTCGAGACGATAGTCCTCGAGGACCTTCGCGAGACGCAATTGGACCGCTTCGGCGAGCACCTTGCGGCTGACGCCGGCCAACACCGCGTCTGCGTTGAAGAGTGTGAGCACTTGATGCCCGCCGGCCATGACAAGGGTGCGACCGTCCTTCTCCTCCACCCTGATGTCACTCGCCGAGATGCTGTCATCGTCCGCGACGGCAATGATCGCCTTTCGGATCTTGTCGGCACGCTGTACGGCGGGAAAGGCGGAGACACCCCGCACCTCCAGGATGGCCCGGCCGTCTACGAGCACCCGGGCGGAATCCGACTTCGATGCAGGATACTCCATGGTGCCCTGGGGCTCGCCGGCGGCTCGGGCCGCCGTCACACACCAGAGCCCGAGGAGGAGGCCGGCGTAGCATAAGTGGAGTCCAAGCCCTTTCCGTCTCCGAGCGGCAGCTTCGCGCCCTCTCATCGCATCCTCACATCTTCACCTTAGATGGATCCAGTAATCATTAGTCGAGTGCATTCGATCTGGCACCGAACGGAACGATGTGGTCGTGTCAGGGGGCCGACTCTTGGAGATGAGCTCGCCCTTTGACGGGCCAAAGTGTCTTGATCGCTCGGCTTCCCCGATTATAGAGTCACCGGGCTCGGCTGCGCGCAAGCGCTCGATCGCCCTGTGCAGCTCGTGGCGTCTCATCCAGGTTGACAGGGTTGGGCACAGACTCTAAATTGCGTCTGTTAGCACTCTTTATAGACGAGTGCTAACGTCTTTTGTGGTTGGTCTTCGAATTCCCGCGAGAAAACTTTGGCTACGCATACCGCCCGCGGCGACAAAGGGGTCAGCGAGCGCTCCCAGCATTTTCTCAAGGTCCTGATCGAGCGTTATATCAGGGACGGTCAGCCCGTGGGCTCACGCACCCTGTCGAAGGAGACGGGGCTGGAGCTCAGCCCGGCGACGGTGCGTAACATCATGGCCGATCTGGAGGACATGGGCCTGGTGTCCTCCCCCCACACATCCGCCGGGCGGGTGCCCACGGTCTCGGGGTATCGTCTCTTCATCGATTCCCTGCTCACGGTCAAGCAGTTGGCCGAGCAGGAGGTCGATTCCATGCGGCAACAGCTGGGGAGCTTCGGCGAGGCTTCCACGCTGATCGAGCGTGCCTCCAAGGTCCTGTCCGGAGTGACCTGCCTCGCCGGTGTCGTGATGATGCCTCGTCACGAGCGCAGTGCCTTCCGCCAAATCGAGTTTTTGCCCCTGTCGGCAAACCGGGTACTGGCGATCCTGGTAACCAGTGAGGGCGAGGTCCACAACCGGATCGTGCATACGGACCGCACCTATTCGCCGTCGCAGCTCGAGCAGGCGGCGAACTATTTGAACGAGGTTTTCGTCGGACGGGACATCCACGAGGTGCGCAAACGCCTGCTGGAGGATCTGAAGAGCACCCACGAGGACATGGATCAGATCATGATGCGAGCAATGGCCATGGCGCAGCAGGTGGTGGAGGCCGCGGAGGACACCGACGATTGTTTTATCGCCGGACAGACCAATCTGATGGATCTCAGGGAGCTGGCGAGCATGGAGCGGCTCAAGCAGCTGTTCGATGCCTTCACGGAGAAGAGTCAGATCCTGCATCTGCTCGACCGCTGCATCGAGGCCGAGGGAGTGCAGATCTTCGTTGGCGATGAGTCCGGCTACGAGTTGTTGGACGATTGCAGCCTGGTAACGGCCCCTTATCGCATCGACGATCAGGTGATCGGCGTGCTGGGTGTGATCGGGCCGACGCGGATGGACTATCCGCGGGTCATACCCATCGTGGACGTGACCGCCCGCTTGCTGAGTGCGGCACTGAAGCAACAAGAGTAGCAATGCGAGGCGACCGAGGTCGCCCGAGCTCGGAGCGCCGATCTCATGGCGGCGCCGGGGCTCAGGAACAAAGTTCGGAGGCTCATATGACACAGGAGAGAGAGACGGAAGCGCCTGGGCAGAAGCCGGAATGGCAAGGCGAATCATCGGCACGGGAAACGCCGAATGCGGGCGAGATCGGGGAAGGTATCGAGGCGTCGGGGGCGGCGGAAACACCAGCCGAGGCGGCAAACGGATCCGAGGAGGTCTCGCCGGAGCGGCTGACCGTCTTGCTGGAGGATGCGCGGGCCAAGGCGGACGAGGGCTGGGACCAGCTGCTTCGGCTCCGCGCCGAGATGGAGAACCTCAAACGGCGCCATGCCAACGAGCTGGAGAAGGCCCACAAGTTTGCGCTCGACGGTTTCGTGCGCGAGCTGTTGCAGGTACGCGATAGCCTGGAGCTCGGTCACAATGCCGCCCTGGACCAGAGCGCCGACGTCGGCAAGCTGCGCGAGGGCACGGAGCTGACGCTGAAGCTGCTCTCGGATGTCATGGCCAAGTTCGGCGTCGAGCAGATCGATCCCGAGGGCGAGCCCTTCAATCCCGAATTCCACCAGGCCATGACCATGCAGCCACGCGCTGACCTTCCCCCCAACACGGTGGTCACGGTGGTCCAGAGAGGCTATCTGCTCAATGGGCGACTGGTGCGTCCGGCGATGGTGATCGTGTCGGCGGGCGCCGGGCCGGAACAGTCTTGAAACTTTCAGGGTTTTGCCCCAACTGAGTCGGCAGAGAAGGCGCCCCTGAGCGCCGAGCACCTAGAGCTCAATTCGGAGAAAGAGAATCATGGGAAAAATCATCGGCATCGACCTGGGCACCACCAACTCGTGCGTAGCCGTCATGGAGGGCGACAAGGTCAAGGTCATCGAGAATGCGGAAGGCGATCGCACCACTCCCTCGATCGTGGCCTTCAGCAGTGACGGCGAGGTCCTGGTCGGCCAGTCCGCGAAGCGTCAGGCGGTGACCAATCCCAAGAACACCCTGTTCGCGATCAAGCGCCTGATCGGGCGCCGGTACGACGACCAAGTGGTCGGGAAGGACAAGGGCATGGTCCCCTACAGCATCGTCCGGGCGGACAACGGTGATGCCTGGGTGGATGTCAACGGCAAGAAGATGGCTCCGCCGGAGATCTCCGCCAAGGTCCTGCAGAAGATGCGCAAGACCGCTGAGGACTACCTCGGAACGGAAGTCAGAGAGGCGGTCATCACGGTGCCGGCTTACTTCAACGACTCACAGCGCCAGGCGACCAAGGATGCCGGCCGCATCGCCGGGCTGGACGTCAAGCGCATCATCAACGAGCCAACGGCCGCCTCTTTGGCCTACGGCATGGACAAGAAGCGGGGCGACCAGAAGCTCGCGGTCTTCGACCTGGGTGGCGGCACCTTCGACATCTCCATCATCGAGATCGCCGAGATCGAGGGCGAGCACCAGTTCGAGGTCCTCTCGACCAATGGGGACACCTTCCTCGGCGGCGAGGACTTCGACCTGCGCATCATCGATTTTCTGGCGGAGACCTTCAAAAAGGAGCAGGGCGTGGACCTGCACAATGACCCGCTGGCCCTGCAGCGCCTCAAGGAGGCCGCGGAGAAGGCCAAGATCGAGCTCAGCTCCAGCCAGCAGACCGACATCAATCTGCCCTACATCACAGCGGATGCGACGGGCCCCAAGCACCTGAACGTGAAGCTGACCCGGGCCAAGCTCGAATCCCTCGTGGAGGACCTGGTGGACCGCACCATCGATCCCTGCCGCGTCGCACTCAAGGACGCCGGCGTGACCGCGGGTGACATCGACGAGGTCATCCTGGTGGGCGGCCAGACCCGCATGCCCAAGGTCCAGGAGAAGGTCGAGTCCTTCTTCGGAAAGGCTCCGCGCAAGGACGTCAATCCCGACGAGGCGGTGGCCATCGGTGCGGCCATCCAGGGCGGTGTGCTCGGCGGCGAGGTCAAGGACGTCCTGCTGCTCGACGTGACCCCGCTGAACCTCGGCATCGAGACCCTGGGCGGGGTCATGACCAAGCTCATCGAGAAGAACACCACGATCCCGACCTCGGCTCAGCAGGTGTTCTCCACGGCCGACGACAACCAGACCGCGGTGACGGTGCATGTGCTGCAGGGGCAGCGCGAGCGCGCCGCCGACAACAAGTCCCTGGGGCGGTTCGACCTTGCGGACATCCCGCCGGCCCCGCGCGGCGTGCCGCAGATCGAGGTCAAGTTCGACATCGACGCCAACGGCATCCTCAACGTCTCGGCCAAGGACCTCGGCTCCGGCCAG
>CAYYHR010000254.1:0-5309 GCA_964471705.1 uncultured Chromatiaceae bacterium
GTCCGCCATCGACGACCTGATTGCCCAAGTCCAAGAGCCCAGGCTGCGGGAGCAGTTAAAACGTGAATGGGCGGAGAAGATCAAGGAGTTCGGCCTAGTTTTCGGCTGCCATCTGCCGGAGTTTGTGCCCATCCCGAAGACCCGCCCGCGGCGGGGCAACCTCGTGGCGAAGAAGGGCAGGTCCCTGACCGACCTCTGGCGGGTACGGCGCGTGAGCGGGGGCATGGTCCATTGCGTTCAACCCGACGGCACCCCAGGTGCCGACCGGAGTCGACCAATTCGGGACAACAGTCGGGGCTTGTAATTGTCTACTCAGCTATTGACGCCATTCCCGCAGAGCCTTTTTCCGTCGGGTTATCAGCTGATACCGGGGCTGCGCGAGGTCTATGAGCTACATCTCGCTTGGTTGGAGGTGAAAGCGCTCGAGAACAAGCGGCTGGTTGATCAAGCCGCCTATTTCTGGTCCATTGAAGGCCGCCCGACGCGGCATTTTCTCACCTGCGTTGGAGAGACCCTGAAGCTGCCGGACTATTCCTCGTCACGCCTAAAATCCTTTTTCGCTACAAACAACTTTCGAACTGGGTATGCGACTCACGGACTCTTCCCCTATCGCGGAAAATTTCATCCGCAAATGATCCGGGGCATCCTCAACGTGATTGGTGTTGGTCCCGGCGACACCGTGCTGGATCCCATGATGGGATCTGGAACAGTGCCGATCGAGGCATCCTTGCTCGGAATTCGGTCTATCGGTATCGACATCAGCCCGTTCTGCGTGTTCATGACCGATGTCAAAGCTTCCGGGTTGACCATGTCTCTGAATAGGGTAGAAGGGGCGCTAAAGAACATCGAGTCAACCTTCGCCTATTTCGCACGGCAATATGGTCTGGCCGATCAGGACCGACATGACGAAGCGTCAACGGACGATGAAATGGCTAGAATCATGGAGGAGGGAGAGCAATACATAGTGTCGGGCCGACGCTTCCGTGATCAGCACACCGCCGAAACATACGCTTTGCTCCTTCTGGCGTTCCTCGACGCCATAGGTTACGCGCAGCGCTCACAGCGCAAAGCGCCCATTGAGTTGTTCCGAGGTATTCTGGAGCGTTACCTCCATTGCTGCGCAAAATTTCAAACGGTTAGGCATGCCCAAGGGTTCAATCTAGGCGATGTTTCTTCGAGGCATGGGGATGCACGAAGTATGGACATTCCAGGCGAGTCGGTTGACGCTATCTTGTTCTCGCCTCCGTACAGCTTCGCCATCGATTACGCCGAGAACGATGCATTCCACTTGGCTGCCTTGGGCGTCGATCGATCTCAACTCGAAGCGCAGATGATCGGACTGCGCGGAGGTCGCAAGCTCTCGGATAAATACGCCTGCTATGTCGAAGACATGCGATCTGTGCTGGGAGAATGTTTTCGGGTTTTACGCCAGGGACGCTACTGCGTCATCGTCGTCGGAACGAACAACAACCAACTGAGTAAGGTGCTAAAGATCCCAGCGCATGAAGTAACAGGTCTGAATCAGATTCTCAGATCCGAAGCGGAAGCCGTCGGATTTTCTTTCAGCACCGAGATTCCGCGTTCGATTAAGGGCATGGCGAACACCATGCGGGAGGAGTTCATCGTATTCCTGCAAAAAGAATGATCCCTTTCCTCGCGACATGCGTGTAACGGTCCGAACGCCCAGGCAGGAAAGAAGAGTAGCTGCTAACGCCGCGCGCGTCCGTCCGTCCCTTTCGGAATTTTGGGTACGTCGAAGCTCTCAGCATCGTGCTCCACTACGATGATTCGCAGGGCGCCTCTTATTCCGGTCAGGTTCCGCCATAGGGGGAAATATGGCTCCAGCTCGCCGATGTTGCCGATGCGGTCTGTCAGAAAGACCTTTAACCGGTTACTTGGAACGACGAGAAAGCTCCCGATCGTGTCGGTCTCCTGCATCGTCAGGAACAGTTTGTTGAGCGCGCGATGGCTGGATGAGATGTTCCCGGTTTCCCACTCGAATGCAACGTAGCCGTCCGGCGTGTTTTTCAAGGCGTCTAGATCGCCGGTGCGCAGGACGCTCGACCCTAAGCTCGGTAGCCGCTCGATCAGCCAGCCCCGCTCGCGCAAGGCGCGGATGCAGGGCACTTTGATCAGCTTGACGCCGTTGCCCTCTCCGCTCTTCTTTCCGCTCTCCGGATAGATGGTGAACGAGCCTGCTCCGTGCGGCCAGTCAGTCAGCGCGATAGCCCGCCGCACGTCGTCCCATGCTTGCCGCAGGGTTTGGGACTCTTCAAACATCCCGGCATTGAGGATGTCGTGATACTCAAGAAGCTTCACGACGTTCATCTCCCTGGGACAATACTTCCACCACCGAAGCGACCAGCTCCTCGGGCGAGACGCCGAGCGGACCGGCAAGCTGGAGAATCGTCGTCAGCGATGGCTGGCGCAGCCCACGCTCTAACAGCGAGATGAAGGTCCGGTCCAGGTTGCTCTCCAAGGCGAGCGTTTCCTGGGACATGGAGCGCACCTGCCGCAGATCACGCAACACGATGCCGAAGGCCTGCTCTGGCCGCATGTCTGGCTCCGAATGGGAGAACGTAGGCAGACTAGGAGAGCTTCAGACGATAGTCGACGGACTATAGTCTTCGGTCCGCGTGCACCTCGTGTTAGCATGTTCACTGGATCAGAGGGGATGACCTATGAGCTTCTCAGACCAGTTTTTTCGTGCCGTTGGTATCGACCCCACCCAGAGGCGCGAAGTAGCGGAATTTTCATCGCGCAGCGGCATCCCAACGGAAAGGCTTCGGAATTACAACGATGCCAACCTGTTGCCCACGGGTGAAGACCTAACACGGGTGCTCGCGGTGGCGAACATCTCCGACCTGGAGCTTATGCTCGCGATGGGGCGCCTCTCGCGCGAGGTGCTGAACGCGATCCAGGCTAACGCAGGAGAGGTCGCCCGCCTCCTCGAAACGCCGCAACCATCGCACGCCAAGCCCGAGCCCGCAGCCGGTGCGCCTCGCGTGACGCTGGAGACCGGGCTCGGACGGCTGTATCAGGGGGACTGCATAGAGCTGATGCGCAGTCTGGATAGCGACTCTGTCGACATGATCTTCGCGGACCCCCCGTTCAACCTGAACAAGCTCTACCCATCCAGTATCAACGATAACCTCAAGACCGAACGCTATCTGGAGTGGTGCGAGACTTGGCTTTCGGAGTGCATCCGCCTGCTCAAGCACGGCGGATCGCTGTTGCTTTGGAATCTTCCGCGTTGGAACGCCGAGATCGCAGCCTTCCTCAGCGGGCGGCTCACCTTCGTCCACTGGATCGCCGTGGACATCAAGTACAGCCTGCCGATCCAGCGCCGGCTTTACCCTTCCCATTATTCGCTGCTCTACTTCGTCAAGGGTCGGCAGGCGCGCGTGTTCCATCCCGACCGTCTGCCGATGCAAGTCTGCCCCCATTGCGCCGGTGACCTGCGCGACTACGGCGGCTACAAGGCCAAGATGAACCCGAAGGGGGTCAACCTCTCCGACGTCTGGTGGGACATCGCTCCGGTTCGACACGCCAAATACAAGCGCCGCAACGGGGCCAACGAGTTGCCGCTGAAGCTACTGGACAGGGTGATCGAGATGTCCACGGGCGAAGGGGACCTAGTTCTCGATCCCTTCGGCGGCTCCGGCACCACCTACATGGCCGCCGAGCTGAAAGGCCGCCGCTGGCTTGGCATCGAGATCGGCCCGACCGACGACATCGTTCGTCGCTTTCAGGACATCGAGCTGGACCGCAAGATCCTGTCGGATCACAGGAAGGGCCTGAATGCGCTATTTACCGAGCCTGTAAAGCGGCTCCGAGAACGAACCGGGTGGTGGACGTGCGAGTCTGTGCGGAACAATGACTCGGGTAAACATCACGCTGTGCTGAATCTTGAGTAGTTGCTTGTTATTGAACCGCAACCCCGCAAACAGTCGCCACGTCCGTGCGCTTAGTCCGTCGAAGCGCTACCTCCTGACAACCGGTGATGCGCACGGGCGAAAACAACCACAGGAATGGCTGAGAGATCCACCGCTTGCGCGGGGAATCACTATACTGCTTTCTAAGTTCCAAGCCTCATAGGACGGCGTGCCCGTGGAGAAGCCCATGAATCTGATACCGGCGAAAGCGAACCCGGAGGAGCGCTTATTCATTTCATTGATCACCAGGGACATCCCGCTGGTAGCAGCATTCCTTGATCTCATTGATAATTCCATAAACTCATCGGTGGAGCCTGTTTCTCAAGAACTGCAAACAGCGGCTGATTACGAGAGAATGCTTGCCGATGAGAAGATATCACCTGAAGTAGAGATTTCCCTAGAGATTAGTCCGGAGCGGATAGAAATAACTGATTCTGCTTCCGGTATCTTTTGGGAAACCGCGCGCGATCACGTCTTTACATTCGGCCGATCAACAGATAAACCCCACCCATCTGATCGGCTTTCTGTTTACGGAATAGGTCTGAAACGAGCAATCTTTAAGCTCGGAAATAAGGTCACGATAAATTCTGATCATGTTAATGGTGGGTTTGGTTTAACACTGGACGTTACAAAATGGGCCGAAGAAAGAATGATGCCTTGGAGTTTTCCGATCAGTCGCCGAGACCCTGTTGATCCAGGCTGCACTGGCACGAGGATAATTGTCGAAAGCCTTCACGATGAGACGAAGAGGCGCGTTGCGGATGGAGTATTCCTTGGGCAGCTTAAGGAAGCAGTTAGCAGAACATACGCCTTTTATTTAACGAAGTTCGTAAACATTTCAATTATGGGCGATCCGATAACGGGTCTCAATATATCAATTGGAAGTAATCACACTTCAGAGCAGTTTGTTAGCGATGACGTTAGCTGTTCCGTAATGGCTGGTATTGCAACACCTGAAGGCGATGAATTCAAAGCGAAGACAGCTGGATGGTACGTTTTCTGCAACGGAAGGACCGTCGTGTTCGCCGATAAAACAGTCCTCACTGGTTGGGGTCTCGGTCCTACCGGTCTTCCCATCTTCCAGCCAAAGCACAGGGCTTTTATGGGAACAGTATTCTTTGTTTCTCAGGATGCGGAGAAGCTACCCTGGACAACCACGAAATCCGGCATCAACGAAGACAGTGCAATCTGGCAAGAAGCCAAACGGCAAATGGCTTCCGTAGGAAGATCCGTGCTCTCTTTTCTCGATAGCCGTTACAGTGAAGACGGTGTGGAGATAGCTGCGAAAGAGTTGAGCGACGCCGCCGGACCGAGAGTGAGTGTTATTGCCGCCGCTGTGTCACCACGACGAACTTTCGAGGCACCCAAGAAGCC
>CAYYHR010000255.1:0-5286 GCA_964471705.1 uncultured Chromatiaceae bacterium
TTGCCTCGGGACTCGAGCTGCAGCGGACAGACCGCTTGGTTATTCCCGACGACGATTCCTGAAGGAGAGTCGGTTATGCATCACCCTGCCAGAAAGACGGTGATCATCATCGCCGCCGCTGCTCTCGTCCTGTCTGCGCTTCCCGCCATGGCTGTGGATCCGGAGAAGCCCACGGACGAGGACAAGGCCAAGTTATTGGAGCTGAAGAAATTCGTGGACAACCGCGATGCCTTCTTCTCCACGGTGAATCTTATCGACAAATCGACGCTGCCGGTGACATTTCCTTTCGTCGACGTCGCCAAAAGCACCCGGTGGTCGAAGTCGCCGTGGGCGACGGCAAGCCCCTGCCGTTCATGTTCGACACGGGTGCCGGCACGACCATGACGCAGGGGCTCGCGGCCGCCTATGGGGGAAAGGTCATCGTGGAAGCCCTGACAGCGGCGGGCGGCGGCATCCTGGCCTGGAGCCCGCTGCGGGAGTACCCGAAGCTGACGGTCGGCGGCACGCTCACGATCACCAAGGCAACGGGTGGAGAGCCCTGGAATGCGCCGGGGGCGCTCCATTGCGTCTCGCCGAACGGCCTCCTCGGCGCATCGGCGATGAGCAACGCCGTGTGGCAGATCAATTACGAGACCAAGAAGATCACCACGGCGGCAGCGGTCGCCCAGCTCGATCACATCAAAGGCGCCATAGAGGTCCCGTTCGTGCGAGGCACCGGGCTGTCGCCCACACCTCACCTCCAGCTCGGGGTGGGTAATGGCAAGCTGGACTTCCTCGTGGATACCGGCGGTGGTATTCCCCTCTCCATCAACAAGGCGGATCTCGCCAAGGTTGGTGTCGAGATCCCGAAAGATACCCCTACGGCCGACAACCTGGCTTTCGGCGCTGGGGGTGCCTTTGCGTCTCCGATGACCTTCATCGAGCTCCCGATCAAGCTCGGTGACACCGAATTGGTGGTATCGGCCGCGGTCGGCGAAGGCACGGCACCGGGCGCAAACGGCAACATCGGCCATGCCTTCCTTGAGAGCTTCGTGGTCACCATCGACTACACGACGGACATCATGTACCTCGAGCCGCTCTTCGAGGGCAGCCGTGCTCCCCAGCTCAATCCGCCGAGCAGCGCGGGTGTCATGTGGGCGAACGGCAAGCTGATCGTTTCCGCCGTTGCCAAGGGCGGCCCTGCTGACGAGGCGGGCCTGACGGTAGGCAAGGTCGTGACCAAGGTTGATGGAAAGAGTGTGGGAGGCATCACCATCGAGGACTACTGCGCCACCATCTTCGGAGCCAGGCACGAGACAGTCACGACCGAGGATGGCAAGACCTATGACGCCTCACCGGTGGAGGGCTTCTACACGCGCAAGAAGTAGCGAGGCTGTGTGACGCGCGTTGACGGAGCAGAAGGCGGGTCCCGGATCCAACACTCTGCAATACAGCAATTCCATAGACGAATGGAGATCATGTTGAGCTCACGAACAGTCTTCCGCTCGCTTGTCGCGGCGGGCTTTGCCCTTAGCTTCGGCCTCCCTTGTACGGCAACGCAGGACGCACCCCAGCCCGGCGCCTGGGGCGTCGACCTCGCCAACATGGACACCTCGGTCAAGCCGGGTGACGACTTCTACCGCTACGTCAACGGCACTTGGCAGGACAAGACGCAGATTCCGGCCGACAAGACATCCGTTGGGCCTTTCGCATCCCTGCAAGACTTCGTGCTCGACCAGGTGAAGGTGCTTCTCGATGACGCCGCCGCCGATACCAAGGCGCCCAAGGATAGCGACACGCAGAAGATCGGCGACTGGTACGCCTCGATGATGGACGAGGATAAATTGGCAGCCGATGGTCTGAAGCCGATCCAGCCCGATCTCGAGCGCATCCAGGCCATCGGCGACCGTACCGCGCTCGCCGACCTGCTGGCAGACAATCTCAGTGGCCTGGGCGCCCAGGTCATGGGACCGATCTCGGAGCTCGACAAGGCGCACAAGGGCAAGACGCTGGTCGCCATCGTTAGCCTGGGTATGTCGCTGCCGGCCCGCGACATCTATCTCGAGGACGATTACGCCAAGGTGCGCCAACTCTTTGTCGATCACGTTGCGCGCGTGCTCGGGATGGCGGGCATGGATGACCCCGAGAAGCGCGCGTCACGCGTGCTCGCGCTGGAGACCGAGATTGCCAAGGTGACACTGCCCAAGGCGGAAACCCGTGATCCGCGCAAGACCTTCGACCCTAACCCTGCCAAGGATCTGCCGACCATCGCCCCCGGCATCGACTGGCCGCGTTTTCTCGCGCGCGCCGGCGTCGGCTCGCCGGGGATCGTCGACGTCAAGATCCAACCCACGATCGCCGGTGTGACCCGGCTAATCGCCGAAGGGCCACTCGAAGATTGGCGCGACTACTTGAGCTACCAGTTGATCCATAGTGCGGAGAATGCGCTGCCCAAGGCCTACCGTGACGAATTCTTCAGTCTGTACGGCAAGGCGCTAGCCGGTCAGGAGAAGCCGGATCCGCGCTGGAAAGCGGTGCTGAAAGACATGGCCATGAAGGGGCGTCCCCTGATGGACCCCGTGGCCAATCAATTCGTCGAGCGCTACGTGCCGGCCGAGACCCGACAACAGATGCGGGCGATGGTCGACAATCTGGTCAAGGCGTTCGACGCCCGTCTGGCCAAGGTGGAATGGATGACCCCACAGACCCGGGCCGCGGCCCGCGACAAGCTGGCCAAGGTGACCTTCAAGCTGGTCTATCCCGATTTCTGGGAAGGTACCAAGGGACTGGAGGTGGTGCGCGGCGACGCCATCGGAAACCTGCGACGTGGCGCCGCCTTCGTGCGAGAGAAGGATCTGGCGAAGCTGACCACCTACCCGGACAAACGCGTCTTTGTCAACACCCCTATCGCGGTAAACGCCTACGCCTTTCCGGACTGGAACGAGTTTGTCCTCCTCGCCGCGATACTGCATCCGCCCGTCTATGATCCCCAGGCGGAGTCGGTGGTGAGCTACGGCGCCATCGGCCAGATTATCGGCCACGAGATCTCGCACCTGTTCGATGACCAGGGGCGGCTGTACGACGGCGACGGCCTGCTGCGCGACTGGTGGCAGCCCGAGGATGCCAAGAACTTCGAAGCGGTGGCCAACCGCCTGGCCGAGCAGATGAGCAGCTATGAGCCGCTGCCGGGCAAGAACGTCAACGGAAAGCTGACCCTGGGCGAGAGTCTGGCCGATGTTGCCGGCCTGCAAGTGGCCTATGACGCCTACCGTCTCTCCCTCCATGGCAAGGAATTGCCGGTGGTGGACGGCTTCACCGGTGACCAGCGCTTCTTCATCGGCTACGCCCAGGCGTGGCGCTGGAAGCCGCGCGATGCCTATCTCGACCAGCTGCTGCAGCGGGACTTCCATCCGCCGAGCAACCTGCGGCCACAGACCGTTCGCAACATCGACGCCTGGTACGCCGCCTTCAATGTCCAGCCGAGCGACAAGCTCTACCTGGTACCCGAGGATCGTGTAGAACCCTGGTAGCCCACGGGGCCGGGCAGCCGCACTGATACCTTGAATTCACCTTCTCACACCACTCCATCAGCAAGGAGACTCCACCTCATGCATATCACCAATATCAAGACTACACTGATTAGCGCCGCAATAACCTTGAGCTTGGCAGTGCCCGGCGCCGCAATGGCCTATGGAAAGAACGACGCCATCAAGGATTGCAAACAGCGGCTGCGCGACGAGTACAAGCTCACGGACTTTCGCCATGAATCCGCCCAAGAGCTGCCCGGTCAAGGGCACAAGTACAAGGTAACGGGAAATACCAAGGTCGATAACGACAAGTATGACTTTTCATGCGAGATCAAGGATCGGCACGTCACCTCGATAAACTACGACGGACCCAAGCCCAAGGGAATGACGGGTGCGCAGAAGCTCGCGGTGGGCGCCGCGGCGGTTGCAGCAGCCGGCGTCATCGCTTCCAAGATGAAAGAGCAGGGCGAGGACACGGGTGCTGATACGGACGTCGGTAAGAAAACCGGAATCACCTGGTTCTATCCGATGGCCGGCACGGACAACTACTACTCACCGAGGAAAGGACAGAGTAATCTCATCCTGAGCAAGTCGGGCAAGAACTACTGGTTCAAGAACGATGACGGGAAAGTCGTATGGCTCTACCCGCAGGGTGACAGGTTCTATTCTCCCAGACCAGATGGAAAGAAGGTCTGGTGCTACCGATCGGGGAAAAACATCTATTGCCAGGGCTGAGGAATCCTGGAGATTCCGTTTTGGCCTGAGACGGAGTCACGCTGGGGAGTCAGGAAATTCCCGACTTGATCCCAGCCCCCGAGTCCCTATTCTCGGCGGACCGACCGGGCAGCAGTGCCTTGTTGGGCTTCGCCTGCGAGCATCACCAAAGACAGTAAGGAGACCTTGCTCAATGCACATCACCGACATCAAGACCACACTGGTCAGCGCAGCCATAACGCTGAGCCTGGCAGTGCCCAGTGCCGCGATGGCCTATGGGAAGAACGACGCCATCAGGGATTGTAAACAGCGGCTGCGCGACGAGTACAAGCTTACCGACTTTCGCCACGAATCCGCCCAGGAGCTGCCCGGTCAAGGGCACAAGTACAAGGTCACGGGCAACACCAAGGTCGACGGCGACAAGTACGATTTCTCGTGCGAGATCAAGGATCGGCATGTTACTTCGATAAACTATGACGGACCGAAGCCCAAGGGAATGACGGGCGCGCAGAAGCTCGCGGTGGGCGCCGCTGCGGCGATCGCGGCCGGCGTCATCGCTTCGAAGATGAACGAAGGGGATACGGAAACTTCGAGCACGGGACTGCCGTCGGTCGACACTGCGGCAGCGCAAAGAATCCTTTCGCCGGACGAGACCCTGCAGACGCTGGATTTTCCGGCCAGCGGCACCAAGACCGTCAGCGGGCGGATCCAGGGTTACAAGACTGTTGCCTATGCCCTGCCGGTGAGCAAGGGCCAGCGCCTCGAGGTCCAGATGGACACCCCCAGCAGCTCCGCTTACTTCAATATCTATGATGCCAAGGACACCAGCGGAGCCGCTTTGTTTGCCGGTGAGAGAGAGGGGACCAATACGGCCCTGATCCGGGTCGCCGAGGATGCCACCTATGTGATCCGCCCCTACCTGGTTCGCGCCGTTGCGCGCCGCGGATCGAGCGCCAACTACACCTTCAAGATCGAGCGTCAATAGCCATGGCTTACGAGGGCACCGGGAGCCGGTGCCCGCGTAGCAATGACGAGATGGGGCTTCGCGAGGCAAGCTGCGCTATGC
>CAYYHR010000256.1:0-5263 GCA_964471705.1 uncultured Chromatiaceae bacterium
ACCTGCGCGCCGAGGATCGCGGCGGCGATGAGCGCGGCGGTCGCGGGGATGCTCGAGCGCTTCTGATCCTCGATCATCCGCCTCAGGTGATGCTGGGTCTCGTGGGCGATCTCGTGGGCCATGACCGCCGCGAGCTCGCTCTCGGTCCCGCTGGCGAGCACCAGTCCCGAAAAGACGCCGATGTGTCCGTCGGGGCCGGCGAAGGCATTAACCGACGGGTCGTCCACCAGGAAGAAGGTGTAATTTCCAGAACCTGTACCGCTCGCCGCTACCAGCTGATTGCCGAGGCTCTCGAGATAATCGGTCAGCAGGGGATCATCGACGACCGGGAGTGACTCGCGCACGCTCTTCATGAACTCCCTGCCCAGACGGTGCTCTTGGGCCGAGGAAAGGGTCAGATCAGCGGAGCTCCCGAAATCGGGCAGGCCGAGTTGTTGTGCCATGCCGCTCCTTGCGGCGAGGAGCAAGGAGAGGGCGGTGGCGAAAATGAAGGGCAGACCGCGCACTGGCCGCGAGGGAAGCAATCTTTTCATGCCTTGCAACAGCAAATCCAGGTTGCGGGGGTCTGTCGGTCTCGTGGCTCCGATCCGCACTCAATGGTAGCGTTTCATTGCCGATCCCGCGAGGGCGGCGAGATCCGATGGTTGGGAGAGATAGACGAACCGGGAGAGCGTAAAGTTCCGAGGGGCCCGCGCCCGAGCGGGATCACCCGAGCTGGATTAGTTGAGCTGAACCCGTTGTCCCCAGGGAACCTTCAAGCGTCCCTTGACCAGCCAGATGACCGGATAGGGCGGCTCCACGGCCGGGAAGGTACCCTGTGCGTCCGTGAAGTAGATCAAGAGATCGGGGACCGTTCCGGTACGCTCGACCCAGTCGAACACGGGCAGAAAGCTGGTGCCGCCACCGCCCTGGATCGACTCCAGTCGGGCCAGCTCCTCCCAGGGCTCGAACACCCAGGGGGCGCCCTCGCACAGCTTCGAATCGCAAGGCAGCAGGCTGATGCGGGCCCGAACCTGCCCCTTCAGGGCGTCGACTTCGGCAATGAACTCCTCGATCTCTCGATCCTTGATCGATCCGGACGTGTCCACCGCTACCACCAGCTCGAGCTGTTGGCTGCGCAGGGTGGGAAGGATGAAGTCTCCCTCGCGCCGGGATGGTCGCATGTAGCTGTAGTCGTCGCGCGCCACGGCCGTCATATAGCGCGCGAGCAGCATGCGCCAGGGAAGCTGAGGCTGGAGCAGATGATCGATCAGGCGCGCCAGCTCTCCCCCCAGCTTGCCGGCCTGCATCGCCTGTTGGGCGGCACCGGCCAGGCGTTGTTGCCACTGGACGGCCAGTGTCTCCTGCTCGTCCGGCCTCAGGGGCTCAGGCTCCGAGGCGCCCCCACCCGCGGATTCCGGCTCGGCTCGGGCCTGGGCGCCGTTGCCCTTTTCGCCCTCTGGCGTCTCCTCCGATGGCGATCGCTCCTGCAGGTCTCCTTCCCGCATGCCGCTGTCGCTGCCCTGGCTCTTTTCGTCCCGGTCGTAGGCGTGCTTGTCCAGGGTTTGGGAATCGTCGCTGTCCTCGATCAGCGGATAGATCTCTTCCGCGGTCATCCCCTTGTAGGCGGGCATGTGCAGGGCGTTGGGCGGGGGGCTGAGACCGTCGTCGATCAGCAGGGGATTGATGGCGTAGTCGCAGGCCAGGTCCCACCTGTGCCGGACCCGATGGCGGCGCCGTGCAAAGTGGGAGAGGGCGCAGTGCAGCGCCTCGTGGGCTAGCATGAACTGCGTCTCTTCCATGCTCAGCTGCCCGATGTACTCCGGGTTGTAGTAGAAGGCCCGGGCGTCGGTGGCCGTGGTCGGACACCATTGGGGCTCGGCCTCTTTCATGGGCAGGCGCAGCACCAGGGCCCCGAGAAAGGGCTTGTCCAGGATCAGTCGCGTGCGCGCAGCCGCCAGCTTCGTCTCGATGGATCGGGGCTCGATGGCGCGGGTATCGGCTACCATGGCATCTTCAGAGCGAGGGGCAAATGGAAGCTCGGGGAGGACAGGTGCTCACTCGTCGATCATGATGTCGGCGACCGCCTGGGCCCAGTCGGCGAAGGCCGGGACCTCGAAAAGGCCGTTGCCGATCGCCCGGTGTAGGTCGGAAACGAGCATCACCCCCATCTCCCGCTGCGGAAAACGCCCGGCGTAGACCAGGATGTTGCCGATGATCCCGGCGGCATTTCCTTCGCCGTGGGCACGGATGGCCCTGCCTACCAGGGCTGCCGCCACCGCATACTGCAGGTCGATCTCGGTGGGTACCGGAACCTCCCCACCTGCGAGGATGGCGTCCAGGTCCGGCATCTGGTCCAGGCTGTTGACGAAGGCGTGCAGCTCGATGCCCGCGGCAGGCCCGACGCATGCCTGGAGGGTACCTTGAAGCAGGCCCGGATGGTCCTCGAACTTGCGCAGCCCGCGGTGGGCGAACTCCCAGGAGCGCGGGGATGGAAAGGCCACCGGATTGTGGGCAGGATCGAAGTCGAACAGCAGCTCGGGGCGGAAGCGCAGAAAACCGATTATCCGCTCGTCGATGTCGTTCACGTAGGCCCAGGCCACCCAGTCGTCCATGTGGGTGTCGACCTCGAAGTGGGAGAAGCGGTTGGCCAGAGGTGCGGGCATGCTGTAGGTCACCCCGCGGTCGCCCTGGCGGTTGCCGGCGGCGAAGATCGCCCATTGATCCGGAACCTGATACTCCCCTAGGCGGCGGTCCAGGATCAACTGGTAGGCGGCGGCGGACACCGCGGGCGGGGCCGATGTGATCTCGTCCAGGAAGAGGATGCCCCGTACCCCGTGGCGCTCCGAATTGGGCAGGATGGCGGGTACGGCCCACTCGACCCGATCCTCGACGCGAAAGGGTATTCCGCGTAGATCGCTGGGCTCCATTTGGGAGAGCCGGATGTCGATGACCGGGGCTCGGTGCGCGGTGGCGATCTGGGCGACCATCTGGGACTTGCCGACACCGGGCGGGCCCCAGAGCATCACGGGCGTATGGTGGCCCTCGGAGGTGCTGAGGAATTCCCTGTCCAGGACACGAAGCAACTGAGCGGGACGCATTCTGAGTCGACTGTCTTCTCGAAGGCTCTGGGTGGGAGCGGGCAGGAAGTCGAGCGTATCTCGACCCCTCGCTCATGATGATCGTTAACTGGGTCCATGCAAGGAGATTCACAAGATCGGCCTTCGGACCCGGAGCACCATTCTAACGCACTACTAGCGGGCATTAGAAAAACGAAGTATTCTTATGCCCTTTCCGCGATGGGGGATCTCGTCTGTTCCCTGATTCGCGGGACGAACCCTCGCTTTGATGAAAGATACGAGGACGCGCGGACCAAGCGTTACCGCATCATCGGCATCTTGGTCGCGTGTGTGCGAGAACTGCAAACGACGAACAGGCCTCAGACCTGAAAATTTGGTAATGCTCGGAGACCGGATATGAATCAGTTTTACTACGACGCCGTAACCAAGATGGAGCAGATGGGTGTCGACGACGAGTACATTCAAGGCTGGCAGTGCGGGTTCCTGCAGAATCCCAAGCGCGAAGAGCAGAGACTGACCGAGGCCTATGAAGCCGGCTACTCCGACGGCGAAGAGAAGAGCACGGACAACTTCGGGGAGTGGGTCAAGCGCTGATTCAGCCCGTTCGGGAACAATGAAGGGCGGCGGTGTCCGCCCTTTTTTTGAAGCGCGGCTCTTCCAGTCAGGAACCGCCGGACATTCCCCGCCAAGCCCTCGGCATGGGTGCCTCTACCGAGTCATTGTGCAGCCTCCTGCAGGGCCCCGATCTGTTGCTCATGCCCTGCTGCTTCGATGCGCTCTCGGCGCGCCTGATCGAGCAGGCCGGATTCCCCCTCACCTTCATGAGCGGTTTTGCCGTCGCTGCGGCGCGTCTGGCTCTGCCGGACACCGGCCTCATCTCCTATGCCGAGATGCTCGATCAGGGCCGCAGCATCCTGGATGCCGTCTCTATTCCCGTGATCGGCGACGGAGACACCGGCTACGGCAATGTCGCAAATGTTCGGAGAACGGTGCAGGGCTATGCCCGCGCCGGGTTCGCCGGGATCATGATCGAGGACCAGCTCGCCCCCAAACGATGCGGCCACACCAGTGGTAAGGAGATTGTAGGTCGACCCGAGGCCCTTGCCCGGATCAAGGCCGCCGTGGATGCCAGGGAAGAGGGTGCGGACATCCTGGTGATGGCGCGTACGGATGCACGGGCGACGGACGGGCTCGACGAGGCCCTGTGGCGTATGCAGGCATTCGCCGACCTCGGCGCGGACATTCTCTTTCTCGAAGCACCCCGCAGCGAGGCCGAGATGGTCCGCTTTTGCGAGCGCATCCCTGGCCCCAAGATGGCGAACATGCTGGAAGGTGGCGTGACTCCCGTGCTGCCGCCGCAGCGATTAGAGGAGATCGGCTACCGCATCGCCGCCTATCCGCTGGCACTCCTCGACAGCTCCGTCTACGCCATGCGCGAGACCCTGGGTGAGCTCGCTGCCGGGCGCATTTCCAAAAGGTCCGTGGATTTTGCGACCATCCGCGACATCGTCGGCTTCGATGAGCACGACCGACTCTTGCAGAGGTATGCCGATCCGGATTGAGGCGATTTCCGTCAAAAAATAGGATCTTTGCCAGGATGGCCGATAGTCAGTTTGCACCCTGGACAGCGTCGAGCGCCGTATCCTCGACGAACCGTGCCGCGTCGGCGGCGAGGGTCGCGAGCATTTCGGCAGGGGCCTCGTCTTCGGCATGCGCGAGCGCAAGGGCACGCATGATCAGTGCCCCATCGTCCTGTTGCAGTCGACCGGAGGGCAGGGCGTCCGAGTAGAGCCAGACGCCGGCCTTTCGGGGCTCGGGAGGCTCGTCGAGCCCGCAACGAAGGGCAGAGGTGCAGAGCAGGGCGCCGAGCAGCAGCTCGGCGACGGGACCGGAGGTCGCCGTACCGCCGTCCTGCCGCAGCAGTACCTCGGCGGCTTCGAGCTTCTGTCGCGCCCGGCGCGCGAGCGGTGGTGGGGCCGTAGCCGATGGCGGTGGGGCCTCGTAGAGACTCTCGGTGCCCGCCGCGGGCGAGGCGGTGCCGAGCCGTTGCAGGCCCTCGAGAGTGCGCCGGTCGATGAGGGCGATCGGCACCCGCTCGGAGATGGCGGTCGCTCGCGCGTCGTCGGCATCCTCGACGGCGTCCAGGACCACCAGCAGACCGCCCTTTGCGCCCAGGATACGCTCGATGCGGGGACCGAAATCCT
>CAYYHR010000257.1:0-5228 GCA_964471705.1 uncultured Chromatiaceae bacterium
CCTTGGCGTTGTCGCACACGGTCACCACCAGATCGATCGGCTCGTCCATGAAGACATCGACGTCCTTCGGATAGAGCCTCTCGGCGGGCAGACCGGCCTCCCGCAGGGCGGCGACGGCATTGTCCGCTACCTTTGGCTGAGGCCGGACCCCCGCGGAGAGTGCGCGCACCCGGCCGGTAAGATCGTGGTTGAGGATGACTTCGGCCATCTGCGAGCGACAGGAATTGCCTGTGCAGAGGACCAGGACGGTCAGTGGCTGGGTCGTCATGAAAGGCCCCTATGGTATTGTGATATTCGGTCTCGATCAGGGATCTTCGATCGGCGAAGGTCCCAGGCTTCCGCTTCGCTCAGGCGCATTTGGGTGCCCCCGGGCGGTTCGGCATCGCCGACAAGGCCCCCTCATCCGCCGCGAAAGCTCCTTGGTGCTCGACCCCGTCGGCCGTCACCTGCAGCACCGACCTCACCCACTCGGGCAGCCCGGGGGCGATGCGATAGTGGATCCACAGACCCTCGCGTCGATCCGATACCAGACCCAGCTCGCGCAGCTGCGCCAAGTGCCGGGAGATATGCGGCTGGGCCGCGCCGATGGCATGGGTAAGCTCGCAGACGCAGAGCTCCTCATGCCGGGTAAGCAGAACCAGGCAACGTAAACGGGTGGAATGGGCAAGTGCAGAGAACAGCTGCTGAGGCTCGATATTCACGCAGCCAAATATACCGTCCCTCGTATATTTGATCACATGAATATTTTATGACGACTCCTTCCCGAGCCGGAGCCTCGTACTCGTGCGTCGAAGTGACAAAAACATCGCAAGGATCGCAGGGCGGCAACCCTTTACCGCCGTGTGCTCTAACCTTCCTGCACTTTCGGGGCGCGAAACCGGCCGCGCACCAGTCTCTCCAGCTCGATCGGCTGGTCACGCGGCTCCGGTTGCAAAGTGATGTGATCGATCCCGCAATCCCTTTCCAGGGTGTCTCGGAGACGGGAGAGCACCGCCGGCCATTCGCCCATATGGGACAGCACGACATGGGCCGAGAGTGCCGCTCGGCTGGCCGACAGTGCCCAGATGTGCAGGTCGTGGACCGAAACGACTCCCTCCGTCGCCGCCATCGCAAGACCGACACGCTCGAGATCGAGATTGCGTGGCACTCCTTCCATCAGTGCATGCAAGGCTTCGTGCAGGACGCTCACCGCCGAGACCAGGATCAGCAGGACGATCAACAGGGACAGCAGCGGGTCGATCGCCGTCCAACCCGTGAACAGGATGACGGCTCCGGACACCAAGGCCGCAATGGACCCGAGCAGATCCCCCAGGACATGCAGGAGCGCCGCACGGACATTCAGGTTTTTCCGGTCGCCGGACAATAACCAAGCCGCGGCCAGATTGACCAGGAGACCGACGAATGCCACGGTCATCACGACACCTCCGGCGACGGGCTGCGGGTCCACGAAGCGACGGATGGCCTCGGCACTGATCACAACGATCAGGGCGATCATGACAAGTGCGTTGAGCAGTGCCGCCAGGATCTCGGCACGTCCCCAACCGTAGGAGTGCCGCGGCGACGGCCCTCGCCGTGCCAGGATTGCCGCGAGGGCCGCGAGACCGAGCGCAAGGGAGTCCGTCAGCATGTGCCCGGCATCGCCGAGCAGGGCCAGGGACCCGGACCACCAGCCTGCGACGGCCTCGACGAGGGAAAAACCGAGCGTCAGGGCCAGCGCCGATAACAAGCTTCGATGCGCCCCGTCATTCTTGCCATGCCCTGCGTGGTGATGGTTATGCACGGAGCCACCTCGTTGTGACGGTTGGAGATCCCGTTTGGGAAGGAGCTATTGTCCATCATTCCGGTCCCCTTCGGGTGGGGAGCTCGGCTACGAAAGGCCGCTGACCCAAATGATATCGGGAACCCGCTGCTCGCGTGCGCCGGGCTAATGCGACTCCACCAGATGTCGCAACAGCCGAGCCACGTGATCCGTATCCTTCACCCAATAGGTCGCTGCGCTCGGTTGGAGGCGATCTGCCACCAGGATACCGAGACCGCCCGCGCGTACCGCCCGAAAGGCGTCCTCGTCGGTCACGTCGTCGCCAATGTAGATCGGGAGCACGTCCGGACCGTCCAGGCCCAGCTCGGAAAGGAGCCAGCGAACCGCCCTACCCTTGTCCCAGTCGATGTCGGGCAGCAGCTCGATCACCTCCTTGCCGCCCGTCAGCTGCAACTGCGGAAAGCGCTCGCGTACCCGCTCGACGGCCAGCTTCACCCGACCCGTACCTCCGCCCGCCTGCACCCGATATCGCACCAGGAGCGCGAAGCGCTTGCGCTCCAGGCGAGCCTCGGGAATCGATTCCAGTGATTGCGCCAGCTCGCGGGCCGCTTCGTTCAGATCATAAAGGGCCTCGACACCCTCGGGCAGCACCAATTGCAGATCGGGACCCCGGATCTCAAGCCCATGGCTTCCCGCGTAGATGATCTCCGGGAGCCCCACCAGTCGGGACACCTCTACCAGGTCGCGGCCGCTCACCACGACGACCGTCATCCGCTGGGCCGCTCGCCGCAACAGCTGGCGCAGCTCCTCGGGAAACCCCGTATCATCGCGAATCGGCGCCAGCGTCCCGCCGTAATCCAGGAACAGCGCGGGGCGCTTCCCCGTGAGCTGCTTCGAGACCAGGTCCATATCGGTCAGCGCCCTGGGGAGCGAAGGCTGCTCGCTCACGCCGCCCCCCTCCACATCGGCACGGCACAGGTCGCAAACGACGAAGTCGGCGCCATGCTCCCACATCTTCCGGTCCTGCACCCCACTATGAACGCCGACGACGAGGGCAAAACGACCGCGCTTGGCGGCCGTGATGCCTACGACCGTGTCTTCGAGCACCGCAGTCCGCGCAGGCTCGACACCGATAAGCCTTGCGGCCTCTAGAAAGATATCCGGATCCGGCTTGCTGTCCAGATCCAGACGCTCGGCGTCCGAGCCGTCGACCCGTGCGTCGAACAAGTCCGCGATCTCGGCCCCCTCCAGGATGGAGTCGCAGTGTTTGCTGGCGGAGACCACGGCGGTCTTGATTCCCGCCTTGCGCAGCCGGCGGACGAGTGCGATGGCACAGCCGTAGACCTCCACGCCGCCTTCCTTCACGTACCAATCGAAGATCAGCTTCTTGCGATTTCCGAGGCCGCAGACGGTCTCACGATCGGACGGGTCGTCGAGATCCCCCATCGGCAGGTCGATATGACGGGACAAGAGAAAGTGCTTTACGGCCTGGCAGCGGGGCCTTCCGTCGATATACCTGTTGTAGTCGTGGCGAACGTCGAACGGACGGTAGTCCTCCCCCCCGCGCGTCGCGCGATCGCGCAGATAGGCGTTGAAAACATGTCTCCATGCGCGGATATGGAGGTTGGTGGTCCGGGTGACGACGCCGTCCAGATTCAGGATCACGGCATCGATCTTCTCCCGGGAAAAGGTGAGCTCCGGCTCGCGCATGGCTCCGATCGCTACTGGGCTTTCTCGAGCTGGCTCCGGAACCGATGCCTAGAACTGACTGCTGTTCACCCAGAAATGGGCCAGAATACTGGCGGCGTAACCCAAAGCGATCGCCCAGGTCCACTTCAGATGGCTGAAGAAGGTGTACAGGCCGCGCGCCTGCCCCATCAGCCCGACCCCGGCCGCCGAGCCGATGGAGAGCAAGCTGCCGCCCACACCGGCGGTGAGGGTCACCAGCAGCCACTGGCCCATGGACATGTCCGGGTGCATGGTCAGAACGGCGAACATCACCGGGATATTGTCGACGATGGCAGAGAGGATTCCGACCATCACGTTCGCCGCCGTGGCGCCCCACTCCACGTACATCACCTCCGATGCCAAGGCCAGATAGCCGAGGAAGCCCAGCCCGCCCACGCACAGGATCACCCCGTAGAAGAACATCAGGGTATCCCACTCGGCGCGGGCGACGCTCTTGAAGATGTCGAAGGGGACGATGTCACCCAGTTGCAGCTCGTTGGACTCGGTCTTGCGCCGCTCATAAGCGACCTGCCGATCGAATGTCTTTTTCAAGTAGAAGCCGAAGATCTTGAGGTAGGCCAGGCCGGTCATCATGCCCGTCATGGGCGGCAGGTGCAGGAAGTTGTGGAAGCTCACGGCCGTGGCGATGGTCGCGAGAAACAGGCCGACCACCGTCATGGCCCCGCGCTTCATGACGACGACCTCCCCGGAGGCCGATGGCTGTAAATCTGGCACCGCAAAATGCATGATGGCGGCCGGGACCGCACAGTTCACCACGGACGGAACGAACAGCATGAAGAAGGTCCAGAAATCGACGATACCCCGCTGCCAGACCATCAGCGTGGTGATGTCGCCGAAGGGGCTGAAGGCGCCGCCGGCGTTGGCCGCCACCACGATATTGATGCAGGCGAGGGAGACGAAGCGCGGACTGTCCCGCCCCACCGACAGCACCACCGCGCACATCAGCAGCGCGGTGGTGAGGTTGTCGGCGATCGGCGAGATGAAAAACGCCAGCACACCGGTGAGCCAGAACAACTTGCGGTAGGAGAAGCCGGATCGCACCAGCCAGGCGCGCAGGGCATCGAAGACCAGCCGCTCATCCATGGCGTTGATGTAGGTCATGGCCACCAGCAGAAAGAGGAAAAGCTCCGCGTACTCCAGGATGTTGTGCCGCACCGCCTCTTCGGCCAAGGCGGACATGCCGTGGCTCGCGTAGACGATGCCGATCATGGCCCAGATGAGGCCGGCGGCCAGCAGCACCGGCTTGGACTTGCGCAGGTGCGTGAACTCCTCGGCCATCACGAAACCGTAGGCCACAATGAAGACGAGCAAGGACAGGATTCCCACGGTGTGGGAGGTCAGATTCAGAGGCTCATCGGCACCGGCGGATGCCCAGAGTGCTTCTGGAAACAGCCCGATCAGGGCCATTACTATCAAAGTACGCGCCGAAGGCGCACCAACCCCCCCTCTCCCTTTATGGGAGAGGGCCGGGGTGAGGGAACGATCAGGGGCGAGGCGACCGTTCATCGTCCGGGGTGGCTCGCATCGGCCCATGATCGTTAGCGGCAGTACGGCAATCGGAGACCTTTTCACATTCCCCTCCTGATATTTGTATTTTGTGACGGGGGTCGAGGTGACGAAGGTATCAAGAAACGCGGTCCTGCTCCCCTTGCCCCCCTCCAAGACTGCTCAGGAGAAGCAGGACCACGCCCACGAAAATGGCACTGTCGGCGAGATTGAA
>CAYYHR010000258.1:0-5224 GCA_964471705.1 uncultured Chromatiaceae bacterium
GGACCGGAGGGAGTCTAGCACCCGTGTGTGGCATTTGTGGAGAATTGCGTCTCGATGGCGCTCCCCCCGACCTGGGCTCTCTGGCGAGCATGATGGAGCAGCTGCAGCGACGCGGCCCGGACCACGGCGGAAGCTACAGCGACGGCGCATTGGCGATGGGGCACCGGCGCCTGGCGATCATCGACCTGTCGATTCGCTCCAACCAGCCCATGGTGGACCCGGATCTGGGGCTCACCCTGGTCTTCAACGGCACCATCTACAACTATCGCGAGCTGCGTGGGGAGCTTGCGGGTCTGGGTTACCGTTTCTTCTCCGACGGCGACAGCGAGACAATTCTCAAGGCCTACCACGCCTGGGGCGAGGGCTGTGCGGAGCGCCTGCATGGCATGTTCGCCTTTGCGATCTGGGACCAGTCGCAACGGGTCCTCTTCCTGGCCCGCGACAGGCTCGGCATCAAGCCCCTGTACTGGTCGCGGCAGGGCAGTGTCTTCCGCTTTGCGTCCAACACCCAGGCCCTGCTCGCGGCCGGCGGCGTCGACACGGGGATCGATGCGGTCGCCCTGCACCATCTCTTCACCCTCCACGCGGTGGTGCCGGCCCCCCGCACCCTGCTACGAGGTGTACGCAAGCTGGCCCCTGCGCATTGGATGCGCATCGATGCAGACGGGCGGCAAACCGAGCGGGCCTACTGGCGGCTCGAGGCGAGGCGCCCGGACCGGCCGCTGACCGAGGGCGAGTGGCTGGACGCCATCCACGACGCCTTGCGTGCGGCGGTCAGGAAACGTAGCGAGGTAGCGGACGTGCCGGTGGGGGTCCTCCTTTCCGGCGGCTTGGACTCCAGCCTCCTGGTTGCCCTATTGGCGGAGGCCGGTGTCTCGGACCTGCGCACCTTTTCCGTCGGCTTCGAGGATACGTCCGAGGAATCGGGGGGCGAGTTCGCGTACTCCGACCTGGTGGTGGAGCGCTACGCCACCCGCCATCACAGGTTTCAGGTGCCCAATTCGGACGCCCTGTGGCGACTTCCCGAGGCCATCGACGCAATGGCGGAGCCCATGTTCGGTCAGGACGCGGTGGGCTTCTACCTGCTCGGCGAGCGGGTCTCGCGCGAGATCAAGGTGGTGCAGTCGGGTCAGGGGGCGGACGAGGTCTTCGGCGGCTATTTCTGGTACCCACGCATCCAGGCGGATGCGCAGGGGACCTGGCTCGAGCGCTTCCGCCGGCACTACTTCGACCGGGATCACGAGGAGTACCTGCACCTGGTCTCCGAGCCTTACCGCGGTGAAGACCACAGCTCGGAGCTGATCGATCGCCTTCTCGGGGAGCCGGACGCGGACGAGATCCTGGACGCAGTCCTGCGCATGGATGTGACTACCTTGATCGTCGACGACCCGGTAAAGCGCGTGGACAACATGACCATGGCCTGGGGACTGGAGGCCCGGGTTCCCTTTCTAGATCACGCCTTGGTGGAGCTGGCTGCACGCTGTCCGCCCGCGCTCAAGCTTCGGGAGGGCGGCAAATTCCCCCTCAAAGCCATGGCCCGGGGACTGCTCCCCGATGCCGTCATCGACCGTCCGAAGGGCTATTTCCCAATGCCCGCGCTCAAGTATGTTCGTGGTGACTTTCTCGACCTGATGCGCGACCTGGTCAACTCCCGCGCCTGTCGCAAGCGTGGACTCTACAGCCGGGAGTACCTGGAGATGCTGCTGTCTGCCCCGGACATGCACCACACCCGAATCCAGGGCAACAAGCTTTGGCACCTGGCACTGGTGGAGCTGTGGCTGCAGCGGCACGTGGACGCCCTTGCCTGAAGGCTTGAAAACTGACCAGGCGTCCCGATCTCTTCGCCAGTCGAGAAATCGCAGATGCTATACGCAGAGGTGAAAGCAATGGACGTCATGGAGCGCATCGACGAGCAGGTCAAGAACAACCCGGTCGTCATCTTCATGAAGGGCACGCCCCAATTTCCCATGTGCGGCTTCTCCATGCGCGCAGCGGCGGCACTGACGGAGTGCGACCTTCCCTTCGCCTATGTAAACGTCCTTCAGGACCCCGAAATCTTCGAGAACCTGCCGCGCTATGCCGATTGGCCGACCTTTCCCCAGGTCTACGTAGGCGGAGAGCTCATCGGCGGCTGCGACATCACCTTGGAGCTGCACGAGCAGGGTGCGCTCAGGGTCATGATGGAGCAGGCTGTCGCAGGCAAGGATGACGGGACCGAAGAGGACTGAATCCCAATCAGGGGCTATCTGGGCCATTGGGGTCGAGATAGCCGAGTTGCCTGATCAGTAGCCCCGATCGGTAATCCCGAAGGGTCAACGATCCGCTGCTTCGATCGCCTCCCAGGGCCGATCCCCCCCCAATTCTCGCCAAAGATTGACGATCCGGCAGAATAGCTTCGCCGTTTGCTCCACGTCGTAGATCGCGGTGTGGGCCTCCCCATCCTCCCACCCGAGGCCGGCCTGTCGGGCCGCCTTGGCCAGGACCGTCTGGCCGTATGCCAAGCCCGCCAGTGACACCGTGTCGAAGACGCTGAAGGTGTGAAACGGGCTGCGCTTGAAACCCGTGCGCTCGACCGCCGCCTTGATGAATCCCAGATCGAAAGCGGCATTGTGTCCGACCAGGATGGCACGATTGCACCCGGACGATTGCACGGCCTTGCGGATGGGGGTGAGGATGCGCGTGAGGGCCTCCTTCTCCGGAACCGCATCCCGGAATGGATGATCCGGATCGATGCCGTTGAAGGCCAGAGCCCGCGGATCCAGCTCGGAGCCGACGAATGGAAGCACGTGACAGGAGATGGTCGGCGCGGGCACGAGCCGACCATCCTCGTCCATGCGAATGATACAGGCCGCGATCTCCAGTAGCGCATGGCGTTGGGGGTCGAAGCCGCCGGTCTCCACATCGACCGCTACCGGCAAAAATCCGCGAAACCGCTGTGCGATGGCAGGTCTGTCGCTCTCGTGTGACATCTCGACAGAATAAGTGGCGCAAGGGCAAAAGCCAAACCGATTAGGCAGTTCTCGATTGTGCTAACATTCGGCCCACTGAGCGTCACGCGACGGATATCGAGAATACACAGGAAGAAAACATGTCCCTGAGCGGCCCTTGGAATGTCGGTCTGGCCCTGCTGCTGACCCTGCTCGCCGGCTGTGCCACGGTACCCGGTGAGTATCGGGATCCGAGCGACCCTCTAGAGCCCTACAACCGCGACATGTTCAAGTTCAACCAAGCGGTCGACAAAGCTGTCTTGAAGCCAGTCGCCAAGGGGTACAAAGCAATTACGCCGACGCCGGTGCGGCACGGGATCACCAACTTTTTCAACAACATCTCCGATGTGACCTCGGCGATCAACAATCTGCTGCAATTCAAGCTCTCGAGAGCCGGATCGGATGTGGGACGCCTGGCGGTGAACTCGACCATCGGCGTGCTCGGCTTTTTCGACGTTGCAACCAACATGGGGCTTCCGGACTACAAGGAGGACTTCGGTCAGACTCTCGGGTATTGGGGTGCGGTGCCCAGCCCCTACCTGGTGCTGCCCTTCCTGGGACCGAGTACCTTGCGCGATACCATCGGATTAGGGGGAGATATCGTCACCAGCCCCTTGTTCAACCTGCGAGACGACCGTGTCTATTGGGGCTTGGTCGGCCTCGATTTCGTCAACCAGCGCACGAACCTCTTGACTGCCGGAGAGCTCCTGGAAGGTGCGGCGATCGATCCCTATACTTTTGTTCGGGACGCCTACCTTCAAAAGCGTCGCAATCAGATCTTCGATGGAAATCCACCGCCCGAACAGGACGCGGAAGATATCTGGGCGGACGAGCTGACCAAGACCGAGAAGGCGGGCCACTCACCGGGCGAATGAAGAGACGCCCGTCTCCTCAGCGGGACCGATCAGGGGACTCGGCCAGCCACCAAGCGACGGTCTCACCCGCGCGCAAGGGCACCAATCGGCTGCGTCCAAAGGGGTAGGTCTCCGGGACCGGCCAGGGATCCCGGACCAACCGGATATGCTTGTTGTTGCGCGGTAGCCGATAGAAGTCGGCCCCGAACAGGCTCGCGAACCCCTCCAATCTATCCAGCGCTCCCGCCTGCTCGAAGGCCTCCGCATAGAGCTCGATAGCGGCGTGTGAGCTGTAGATTCCGGCGCATCCGCAGGACACTTCCTTGTTCTCCCGGGGGTGTGGGGCACTGTCCGTACCGAGAAAAAACTTGGGATCTCCGCTGGTCGCTGCTGCGAGCAGTGCCTGGCGGTGTGCTTCGCGTTTGAGCACCGGCAGGCAGTAGAAATGGGGCCGGATTCCACCTGCCAAGATCGCGTTGCGGTTGTACAGCAGGTGGTGGGGCGTAATGGTAGCCGCCAACTTGGACGATGCCTCGCGGATGTACTCGACCGCATCGGCGGTCGTGATGTGCTCCAGGACGATCCGCAGCCCCGGAAAATCTCGAACGAGGGGGGTGAGGACCTCGTCGATGAAGCGCAGCTCCCGGTCGAAGATGTCCACATCACCCGATGTCACCTCGCCGTGTACGAGCAGCGGCAGGTCGAGGCGCTGCATCGCCTCGAGCACAGGGTAGATGCGCTCGATCCGGGTTACGCCGTTCTCGGAGTTGGTCGTCGCCCCCGCAGGGTAGAGCTTTGCCCCGTAGACCCCCCCGGACTCTACAGCGAGGGTTACCTCCCCCGGTGACAGGTCGTCTGTCAGGTACAGGGTCATCAGCGGCTCGAAGCTTTGCCCTTCGGGCAGGGCGGTGAGGATGCGCTCGCGATAGGCAATGGCTCGGGCGGTGTCCGTGACGGGGGGCCCGAGATTCGGCATTACGATGGCGCGCGCGAAACGGCGGGCGGTGTGAAGGACGACCGATGCCATTTCCTCGCCGTCCCGCAAATGAAGGTGCCAATCGTCCGGTTTGGTGATACTCAGCTCAGCCCTGCCCTGCATAGTCGCTTCCGAACAAATTAAACAGCAACCACCACGGAACGGAAATCAGAGGAACGCTAGCATTGAAGGAGCATTCACACAAGGCCACTTATGGGAAAACAAGGACGCGACAGGGACAAACGCTCTCACCATGAGCGACTGACGTGAAAGGGTGCAAGGCGGTCGGTAGCCCGAGGGGGAAGGACGCCTTGTTCTGGGTATCGTAAAATCCCGATTCTCGGTTGTTACGAGGGTTGTGCGCCTCCGCATGCTCAAATCGTTGGCCCCTGGCTGAGTTTCGACAC
>CAYYHR010000259.1:0-5222 GCA_964471705.1 uncultured Chromatiaceae bacterium
GCGGCGAATCCGGCTCGGATCGCGCAGAACGGCCAGGCTCCCGACGCACCCGTGATCGGTGGGGTCGACGCCGTCAGTTGGGAGCTGATGCGCAACGCGGTGATCAACGAGTGGGCGGCGTCTTACACTCCGGATAACGTGGTCTCGGACGTCTTCACCCAATGGGTGCTGACCTTCCCGACCAAGAATTACTACGTGGATCTGCAGGACGACGAAGACGCGTTCGACGACATCTCGCCTACCCTGCAGAATATTCCGGAAGACATGGCGTTCGCACCGTTCACCGAGAAGTTCCCGGTTGTGTCTGGCGGTACGGGTAAATCCTGCGATGCCTTCTATATGGACCTTTGGAACTACGAGGAGGCGCACAGTGCATTTGCCTCACCGGCTGATGGCTATCCAGTCAGTATCTGCTACGAAACGAATGTGCTGAACTTCAACGAGCGGTACGAGACCTTGGGATTGGATTCCACGTATGCCTCCACGATCCCCAGCGAGATCCTGCCGACGGAGCCGGATGGATCTGCCTCGGGGCGCGGTTGGGCGCGGATGGGCTTTACGGAGACCGCAGACGGCTACGCGTTCGTCGGTCCTGTGGGTGCCCGCACGGGTCTGTTGAATGGTGCACGCTCTATTCGGTACGGGCTGCCTGTCACAGGCTTCGTGTTCACTGTCTATAACACCAACGACAGCGCGAACAACCATGCCGGGATCAACTCGCATAAGTATACGCGCTACACTGGGGAATACTGAGCAACAGGCGCGGATTGCGCTAAATACAAGGAGTAGCTAGCCGGCGAGGACCGCTGACCGGGCGGCGCAAACGCGCCGCCCTTTTTTTGCCCTTCTACAGCCGGTGAGAGGGCGTTCGTTCCCAACCCCATATCGATGATCGATGAAGATTTCCCTTAACGTATCTCTGCTGGTGTCTTCTCTTCTTCTCTTTGCAGGGCACTGTCTTGCAACTACGGAAACGGGTGACCGGGGAGTGAGCATTGCCCCTGGAGTATCGGGTCAGCAGGTCGAGGAAGACTTGCCTTCGCGCAATACACGCTACCTGGTTCAGTTGACCGGAGATCCAAGAGAGCGTCTCGATTACGCAAAGAAGCTCTACTCTGACCAGAGGCTCGAAGAAGCTGTCTCGTCCGCTGGTTTGGGCCGCAGTCAACCACTGTTGGCCGCCTTAGATGCGGCGCGAAACAGGCTACTGCTCGACGCCTTGGTGAGACAGAAGCTCGAAGAGATGGAGCCGGACCTGGATGCACTGGCGAAAGAGCGATACCAGGCAGATCCCGAGCGGTACAAGGTGCGAAAGAAGATCAAGTTGGCCATTCTCTTCGTCGGCAAGCGTCGAGGCCAGGGCGAGGGGCGTGCGAAGGTCCAGATCGAGAGGATCGAAGCCGAGTTGAAGAAAGATCCAGACAATCCAAATCTCTTCGAGGACCTAGCAAAGAAGTATTCGGAGGACAGGTGGGCGGCGCAAGGGGGTGCCAACGATAAGTGGCTTATCGCGCCCCTGGACATGGAAAGGAGCCCGGCAATGGTCAGGGCCGCATTCGCCTTGGAGACCCCCGGCCAGATGACGGACATCGTGGAGACGGAGCAAGGCTTCGCGATCGGGAAGCTCCTGGCAGTAACGCCTGAGCTGCAGCTGACCTTCGAGGGAGCGAAAGAAGGAATCCTTCAGTCTCTCCGCGGGGAGCTCGCGAAGAGTACGCGCGCCCAGATACAGGAGTCGTTGCAGGCGCCGGCGGATTTCGCCCTCACGGACGATGCCGCGTTGAAGAAGATGATCACACTGGAACAGAAGTCTCGGGGCGCTGAGAGCAGCAATCAATAGCTCGAACGTAGGCCCGATGCCAACCCATTGGCATGCGCCCTCGTCGGGCGATGCCAGGAGGGGACGCTACCACGTGCGGAGAGACACCTCAGGATAGACATTTTCGCCGGGCGAGAGAAGCCAGGCGCCCGCATGGATAGGTATCTGCCAAGCAAATCGCAGACGGCTCACAATCCCCCTTAACAGCAATGGCCATGCGGCTTTCGGAATCACGAAACGTATGGATATCAATCTCAAGTACTTTCAGAAGTATTCGAACGCTGGGGATCAATTCTCGAGAGTGGTCGCGGAACGCTATTTCTCATCTCATATCATTTCCTGCGACCATCGTCCTTTAGAAGAGAAGAACTTGCTTTTTCTCGGCAGTATCCTCGAATGGGCTGACGCCATGTCGCACGTATGCGGTACCGGCCTCATCTCGCAGGATTCGAAGCTACGTGCTTCGCCGAAACAGGTCAACTGCGTACGAGGACCTTTGACGGCGTATTTCCTGGAAAGGCAAGGCATAGGTGTACCGGGATTGTTCGGAGACCCTGGTATCCTTTGTCCGAAAATCTTTCCGCGGAGCACATCACATAATATCTGTCTCGGTATCGTGCCTCACTACAGGGATCTCGAGTCCCCGTGGATTGTGCATTGTCGGCAATTAGGAGTGCACATTATCGATCCTCTGTCACCTTTGGATAAGTACTTCGAAAATCTTCAGCGGTGTGAAGTGATACTTTCTTCTTCACTACACGGGATAATCTTCGCTCACGCATATGGCATACCGGCACTTTGGATCGAGCTATCAGATCGGGTTATTGGTAATGGGTTCAAATTTTTCGATTACTATTCGAGTATCGGAATTTCACCAGAAAGTGTCACTCGCCTGCGAATGTCAGAAAAAAGCGACCCTTACGAAGCTTCGAAGCTCGCAATGGTAGGGAGCCATACCGACCTCCTGCCTTCTTTGGAAGAGGCGATTTGGAGAACAAAGAGCCAACTTCGAGAGGTCTGCTAATGGCTACAGGAAGGAATGGCCTTTCTATATGCGCAATCATTGCGGCCAGGAACGAGCTCCATTATCTGAATATTTTGCTCCCTCTTCTTGCTGAGCAGAGGATCGACGTCGCAATTATCGATAACGAGTCGACAGACGGAAGTAGTGACCTATATGCCGGCTATTTGGGTAAGCCGATAATCATGGTCGAGACGATTCCCTATGGAGGCTATTTTTCTCTCTCCAGGCAATTAGAAAAGAAACAAGAGCTCCTCGAGAAAATAGATTACGATTGGATAATACACCAGGATGCAGATGAGATCATGGAGCATGATAAGCCGGGATCAACGCTTCGCGATGCCATCCAGGAAGCAGATGAGGAAGGATACAACATACTGAATTTCGATGAATTTACCTTTGTCCCAGAGCCGGGTTTTGATTATTCACGGCGCAATTACTATACTGAGCTTCTTCGCTACTATTTCTTCGAGCCCCGAAAAAACCGGCTCAACCGCGCATGGAAGCGTGCTTCACGGCTATCGAATATTGCATCCGGAGGGCACATCCTTTGCGGAGACGCTCCGTCCATTTCGCCTATCAATCATATTCTTCGCCATTACATCGTGCTCGGTGAACGGCATGCCGAGGAAAAATACCTTGCGCGCAACTTCGATGAGCTCGACTTGAGGAAAGGGTGGCACGGCAATAGGCTCCAGTTCACGAAGAATAACCTGCGGTTGCCAGAGAAGAGCAGCTTTCTATTCCGGTTGAGTCGACATGATTCAAAGGACTTTTGCAGGACGAATCCAACTTCGAAGCATTTCTGGGAATGGAAGTAAATCTGCTGTTGTGGCGGTTGTTCCGCATGCAACTGTCAGTGATCTCAGCCAATTCTTCGCGATCGTTCCAATTGCAACTCACGGAGGAGCCACTATACACCGACTTGTACGAGCTCCTTAGCTATTTATGCGGACATTCCACCTTCCTGTTGCACATACCACCAGTTTCCGTCCTCGAAGAGCCATACCTCATCCAGGTCCGTGCCGATCGTCCCGACGCCGCCAAAATTGGCCTCGGGGGGGAGATTCAACCGATAATCGACATGAACCCGTACTTTTGCTCGGCTCCCCTTTATTGACACTTCGAGAATCTCAGCAGAGATCCAGTCGACGTTTCTTCCTGTTCGATCGAGATACGTCTCTAGCGAAAAAAGCTTTCGATAGGCGGGGCTGAAATACTGATAGGCTTGGGTAAAGTCCTTCTTGATCATTGCGGCCCAACGACTATTCACCCGCTGTTCGAGGTTGGCCTTCTTTTCCGGATTGGCGTTGTCAGTCACAACTGGAGTTGCCGGCTGCGGCATTGGCGGGACGTCTTCCGCATTGCCAAGGGGTGAGAGAACAATCGCCATGAAGGCAAGGAACAAGGCTGACTTATGCATCTTCGATGGGGCTCGCTCAGGGGGTGGTTAGAAATCAAACTGCCATCTCTGGAATATTCCACGGGTTTGAGCTTTGGGTCAAGCCGTGGTCTCTTAGAACCAAGGCATCCGCATGATGTTGGAGGTATGATCTAAGGTAAAGTGTGAAGTGAGTCTTGGGGGGCGCGCGAACTCACCACGTGAGGCTCTATGGACCCGAGTAGAATCCCACCACATCAAGTTGACAGGATATGCTATGCGTTCTCGCACTTCGGTCCACTGTAAGAAGGACAAGGAGATAGCATGATCATGCTACCTATGGAACGACACAAACGGACGGAGCCCTGGATTCGTCCACAAGCCGAATCTAACGTTACACAGGGTCACTCCGGTGAGCCATGCGCGTACCGAGAATCCTCGTTGAGTGGTGCCCGCTCGGGAGGTTCACATGCTCGACGGGCCAGCCCTGGGCTACCATGACAAGAATGCATGGCCGAATAGGCTCGCAACGAGGCAGAGGCGTCCCTGGCCGACATGGCATTTCGCCTGCATCAAGGTGTGTGGCACCCCCCCGTGATTTTCGTCGAGATCGGGCTGCCGGGAAGGGTCATCTTACGGGTCACCGCTGCGGGGCCGGCGCTTTCCATGGTTGTCGCCGGCTACACGTGAGGAGCCACAAGCGCGAGGATCCGACCATGACCTTCCTATCGGATCTGCAGATCGTCGCCGGGGCCCTGGACCGGCAGGTCGCAGACGCGCACGCCGGTGCCGTGCCGGTGCTGGCGCAGCGCCCCATGTCCGCCATCATCGAGGATCTGCAGCTCGATCGATTTGCCCGCCGGGGCGGCCTCGAGGGAGATGCTCTGCGGACGTTCATGGAGGTCTATCTGCCGACGATCATCAATCTGCATCAGCCCGGATACATGGGCCACCAGGTGGCCGTGCCCCATCCATCCGCCGCCCTCGGGGCCCTGATCGAC
>CAYYHR010000260.1:0-5214 GCA_964471705.1 uncultured Chromatiaceae bacterium
ATCTGTATCTGCCGCTCTATGGTTGGCCGGCCCGCGTAATGGAAGAGGGCTCCGGCCAGGGCCAGGAGTGCATAGACGGCCGCCACCCGAGCGGACAGAGGCAGGGCCCCCGGCGCTTCCCAGAGCTCTATCGGGGACCGCAAGAAGACGACCAGCAGGCCCACGGCGATGCCCAACTGAAACAGAAAGAGCCAAGCGGAAGCCCGCTGCTTCTGGAGGTCCACGGCGCCGGTCTCGGGGGCGAGGCTCGATCCGGATGCCGGAAAGAGGTTGTCTGACATGCCGCAGGTTCTGGACTCTATCCGGTGAGCAGGGGGTGCCGGTGCTGTTGCCTTTGCTACCGAGGCTCGATCCGGGCAAGAATAGGCCGATGATCGGGAGAAGCAAATCCAAGTGGTGCCGACAGTGAAGCTGCGGGTGCTGATTGCCCAACTGAACTTGCTCGTAGGCGACGTCGACGGGAACCGGGACCGGGTGATCGCAGTCGCTCGGACCGCTCGGGAGACCCGAGCGGCGGACTTGGTGGTGTTTCCGGAGCTCACCCTCACGGGCTATCCTCCGGAGGACCTGCTCCTGCGACCGGAGCTCGCCGCGCGGGTCCAGGCGGCGCTGAGCGAGATCGCTGCCGAAGCCCGCGGCATCTCTCTGGTCCTGGGCTACCCCAAGGCCGCGGTGGGAGGGCTGTTCAATGTCGCCGGCCTGCTCGGCGAGGGTCGGGTCGTTGCCGAGTACGCCAAGCAGCTGCTACCGAACTACAGTGTCTTCGACGAGAAGCGCTATTTCCAGCCGGGCCATGCCCCCTGCGTGCTTGAATTCAAGGGGATCCGGATCGGGCTTACAGTTTGTGAGGATATCTGGGAGGAGGGCCCTGCGCGCCAGGCGGTGGAGGCGGGTGCCGAGCTGCTGATCAACATCAACGCCTCGCCTTACCACAGGGGCAAGGCCACGGAGCGCGAGAGCCTGGTCCGGATGCGCGCGCGCGAGCACGGTGTCCCGATCCTCTATGCGAATCTCGTGGGCGGGCAGGACGAGCTGGTATTCGACGGCGGCTCTTTCGTCGTGGACGCGGGAGGGGATATCACGCACCGGGCCCCCTTCTTCGAGGAGGCATCCCTCCCGGTCGATATCGAGCTGAAAACGGGGCCGCGTCCCCTGTCAGGCCTCGTCGCGGAGCTACCGGCGCAGCAGGAGGAGGCCGTCTATCTCGCGCTGGTGCTCGGCGTGCGGGATTATGTGCGCAAGAATGGCTTCCAGGGTGCGGTGCTCGGTCTGTCCGGAGGAATCGACTCGGCCCTCACCCTGGTGGTAGCGGTGGATGCCCTGGGCCCGGAGCAAGTCGAGGTGGTGCTCATGCCGTCGCGCTACACGGCCGATATGAGCCTGGAGGATGCCCTGGAGCAGGCTCGGATTCTGGGTGTGGGTGCCAGCGTCATCCCCATCGAGCCTGCGTTCCGGGCGTTCCTGGACATGTTGCAGGAGGAGTTTGCCGGGAAGGAGACGGACGTCACCGAGGAAAACATCCAGGCGCGTTGTCGAGGGATTCTTCTCATGGCCGTCAGTAACAAGAAGGGCAAGATGCTCCTGACCACGGGCAACAAGAGCGAGATGGCCGTCGGCTACGCGACCCTCTACGGGGACATGGCCGGCGGATTCGCCCCCCTCAAGGACCTGTTCAAGACCTCCGTCTATCGCCTGGCGCGTTACCGTAATCGGATCTCGCGGGTGATTCCGGAGCGCGTGATCTCGCGCCCGCCCTCGGCGGAGCTGCGACCGGATCAGACGGATCAGGACAGCCTGCCCCCCTATGATCTGCTCGACGCCATCCTCGAGCGCTACATCGAGAATGACCAGGGCATCGCGGACATCGTGGCGGAAGGCTATCCGGAGCCTGAGGTAAGGAGGGTCGCACGCTTGGTGGACCGCAACGAGTACAAGCGTCGTCAAGCGCCGCCCGGCGTACGCATCACCTGCCGAGCCTTCGGCCGCGACAGGCGTTATCCCATCACCAGCGGATTCTGAGCGTTTTACTCTGGTTACCCTGCTTCGCGTTCTTTTATACTTCCCTTCAGCAACCCCGAATCCTTTCGGGTTCAACCCTGCCAATTCGAGCGACGGAGATTCTCATGAAAAAAGTGGAAGCCATCATCAAGCCCTTCAAGCTGGATGACGTGCGCGAAGCGCTTTCCGCGGCCGGCATCACCGGGATGACGGCGATCGAGGTCAAGGGCTTCGGACGCCAAAAGGGCCACACCGAGCTCTACCGTGGGGCCGAGTACGTGGTGGACTTTCTTCCCAAGGTAAAGATCGAGCTGGTGGTTACGCAAGATCAGCTCGACGCCTGCCTGGATGCGATCGTCACGGCCGCCCGAACGGGGAAGATCGGTGACGGCAAGATCTTCGTCAGCGACGTGGCTCGCGTCGTCCGGATTCGCACGGGCGAGGAGAACGAGGCGGCTATCTGAGCCGAGCTCTGCGGGACGGAGCCCCGATACGGGCGTCCGCCTGCAGACTGTCCATCGAAGACGGGCCGAGGCGAAAGTTGCCTAGTTGGTGTCCAGCCCGACGTAGTCCCAGATCTTGCGCCCGAGGCTGACCTCACCCGGAGCGGGGGTATCTTCCAGCAGACGTCCGGCCTGCTTGTTCAAGGACAATACCCGTTGGGCGTCTGTCGCGAGCTTCTTCTCGCCCAGGCCCTTGTAGGCATCGACCAGGATCTCCAAGGCATCCTCGACGGCGCTGGTGCGCTCGTAGTGCTCGATGACATAGCTGCAGCGATTGGCTGCGGCCACGTAGGCCTGGCGCTTCATGTAGTAGCGGGCGACGTGGACCTCGTTCTTGGCGAGGTTGTTGCGCAGATAGATCATGCGTTGGCGGGCGTCGGGGGCATACTTGCTGTCCGGGAACCGGCGCACGAGCTCGGCGAAGTCCTGGAAGGCGTCCAGGGCGGAGCCCGGGTCGCGCTGGGAGGCGTCACTCGGGATGTAGCGGTCGAGGAAGCCGACACTGCGATTGTAATTGACGATGCCTTTGAGGTAGTAGGCATAGTCGACGTAGGGGTTCTGCGGGTAGAGCTTGATGAAGCGGTCGGCGGCGGCAATGGCCGATTCCGGCTCTTCGGCCTTGTAATAGGCATAGGCCACATCCAGCTGGGACTGCATGGCGTAACGCCCGAAGGGATAGCGCGCCTCCAGCTTCTCGTAAAGCTCGGCTGCCCGCTTGTAGTTCCCCGAGTCCAACTCTTGCGTGGCTTCCGAATACAACTTGTTCGCGCTCCAGTCCTTCGTCGGGTCTTTCTGGCTCGACAGCCAGGCACAAGCGGAAAGGACGAGGGCAAGCGCGCAGATGAGCGTCGATCGAATCCAAAACATGCCGCAGCTCACTCCAGAAGAAGGTCCGCAGTATACAGGAACGCCGGATGCCGGGGCAGCAAGCGCCATCCCTCTCGAACGACGGCAAGGGATTGCTGCGAGTGGCGTCGACAAGGACATTGCGGAGGAGCAGAGTCTGCATATCGATGCTGCGATGGCCGGGCGCCGGCTCGACAAGGTGCTCGCCGAGATGCTCCCCGAGCTTTCTCGCAGCCGCCTGCAGCAGTGGATCGATGAGGGCAAGGTCCTGGTGGATGGGGCCAGCCGCCGACGCCGCGACAAGGTGCAGGGTGGTGAAGAGGTGCGTCTGCGCCTGGTCCCGGAGCCTTGCAGCGAGTGCATTCCCCAGGCGATTGCGCTGGATGTCCTGTTCGAGGATGAGCAATTGCTGATCGTTGACAAGCCGGCGGGACTGGTGGTCCATCCCGCCGCCGGACGGCCGGACGGCACCCTGCAGAACGCCTTGTTGTATCACCTGCCGGGGCTGAGCTCGGTGCCGCGAGCGGGCATCGTCCACAGGCTCGACAAGGACACCAGCGGGCTCCTGGTGGTGGCCAAGACGCTTCGAGCTCACAAGTCATTGGTCGACCAGCTGCAAAGTCGCAGCCTCTACCGGGAGTACCGGGCTCTGGTCCAGGGTGCTTTGGTGGCGGGGGGTAGGGTCGAGGCGCCCATCGGTCGCCACCGGGTCGATCGCACCAAAATGGCCGTAGTCCCGGGCGGTAGGCCGGCCCTGACTCACTACCGGATCTTAGAGAGGTTTCCTGCCCACACCCTGCTTTCGGTACGGCTCGAGACCGGACGCACGCATCAGATACGGGTCCACATGGCGCAGATTCGTCATCCCATCGTCGGCGACCGGACCTACGGTGGCCGCCCGCGGCCGCCCTCCGGGGCCAGCGGGTCCCTGCTCGAAGCCCTGCTGGGATTTCCCCGCCAGGCGCTCCATGCCACCAGGCTCGGGCTCGTCCATCCGGTAAGTGGCGAGACCATGCACTGGGAGTCGCCCGTACCCGAGGACATGCGGGAGCTGGTGGAGCTGTTGCGGAGTGGCTAGCAAAGGCATGGACTGGATAGAGCCGGACTGGCCGGCCCCTGCAGCCGTGCGTGCCCTCTGCACGACCCGGAGCGGTGGTGTCAGCCGAGGGTCCTACGCCAGCCTCAACCTCGCCGATCATGTGGGCGACGAGCCGTCCCGCGTGGAGCAGAATCGCGCCCTGCTGCGCGCGCACCTCGGCCTACCGACGGACCCTCTTTGGCTGCGCCAGGTGCACGGGTGCTCGGTGGTCGATGTGGCCGGAGATGCCCGGGGCTGCCAGGCGGATGCGGCGATCGCGCTTCGTCCCGGGGAAGTCTGCGCCGTCATGACGGCGGATTGCCTGCCCCTGTTGCTGTGCGACCGGGGAGGGTACCGAGTGGCGGCGGTGCATGCCGGCTGGCGGGGACTCGCGGAGGGGGTCATCGAGGCAGCGGTCTCCCGATTGGCGGTGCCTACTCGGGATGTCCTATGCTGGCTGGGACCAGCCATCGGCCCGCAGGCGTTCGAGGTCGGGGCGGATGTGCGGGCGTGCTTCCTGGCGGAGGGTGGAGACGATGCGAAGGCATCGTTTCGCCCGGTCAGGGATGGTAAATGGCTGGCGGATCTCTATTCTCTAGCGAGAATGCGCCTTCACAGGTGCGGAGTCCTCGAGGTCTGGGGCGGCGGCCTTTGCACCTATTCCGATCGGGAGCGCTTCTTTTCGTATCGGCGCGACGGGGTTACCGGACGCATGGCGAGCTTGATCTGGATTGAGGTTCCCCTGAAATTTCGTCTTCCAAGGGTGACGTAAACTGTCGGTCACATTGG
>CAYYHR010000261.1:0-5204 GCA_964471705.1 uncultured Chromatiaceae bacterium
TGAGCAGCTTCGCCGACCTGTTCTTCAGCCACGACGCCCAGGCCAAGTTCGTGCACACCAGCATTGCCGGCTATGTCACCGCATCGGTGTTCGTGTGCGGCGTGAGCGCTTTTTATCTTCTGCGCGGACGCCATCGCGAGCTGGCCTTGCATTCCTTCCGCGTGGCCTCCCTGTTCGGCGTCTTGGCCACTGCCGGGGTGCTCACCTTGGGCGATGCTTTGGGCTTTGTGGACGGTCGCGTCCAACCCACCAAGCTGGCAGCCATGGAGGCCTTGTGGCAGACGGCAGAGCCGCCGGCACCGTTCAATGTCGTGGCCTGGCCCAATCAGGAGAAGCAGGAGAACGACTGGGAGCTGCAGATTCCCTACATGCTGACACCTCTGATCACCCATACCCTGGATACCCCGATTTCCGGGGCTCGGGAATTGGAGCAGGAGGCGGCGGGCCGCATCCGCAACGGTATCCCGGCGGTAGCGGCGCTGAAGGATCTGAGCGCTGACCCGGATGACGCCGATGCGATGTCGCTCTTCCGGGCACACGAGAAAGATCTGGGCTACGGTTTCCTTGTGCAGCGCTATGCCCCGGATCAGGATGCCTCCAACGCTACCGAGGCCGACATCCAAAAAGCCGCCCGCGACGTGATTCCCGATGTTCCTTTGGTCTTTTGGAGCTTCAGGGTCATGGTTGGCTTGGGGCTGTTGATGCTTGCCTACTTCGTACTGGCGGTAATCTATAGCCTGCGCGGTGAGCTGGAGCACCGCCGTGGCTTCCTGCGGTGGGCGACCTGGATGATCCCCGTCCCCTTCCTGGCCTGCGAGACCGGCTGGCTGGTGGCGGAAGCCGGGCGTCAGCCATGGACCGTGTACGAGATCCTGCCCACCTGGATGTCCGCCTCCACCCACAGCGAGAATTACATGATCTTCTCCCTGACGGGCTTTGTGCTGTTGTACACCACCTTCATCATCATCGAGATGACGCTCATGGTGTGGGCGGTCCGCCAGGGGCCCTCCTCCCCCGACCAAGTCGCCCACGAACCGGCAGGCGCCTGAGGGACCCGCTATGGAAATCTATTTGATACTGAAACTTCTGTGGTGGCTGCTGCTCGGTGTTCTGCTGATGGGACTGGCCATCATGATGGGGACCGACATGGGCGTGGGCACCGTGCTGCGCTGGGTCGGGCGTACCGACACGGAGCGGCGAGTAGCACTGAACATCATCGGCCCGCACTGGGACGGCAACCAGGTGTGGTTCATCCTCGGCGGCGGGGCGGTCTTCGCCGCCTGGCCCCTCGTCTACGCTACGGCGTTCTCCGGACTCTATGTCGTCATGCTGCTGCTGTTGTGGAGCATGATCATTCGGCCCTTGGGCTTCGAATACCGCTCGAAATTGACCTCTCGCGCTTGGCGCAATGCCTGGGACTGGACTCTGTTCGTCAGCGGCGCGGTGCCCATGCTGGTGTTCGGTGCCGCCTTCGGCAACCTGTTCCAAGGCCTGCCGTTCCATTTCGAGTGGAACCTGACCTCCTGGTACGTGGGCAGCTTCCTCTCCCTGTTCAACCCGTTTGCCATCTTCTGTGGGCTTTTGGCGGTAACCCTGTCCGTTTTCATGGGCTGCGCCATGCTGATGATCCGCGGCGAGGGGGATCTCTACCGGCGAGCGCGGATGATCGGCTGGGTGGCAGGGCTGGTCGCCGTGGCCCTGTTCGCCATCGGCGGTGCTTGGGTATCGGGCATGACCGGCTACCATCTGGTCTCCGCACCACCTTTCGGCGAGCCTCAGACCCCCTTGCAGCAGTCCGTGGAGGTGCTGCAAGGCGCCTGGCTGGAGACTTTCTGGAGCTATCCCGTGAGCTTCCTGCTGCCCTTGCTCGGCGTCTGCGCGATACTCGGTGGAACGGCGGCACTGTGCGTCCGCAGGCCCGCTCTGGCCTGGGCCTTGGGGGCCCTCGGCTGGGTGGGCGTTATCGGAACGGCGGGGTTGGCGCTGTTTCCTTTTCTCATGCCCTCCAGCGAGATCCCGAGCCAAAGCCTCACGGTTTGGAATTCCGGTTCCAGCGAGCGCACCTTGGCGTGGATGCTGGGCTTCACCCTGATATTCATCCCACTGATCGTCTGGTATACCTCTTGGGCTTTCCATGTGATGCGCGGCACCGTGCGGAACGAGCAGGTCGAAGGGGATGAGCACGCTTACTGAGACGATTATCTCGAATTCCGGCAATCGCCGGAGAGGGGAGACCGAGCCATGAAAACCCTGCTGCTGTATCTGCTGCTGCTCGCCATCGCCGTGGTCGTCATCGTGCTGGCCGTGATCCTCGGCGACTACGGTGCCTGGTATTTCGCCTGGCTGGTGGGTACCGTGATGATCGTGCTCGTGGCTGCTGCCGGGGGCGCGCTATTGGATGTCCAGGAATCGTCCGAGCAGCGATAGGCTCTGACCGACAGATCGACGAAGATACCAACCGGTAGCGAGCTCCGGAGGGCGTTTCACACGACGCCTGTCCTGGATCGGAGTGTCGCCGGCCTCGTTGGATTCAGGTTGAAATCCAACAAGAGGACGTAATATTAGTTGTTACTAATATTTATGGGCACAAACACCATGCGATCGATTCTTCTCATCTTCCTGTCTGCTGTGCTGCCGGCATTTTCGCAGGGGGCGGCGCTGGAGACCACTCCCCTCCAAACCGCCGAGGTCGAATATCGGTCCGTCCCCCGCGAGTATCGCCTCGACGGCGTCGTCGAGGCGATCAACCGCACCACTGTTTCCGCCCAGACCCAAGGCCAGGTCGAGGAGATCTCCTACGACGTGGACGACTTCGTAGAGAAGAACGCCGTAGTGGTGCGCCTCAAGGACACCGAGCCCCAGGCTCAGGTCATGCGGGTGGTCGCTGAGCGCAAGACCGCAACCGCTCAGCTGCAGCAGGCCAAGGACGAGTACGCCCGGGTACAGGGGCTGCACGCAAAGAAGCTGATCTCGGATTCGGCCATGGACAAGGCAACCGCCGAGCGCGACAGCGCACAGGCGAGGCTCGAGGCCGCGGCCGCGGGCTTGGAGCAGGCTGAGGAGCAGCTCAGGTATACCCGGATTCGCGCCCCCTACTCTGGCATTGTTACCCACCGGCACGTCGAGCTGGGTGAGACAGTCAGCGCCGGTCAGCCGGTCATGACCGGTATTTCCCTGGATGAGCTCCGGGTCATCGTCGATGTGCCCCAGAGCCTGATCCCATCGGTACGTCCCTCCGGGGATCGGCGCACCGAGGTGCGCGTCTACCTGCCACAGGGGGGCGTCCTGAGCGCGGATAAGATCACCGTCTTCCCGTACGCCGAGCTGAGCTCCAATACCTTCAAGGTCCGCCTGGACCTTCCGGAAGGTACCAAGGGGCTGTTCCCGGGGATGTTCGTCAAGACCGGTTTCGTGACCGGCGAGAAGCGGGAGCTGGTGGTCTCCAAGCAGGCCGTTGTCTACCGCTCCGAGGTGACCGGTATCTATGTGCAAAACGGCGGTGGCAAGCTGCACTTCCGCCAGGTGCGTCTCGGCCGCGACGTGGGGGATTCCCTGGTGGTGCTCGCTGGTCTGAGCGAGGGCGAGCGGGTCGCACTGGACCCCATCGCTGCGGGTGCGGCGCTCAAGGCCCAGGCCACCGGCGAATTTCCGGATCAGCACCGTGACTGAGAAGCTCGGCATCGCTGGCCGCACCGCCGAGCGCTTCCAAGCCACCGAGATCACCCCGCTGCTGGCCCTGTTGGGCCTGCTGCTCGGGGTCTTCGCGGTGCTGGTGACGCCCCGTGAGGAAGAGCCCCAGATCAACGTCACCTTCGCCGATGTCTTCATCCCCTTTCCCGGGGCCTCGGCCAGCGAGGTGGAGCACCTGATCGCCGGTCCGGCCGAGCAGGTTCTCTCCGAGATCAGGGGCATAGAGCACATCTACTCGGTCTCGCGCCCCGGGATGGCCGTGGTGACGGTGCAGTTCAAGGTGGGCGAAGACCGCACCGCGGCCATCGTGCGCCTCTTCAGCAAGATCTACTCCAACCAGGACTGGCTGCCGGCCAACCTCGGCGTGGGCCAGCCCCTGATCAAGCCCAAGGGCATCGACGACGTGCCCATCATCACCGTTACCCTCTGGCCCAAGGACGAGAAGATCGGCGCCTTCGAGCTCGGCCAGGTCGCCCATGGCATCGAGCAGGAGATCAAGCGCGTACCCGGCACCCGCGACGTCTACACGGTCGGTGCCCCCAGCCAGGTGGTGCGCGTCCTGCTCGACCCCCAGGCCCTGGCCGCACACGGAATCGACCTCACCGACCTGCGCCGCGCCCTGCAGTCGGGCAACGCGGTCCGGGACGACATCGCGGTCACTCACGACAACCGGGAGATCTTGGTCCAGGCGGGCACTTTCCTCACCAGCCCGGATCAGATCGGCGACCTGGTGGTGGGGCTGCACGGAGGGCGTCCCGTCTACCTGCGCGACCTGGCGAAGATCGCGCGCGGCCCGGAGCAGCCGGAGAGCTACGTCTGGATGGGCACCGGACCGGACGGACGGCAGGCAGGTGCGGACTTGGCGGGTACCATCCCCGCGGTCACCATCGCCGTGGCCAAGCAGGAGGGTACCAACGCGGTGTCGGTCGCCGAACGGGTGATCGAGCGCCTCGGCCAGCTCAAGGGCACCTTCATCCCCGAGGGTGTGCAGGTCAGCATCACCCGCAACTACGGCGCAACCGCCGATGCCAAGGCCCAGAAGCTGATTCACAAGCTCATTTTTGCCACTGCATCGGTGATCCTGTTGGTGCTGCTCGCAATCGGCTGGCGGGAGGCCATCATCGTGGGCGCTGCGGTCGCGGTGACCCTGGCTCTGACCCTGTTCGCATCCTGGGTCTGGGGCTTCACCCTCAACCGGGTCTCCCTGTTCGCCCTCATCTTTTCCATCGGCATCCTGGTGGACGATGCCATCGTGGTAGTGGAGAACATCCATCGCCATCTGAGCCTCAGCTCGAAGAAGCTGTTGGAGCTAATGCCCAAGGCGGTGGACGAGGTTGGCGGCCCGACCATCCTGGCCACCTTCACCGTCATCGCCGCTCTGTTGCCCATGGCCTTCGTGACCGGGCTGATGGGGCCCTACATGAGCCCCATCCCGATCAACGCCTCCACCGGGATGCTGATCTCCCTGGTGGTCGCCTTCGTCTTCACCCCCTGGATGACCAACTTCATGCTGG
>CAYYHR010000262.1:0-5190 GCA_964471705.1 uncultured Chromatiaceae bacterium
ATGCGCTCCGAGCGATCGCCGCTGCCGACCTGCAGCTTGCGTGACCGGGCCTGTTCGGTGACCTGGGCGTCCCGGGCCCTGGACAAGAGCTTCGCCTGAAGCAGGGACATGGCGCGGGCCTTGTTCTTGTGCTGGGAGCGCTCGTCCTGACACTCGACCACGATCCCGCTCGGCATATGGGTGATGCGCACAGCGGAGTCGGTCTTGTTCACGTGCTGACCACCGGCCCCGGAAGAGCGGTAGGTGTCGATGCGCAGGTCGTTACTGTCTACGTCCAGGTCGTCGATGGCCTCGACCTCCGGAAGGACGGCGACGGTGCAAGCCGAAGTGTGGATTCGGCCCTGCGATTCGGTTTCGGGCACCCGTTGCACACGATGGGCGCCGGGCTCGAACTTGAGGCGCGCATAGACGCCATTCCCGCTGACACGCAGAACCACCTCCTTGTAGCCTCCGAGCTCGCCCGCACTGACGCTCATCTCCTCCACTCGCCACCCCTGGATCTCGGCGAAGCGCAGGTACATGCGGGCCAGGTCGGACGCGAACAAGGCCGCCTCCGCACCGCCGGTTCCGGCACGGATCTCCAGGAAGACATTGCGATGGTCGTTTGGGTCCGAAGGCATGAGCAACCGCTCCAGCTCCGGCTCCAGGGCATCCCGTTCGGCGGTGGCGGCGGTAATCTCCTCGCGGGCCAAGACCTCCATCTCCGGGTCCGCGAGCATCTCCTGCACACCGGCAAGATCGTCCTCGACCTGACGATAGCGCCGGTAGCAAGCCACGACTGGATCCAGCTGTGCATACTCGCGCCCGAGGTCGCGAAAGGACTGTTGGTTCTCCTGGGTTAGCGGATCGGCCAGCAGGGCTGTAACCTCGGCAAAGCGTTCCGATAGCCGCTCGAGCTTGTCGCGAATGGAGGACTTCATAGGGAGGATTTCATGAGGACGAGCCTGATTTCTTCTCGATCTGAAAGAGCTCGTTGGCAGCCTGGAGGATCTCGTTCTGGCCCTCGCGACCGGCCTGGCGCAGGCGGGCGCTCGGCCCATGCAGCAGCTTGTTGGTGAGGGTGTGGGCGAGGAAACCTGCCACCTGAGCAGGGGGCTTGCCGATCTCCAGCTGGTGCAGGGCCTTGGCGAGGACTTCGTCGCGCAGGCGCTCGGCGTAGTCGCGGTAGCTCTGGATCAGGGCTACCGCATCCAGGGAGCGCAGCCAGCCGAGGAACTCTTCGGTGTGGAAGTCAACGATTTCTTCTGCTTGGTCGGCGGCCTCGCGGCGCGAGCGCATGCCTTCGTCCACCACGCCCTGAAGATCGTCCACGGTGTAGAGATAGACATCGTCCAGCTCGCCCACCTCGGGCTCGATGTCGCGGGGGACGGCGATGTCGACCATGAAGATCGGGCGGTGCTTACGCTTCTTGAGCGCCCGCTCCACGGCCCCCTTGCCCAGCACCGGAAGCGGGCTTGCGGTGGACGAGATGAGGATGTCCGCTTCCGGCAGGTGGTTTGCCAGCTCGGTAAGGGCGATGGCATAGCCATCGAGCTGAACGGCCAGGCTGTGGGCGCGCTCGACCGTGCGGTTGGCGACGAGGATGCGTCCGACTCCGTGCTGGCGCAGGTGGCGCGAGGCGAGCTCGATGGTCTCCCCGGCGCCGACCAGCAGGGCCGTCTGGTCACCCAGGTCGCTGAAGATCTGCCGTGCCAGACTGACGGCGGCGAAGGCCACGGACACCGGACTGTTACCGATGGCGGTGTCTGTGCGTACCTGCTTGGCGACGGCAAAGGCGCTCTGGAACAGACGTCCGAGCAGCTTTCCAGTGACCCTGCTGTCGCTGGCGGCCTGGAATGCATCCTTTACCTGACCCAGGATCTGGGGCTCTCCGAGCACCATGGAATCCAGACCGCTGGCCACTCGCAGCAGGTGCGAGACCGCATCACGGTCCACCCGGGTGTAGAGGTAGGGCGCGACATGCTCATGATTCAGTCCGTGGAATCGACTCAGCCACTCGACAACGACGTCCCCACCTTCGGCGTCGGCGGTGCAATAGACCTCGGTGCGGTTACAGGTGGACAGGATGAGACATTCATCGATGCGAGCCTGGTCCGTGAGGCTACGCAGGGCACCCACCAGGATGTCCGGTCCGAAGGCGATGCGCTCACGCATCCCCACGGGGGCGGTCTTGTGATTGAGTCCTACTACCAGGATAGCCATCGGTTGTAATTTCAGCGGAAGGGCTCTTGAATTCTTTTGTATCGTCGCCCTTTATGCAAGAGGGCTGGAAGACTATGGTTACAAGGGTGGGGGCTGTATCACCGATTACTTCGAGACGGACAGAGTCTGCCCTGGCGAGCCGAGCCGAGCCGAGTCGGGTGAGGCGGGGATGCCTGGCCTCCTCGGCTTTCTCGTTGAAGATCTCGGCGGTTATACTGAAATGCATTATCCGATTCCGGCTTGTTTTGAGTAACCTCGATGCGGAGCCGTTCCAATTTCTACCTCTTTCTACTGTTTCTGCCTTCGGCTGTGGGGTGTACGGGTTTGTCGCCCAAGCGGCTCGACCACGGGCTCCCCTTTCTGGTCGCTGACCAGGCCGAAGCGCGTGCGCGCCCCTCGTCGAGCCCCAGTGAAAAGCCGGCAGCACCGAGCAGGCCGCCCGTTCAACAGACGTCCGAGCTGAAGCCGGATTTGATCTACGACGTTCTCGTCGGACAGGTGGCAAGGCAACGGGGAGAAGACCGAACCGCCTTCACGCACTTCCTGCACGGGGCCCGATTGGCGCGAGATCCCGAGATGGCGGAGCTGGCGGCAAGCGCAGCCCTTGCACTCCATGACATTGTAGCTGAGCGGCAGGCCGCCGACGCTTGGCTCGACCTCGCTCCCGACTCCATCGGGGCACATCAATTGGCGGCCTACACGCTCATTGAAGCGGGCGACGTTTCCGGTGCGACAGAGCATCTGCGCCACATCATCACATTGGCGGAAGCGAACGGTAAGGACGGCTACGGGGAAGCGGCCCGCCTCGTCTCCAGGGTAAAGCCACCGGAGCGCCGCTTGGAGCTGATGGAGACCCTGACCGGCAAGGAGCCGCAGAGCGCCGATGCCTGGCTCGCCCGGGCAATTGTCGCCGCGGGGGCCGATAAGCATGATGAGGCAGTCACAGCAGCTCGGCAGGCCGCGGATTTGCGCCCCGGGTGGAATCAACCGCGTATCTTCCTCGTCCAGCTGCTGCTCAGCCAGAGTGACCGCGAGCAGGCTCGCAAGATGCTGGAGACCTTCATCGCGGATGATCCGGACGATCTGGGGCTACACCTGCTCTATGCGCAGCTGCTCGTCGACGAGCAGGAGTTCTCCCACGCCCGCAACGTCTTCGAAGCCATGCTGCGCAACACCCCCAGGGAGCCCGACGTCCTCTTCGCCCTAGGGGTTCTTTCCCTGCAGTTGAAAGACATTGACGCAGCCCGCGATTACTTCGTTCAGCTGCGTGATACCGGCGAGCGCCAGGGTGACGCCGCCTATTACCTCGGTGAGGTGGAGGAACTGTCAGAGAATCCCGACACCGCAGTGTCCTGGTTTCGAAAGGTGGAAGGCGAGCACGCACTGGATGCGCAAGTTCGCATCGCGCAGATACGTGCTTCCCAAGGCAAAGTGGGGCGTGCGCGGGAGATTCTCCAACAGCTGCGTGATCAGTGGCCGGAGGATGCCGCGACCTTCTATCTGATCGAGGCAGCGACGCTGGCCGAGCGGGGACTCCTGCAGGAGGCGATGAGTGTCTACGACGAAGCCCTGAAGGCATTCCCGGGGAATACGGATATCCTCTATGCGCGTGGTCTGCATGCCCTGTCGATGAATCGGTTGGATATCATGGAGTCCGACCTGAAGGCGATCATCGCGAAGGAGCCCGAGAATGCCGATGCCCTCAACGCCCTCGGATACAGCTTGGCCGACCAGACCGAGCGCTTGACGGAGGCCCTGTCCTACATCGAGCGCGCTTATGCCCTGAAGCCGGATGATCCTGCCGTACTGGACAGTATGGGTTGGGTCCAGTTTCGGCTGGGCAAGCCGCAAGAGGCCCTGGTGTATCTGCGCAAGGCGCTGGCCTCGATGCCGGACGGCGAGATCGCTGCGCACCTGGGCGAGGTGCTCTGGACCATGGGTCGGCACGAGGAGGCATGGAGCACTTGGGATGATGCCTTGGCCCGCGACCCCGACCATGAGTATCTTCTGCGTGTGATCGGCCGCCACAAGACCACCCGTACCGATACGGGCGACTGATGGCAGGGCATCTGTCCGGGAGACCTTGGCCTGCCCCGGCCAAGCTCAATCTGATGCTGCGCGTTCTGGGGCGACGCCCCGATGGCTATCATCGGTTGCAGACCGTCTTTCAGTTCATCGACGAAAAGGATCTGCTTTTCTTCGAGCCCCGGCCTGACGGACGTATCAGGCGCGTCTCGACCCTTGCCGGCGTTCCCGAGGAGTCTGACTTGGTAGTGCGCGCCGCTCGCTTGCTTCAGGAGCGAGCGGGCATTCGGCTCGGTGCCGATATCCGAGTGGACAAGCGGTTGCCCTTGGGCGGTGGTTTGGGCGGGGGCAGCTCTAACGCAGCCACGACACTGGTAGCTTTGAACCGGATCTGGGGGGCCGGGCTCAACCGTCAGGAGCTCATGGACCTGGGGCTGACCCTCGGTGCGGATGTCCCGGTCTTTGTCTTCGGGCGCGCCGCTTGGGGGGAGGGTGTCGGAGAGGAGCTCACCCCACTGGATCTGCCAGAGCCCTGGTATCTGGTGTTGGTGCCGAGTTGCGAGATCGCTACTGGGACCGTGTTCGCGGACGAACAATTGACACGGAATTCCACCAGGGTGACAATACGCGACTTTCTTGCTGGCGATGATCGTAACGATTGCCTGGTGGTAGTGCGGCGGCGCTACCTGGAGGTCGCAACGGCCCTGGATTGGCTCGCCGGGGTCGGCAGACCGCGACTTACCGGAACGGGGGCCTGTGTATTCTGCACCTTTGCCTCCGAGAACCAGGCACGCGCCGCTTGCTCGGCGGTGCCGCCGCGTTTTTCCGCCTTTGTCGCCCGTGGGATGAACCGCTCGCCTCTTCTGGCAGTGGCGCGGATCTGACCTCTCTATGGGGCGTCGCCAAGTGGTAAGGCACAGGGTTTTGATCCCTGCATACCCAGGTTCGAATCCTGGCGCCCCA
>CAYYHR010000263.1:0-5159 GCA_964471705.1 uncultured Chromatiaceae bacterium
ATGAAGCGCCAGGGCCACCGTCAGTGGCTCACCGAGATCGAGATCACGGGCATAAGCGCGGGTTGAGGAGAAGGACAGCATGGCACACAAAAAGGCAGGCGGCAGCTCCCGCAACGGGCGCGATTCCGAGTCCAAGCGCCTCGGCGTCAAGATCTACGGCGGTCAGGCGGTCAAGGCCGGAAACATCATCGTGCGCCAGCGCGGCACCAAGTTCCACAATGGCACCAACGTTGGTCTCGGCAGGGACTACACGCTCTTTGCCCTGTCGGACGGCGTCGTGAAGTTCGAGGTCAAGGGCCCGAAGAACCGTAAGTACGTCAGCGTGCAAACCACCTGACGTCCTCGTTCACCACGAGCATGGAAAGCCTCGCCCAACGGCGAGGCTTTTTGCGTTGTCATGAAATTCGTCGACGAAGCCAATATCCGCGTCGAGGCCGGTGACGGCGGTAACGGCTGCGTGAGCTTCCGGCGCGAAAAGTTCATTCCCAGGGGTGGTCCCGACGGGGGCGACGGGGGCGACGGGGGCAGCGTCTTTCTGCTTGCCGATACCAATCTCAACACCCTCGTGGACTTCCGCCACAAGCGGAGATTTTGCGCCGAGCGCGGCAAGGGCGGCATGGGTCGCAACATGACGGGCCGCAGCGGTGCGGATCTGCTGGTGCCGGTGCCCTTGGGTACCCGCGCATACGACGAGGAGACGGGGGAGCTCATCGGCGAGCTGCTGCATGGCGAGGAGCGTCTTCTCGTCGCCCAGGGCGGCTTCCACGGCATCGGCAACGCCCGCTTCAAGTCGAGCACCAACCGAGCACCGCGCCAGTCCAAGCCCGGGACCCCCGGCGAGCGTCGCCAGCTCCACCTGGAGCTCGTTTTGCTCGCGGACGTCGGTCTGCTCGGCTTTCCGAACGCGGGCAAGTCCAGCCTGATCCGGCAGGTATCCAGCGCGCGCCCGAAGGTGGCGGACTATCCCTTCACCACCCTGCACCCGAATCTCGGCGTGGTGAGTCTGGGAAAGGGGCGCAGCTTCGTTATCGCGGACATCCCCGGCATTATCCAGGGTGCGGCGGAGGGTGTGGGTCTGGGCGTTCGTTTTCTCAAGCACCTGGCACGGACCCGGTTGCTGCTCCATATCGTCGACATCGCTCCGCTGGACGAGCGCGTTGATCCGGTGCAACAGATTCGGCAGATCGAAACCGAGCTTGCTGCCTTCGGCGGGGATTTGGCGCACAAAGAACGCTGGCTGGTGCTCAACAAGCGCGATCTGCTCGACACCGCGGAGCTCGAGAGGCGCCGGACAGCGATCCTCGAAGCGCTCGGCTGGACCGGTCCGGTCTTCGCGATCTCCGCCGTGACCGGCGATGGTACCGCTGCGCTGATGTGGGCACTGATGCAGAAGCTGGAGGACGAGCGCCGGGCGCCCGCGATCGGCGGGAGCGGGCCTGTCCCGGATGCGAGTCAGGATGTCGGTGATTGGCACCCCCTGTCCGGCTCATGATGTCCCGCGACGGCATCCGACAGACCAGGCGCTGGGTCGTGAAGATCGGGAGTGCATTGCTTACGAGAAACGGCCAGGGATTGGATCGGTCGGTACTTTCCCCCTGGGCGGATCAGATGGCCGCGTTTCTCGGCAACGGCGGCGAGCTGGTGTTGGTCTCCTCCGGTGCCGTCGCCGAGGGGATGTCCCGCATGGGCTGGAGCCTACGTCCCAAGGCACTGCATGAGCTGCAGGCGGCCGCCGCCATCGGCCAGATGGGGCTGGTCCAGGCCTACGAGGCATGTTTCCAGAAGCGCGGACTTCACGCCGCACAGATCCTGCTCACCCGGGACGACCTGGACGACCGGCGTCGCTATCTGAACGCCCGCAGCACCCTGCTGGCACTCTTGCGGCTGCGTGTCGTGCCGGTCGTGAACGAGAACGACACGGTGGCCACCGACGAGCTGCGTTTCGGGGACAACGACACCCTGGCCGCCCTGGTCGCCAACCTGATCGAGGCGGATCTCCTGATCCTGCTCACGGACCAGGACGGCCTGTTCGAGCGCGATCCCCGTTTCGATCCGTCCGCCGAGCTCATCTCCGAGACCCGGGTCGATGATCCCCATCTCGACACGGTGGCCCGGGGCAGCGGTAGCGGACTCGGACTCGGCGGCATGATCACCAAGGTTCGCGCCGCTCGCCTGGCCGCCCGTTCCGGGACGGCGACGCTCATAGCGCCCGGCAAGGGGGATGACGTGCTGGGTCGCGTCGGGGCCGGTGAGCAGGTGGGTACCCTGCTCACCCCGGTCCAAGAGCCGCAGGCTGCACGCAAGCGCTGGCTGGCCGGTCAGCTCCAGGCCCGGGGGCGACTCACCCTGGATGCCGGTGCGGTGAGCGCCCTGCAGAGGCAGGGTAAGAGCCTCTTGGCGGTCGGCGTGAAGGCCGTACAAGGCGCCTTTCGCCGCGGTGACGTGGTAGTCTGCATCGACGAGCAGGGCCGGGAGATCGCGCGCGGGCTCGTCAACTACGATGCACTCGAAGCGGCCCGGATCAAAGGCCGGCCCAGCTCCGGGTTCCAGGAGATCCTGGGCTATCTGGACGACGAAGAGCTCATCCACCGGGACAACCTGGTGCTGCTCTGATTTCCTATTCGGATTTCGAAGATCGACCCCGTACCGCACATGGCAGTCAATCCAATCTCCGGCCCCGGCTATCTCCTTCAGGGCGTGCGACTCATCACGCGCCCCGGACTGAGGCGCTTCGTTCTGACACCCCTTCTGATCAATATCCTGGTGTTCTCCGGTGCCATCTGGTACGGGGTCGATCGGTTCGAGTCCTTCCTGGTGTGGATGCAGTCCAAGATTCCGTCCTGGCTCGAATGGCTGGGCTGGGTCCTCTGGCCACTGTTCGTCCTCACCCTGGTGATCCTGGTCTTCTACAGCTTCACTCTGGTGGCCAATCTGCTCGCCGCACCTTTCAACAGCCTGCTCGCCGAGAAGGTGGAGCTGCACCTCACCGGCAGGCCCCTGAGCTCGGGCGGCGGTTGGAAGAAGGCTCTGATCGAGCTGGTGCCTACGCTGATCGATGAGCTGAAGAAAATCCTCTTCGCAATCGCCCTGGCAATCCCCTTCCTCATCCTCTTCCTGATCCCCGGGATCAATCTGGCCGCTCCCTTTCTCTGGTTTCTCTATACCTCATGGATCTTCACCCTGGAGTACAGCGACTACCCGATGGGAAATCACGGGCTCGTGTTCCGGGAGATGCGCGCGCGCTTGCGCAAGAAGCGCGTCATGGGTCTCGGGTTCGGGGCCGCCACCGCCGGCCTGACCATGGTGCCCGTGCTCAATTTCATCGCCATGCCGAGTGCGGTCGCAGGCGCGACGGCCATGTGGGTGGGGGAGTTGAGCGGCGGCGACGGCTCAGGATAGGATACTTCAGGGCCGTAAGGCGGTGCGGGTTCGGCATCGGGCTTGAAGTACGCCTCTTCAACCCCAGGTTGCTCGAACAGTGACGCCCATCCCTGGAGCAGACAGATGACTATCGACTTCCAGACCCGGGACCACGCACAGATCGCCACCGTGCGGGCCTGCTGAGGCCGTTATTCGACGCGTTCGGATCGATGACCGGCGATTCGAAGAAGATCCAACGGGCGGCCTCCACGGGAGAGGTGGACGCCTTCCTGCGGCAGGTGGCCGCGACCCCGGTGCGCGCAGGGGGCGGACGCGGACGTCTGATCTTCGCCATGGATGCCACCGCGAGCCGGGAGCCGACCTGGGACCGGGCGGCCCAGATCCAGGCCGACATGTTCAGCGAGACTGCGAGCCTGGGCGGACTGGAGATCCAGCTCTGCTACTATCGCGGCATCATGGAATTCGATGCCTCACCCTGGTGCAGCGAGGCCGAGGTGCTGCGCAAGCGCATGACCCGCGTCTTCTGCGCCGCCGGTCTGACCCAAATCGGACGCGTCCTTCGGCATGCCGCCAAAGAAGCACAGCGGGGCAGGGTCAATGCCCTGGTTTTCGTAGGCGACGCCGTCGAGGAAAACGAGGACGGGCTGTCGGGTCTGGCCGGAAAGCTGGGTCTTCTGGGGCTGCCGGCCTTCGTCTTCCAGGAGGGGCGCGACCCGACCGCGGAGCGGTGCTTCCGGCAGATCGCACGCCTGAGCGGGGGTGCTTACTGCCATTTCGATGCGGGCAGCCCGCAAGCCCTTCGCGACCTCCTGAGCGCCGTAGCCGTTTATGCCGCCGGTGGTCGCAAGGCACTGGAGCATTTCGGTCGCCGGCGGGGCGGGGAAGCCCTGCGCCTCACGCACCAGATCGTCAAAGACTGAGCCTGCCCGGGCGATGTTCGGCCGTCTGATCCTGCTCGCCGCCGTAGCCGGCGTACTGCTCTGGTTTCTGCACTGGTTTCGGGTCACGCCGCCGCAACAGGTGGCCAGGGTGCTGCGGCGCTCGATGCTCTGGGGCGGTATCGCCCTCCTGGTCCTCCTGGCAGTCACCGGTCGTCTAAATCCCCTGTTTGCCGCCTTGGCCGCCGCAGTTCCGGGGGTGATCCGCCTCGCCAGTTTGGTGCGTATGCTGCCCCTGGTCCAACAGCTGATGCGATCGCTGGGTATGTCCGGGCTCCCGCCGGGCGCAAGAGGTGGCGGTAATCCTTCCGGTGGGGGACAGACCTCATCGATCCGCACCCGCTTTCTGGAAATGAGCCTGGATCACGCCAGTGGCGATATGGATGGGCTGGTCCTGGAAGGTCCCTGGCAGGGTCGGCGGTTGTCCGAGCTGGATCTCGAGCAGCTGATCGATCTTTTGGGCTTGTGTCGGGGGGCCGACGCCCAGTCCGCCGCAGTCCTCGAGGCCTATCTGGACCGGACGCAAGGCAGCGATTGGCGGGAGCAGGCGACAGGGGAGGGGGCTGCAGCCCCCGGGACGGGCGCCGCCATGACCCGGGATGAGGCACTTTCGATCCTGGGCTTGACGAAGGGGGCGGGTGAGGAGGAGATCCGCGACGCCCATCGCCGCCTCATGCAGAAGTTACACCCGGACCGGGGCGGCTCCGACTATCTAGCCGCCAAGATCAACGAGGCCAAGCGGTTGCTCCTCGGTGATTGAACCGGGAAACCGAGATTGGACGACGCCAGGTGCGCGTCCCGCCTGGTATCCGGGAAGCCACGAGGAGGCGGAGTCGTATC
>CAYYHR010000264.1:0-5138 GCA_964471705.1 uncultured Chromatiaceae bacterium
ACCGTCCTTGGCGGCCATGACGGTCTCCGTAGCCTCCTCTCCGATCTTCTTGAGGATGGCGTCGAGTCCCTTGGCGTAGAGCATCGCCACATAGGAGCTTTCCGGCTCGGCCTGTTTCCGCGCCTCCAAAACTTGGGACAGACGCTCCAGAACGTCGTTCACGCCGGCTCAGGATTTCTTGTAAATGGCATCCGGGTCCTTGAGCACCGGGGCGATCTCGACCCACTCTCCGTCCTGTAGCTCTCGGTAAAAACAATTGTGACGGCCGGTGTGGCAGGCAATGCCGCCCTTCTGCTCCACCTCGAGCAGGATCACATCGGCATCACAATCCAGGCGGATGGCATGGACGATCTGCTGATGACCCGACTCCTCGCCCTTGTGCCAAAGCTTGTTGCGGGAGCGCGACCAATAGACAGCGTGACCCGTCTCGCGAGTCAACGCCAAGGACTCTCGGTTCATCCAGGCCATCATCAATATCTTACCGCTGCCCGTCTCCTGAGCGATAGCGGCAGTCAAGCCCTTGTCGTCCCACTTGATGGTATCAAGCCAGTCTTCGTTCAAAGCACGCTCACCTCATGTATTCAACTTCGCACCTCGGCGTCCTTGCGCGCGCATTCGATTCAACAGGTATCGGCGATGCGCTGCCCCTGACCAAAGTCAAGGGTTCCCTCGTAGATGGCGCGACCCGTGATGGCGGCCGTTACGCCGCGGTCGAATACTGCGCACAGGGCGCGCACGTCGTCCAGGTCGGTAATACCGCCGGAGGCGATGACCGGGATCGAGATCGTCTCCGCCAACGCCCGGGTGGCCTCCACATTGGGGCCTGTCATCATTCCGTCCCGGCCGATGTCCGTGTAGACGATGGCAGATACCCCGTCGTCCTCGAAGCGCCTGGCAAGGTCCTCCGCGCGGTGCTCCGTAATTTGGGTCCAGCCCGCGACGGCGATCTGCCCATCCTTGGCGTCCAGGCCGACGATGACGCAGCCGGGAAACCTGCTGCAGGCCCTTGCGACGAGCTCCGGCTCCTTTACGGCCTGGGTTCCGATGATGCAGTAGGAAACGCCAGCATCCAGATAGGCGGCGATGGTTGCCTCGTCCCGAATGCCGCCGCCGACCTGAATAGGCAAGTCGGGATATTCGGCGGCGATAGCGCGGATGGCATCGCCGTTTACCGGCTCTCCGGCGAAGGCCCCGTTCAGGTCCACCAGGTGCAGGCGTCGCGCGCCTTCCGAGACCCAACGTCCGGCCATCGCGACCGGATCATCGGAGAAGATCGTCTCCTCGTCCATGCGCCCCTGGCGAAGCCGCACACAGCGCCCATCCTTTAGATCGATGGCGGGGATCAACAGCACGAAAGGATTACCTGTTTCCCGGGCTTTAATCGGGGGACTCTTACAACGAGCCCTTGGTGGAAGGAGTGATACCGCCCATCCGCGGATCGGGCTCCACCGCCATCCGCAATGCCCGTCCGAAGGCCTTGAAAAGCGTCTCGGCCTGGTGATGGGCGTTGCGTCCGCGCAGGTTGTCCAGGTGCAGGGTCACTCCGGCATGATTGACGAAGCCTTGGAAAAATTCCCGAAGCAGATCCACGTCGAAGGTTCCTATTCTGGAGCGCGAAAAGTCGACGCAAAACTCAAGGCCCGGGCGCCCGGAGAGATCGATGACTACCCTCGACAGGGCCTCGTCGAGGGGCACATAGGCATGGCCGTAGCGACGAGTACCCTTCTTGTCTCCTAACGCCTGGGAAAAAGCCTGGCCAAGGGTGATGCCGACGTCCTCGACCGTGTGGTGGGCATCGATGTGCAGGTCCCCCTTGGCCTCGATCACGAGATCGATCAGGCCGTGCCGGGCAACCTGATCGAGCATGTGCTCGAGGAAAGGCACACCGGTATCAAAGCTGGCGCGCCCCCTTCCATCCAGGTCGAGCTCGACCTGGATGCGGGTCTCCAAGGTGACGCGCTCCACCCGAGCGGTGCGCTTGTTGCTCTCGGCTTCCACGGGATCGGGAGATATCGTTTCCGGCTCGTCTCAAGAATCTGTTATTAAAGCACAGATCGCTCACGTCTCGAGCCAAAAGGTGACGGGTCCCTCGTTGGTCAGAGTCACCTGCATCTGGGCGCCGACGCTTTCGCCCCCCGCCACCTCGACCCGGGCCGCGCTCACCCGCTGCAGTAGGCCGATCACGTAAGCTCGCGGGCGAAGCGGTCCGTCGCCGCGACCAGGGCCTTGCGGATGCCGGGCTCGAAGGCCGCATGTCCCGCATCCGGGATGATCTCGAGCTTGGCACGGGGCCAGACGCGATGTAGCTCCCAGGCCGAGCGCAAGGGGCAAATGAGGTCGTAGCGGCCTTGAGCGATCACCCCCGGGATATCCGCCATGCGGCCCGCGTCCCGTAGCAACTGGTCCGGCTCGAGAAAGGCGTGATTGGCGAAATAATGGCATTCGATACGTGCCAGGCTCAGGGCTACGTGCGGATTCGCGAAGAACGCCCGGACATCCGGATTCGGTAACAAGGTGGCCGTGCGGCCTTCCCAGATTGACCAGGCCTTGGCCGCTGCCATACGTGCAAGCTCGTCATCGCCCGTAAGCCGGCGGTGATAGGCCCGCAACAGGTCGTTGCGCTCCTCTTCGGGTATAGGGGCGCAGAAGTCCTCCCACCAATCGGGGAAGATCCAGCTGGCCCCCTCCCGGTAGAACCAGCGGATCTCTTCGTCCCGGCACAGGAAGACCCCCCGAACGATCAGTGCCGAAACCCGCTCGGGATGGGTCTGGGCATAGGCGAGCGCAAGGGTCGATCCCCAGGAGCCGCCGAAGACCAGCCACCGGTCGATTTCCAGCGCCCCGCGGATATGCTCCATATCCGCCACCAGGTGCCAGGTGGAATTCGCCTTCAGCTCCGCATGGGGGGTGGAGCGACCACTTCCGCGCTGATCGAAAAGCAGGATGCGATAGCGGGCCGGATCGAAGAAGCGGCGATGGCTCGGCTCACAGCCGGCGCCCGGGCCACCATGCAGGAAGATGGCGGGTAGTCCGCGAGGATTGCCGCACTCCTCCAGGTACAAGGTATGTGTTGCGTCCACCGGGATGCGGTGGGTCGCATAGGGCTTGATCGGAGGATAGAGGTCAGAACCGGTTTGCATTGCCGGAAACATACAAGGCCGGCGAGAAGCACGCAATTAGTGCTCGAGAAAATTCCTACAGACAATCGGGAATAAGAGCACATTGGGCACGACGAGCCCGTGCCATCATACAGTTGTCGCCACACAGGAGAGTCAGGGAGACTAAACGCAGCAGGATGCACCGCCACCATGGACAGACCTGCCAACCAAGCCCGGCGACATGAGCCCCGAGGCACCGGAAGCTTCGGGGTTTTTTTTCCGCATGAGCGGGCTCACTCGGCTCGACAAACCGCAACCCTTTGCCACCGTTACCCCGGGCAACGGCCGGCGAAGCGCATTTAGCCCGCATCGCTCACCCGCCGCGGCGCTCGGAGAGGACGCGGTGTTGGCAGGCGCTCGCGCAGCGATGACAAGCGGGCCGAACCGGCGACGCTGGCCATATCGATGGGGAACGAGTAAGATTTGGGACGAAAAGCCCATATTGGAGGCATCAGAAACCGAGATTAACGGGTATCGCGCATGGTCGCCCGTCGGCGTCGTTTCTTGGCGCCGTAGCTGCTGGATGAAAAGGAGTCGAGCGGGTCGAGCCGGCGCTCAGGCCGTGTCGAGGCCGGGTGGCGGCGCGCGCAGGTTGTGCAGGATTGCGCGAAACAGCTCCACGTACGGATAGCTCTCGGAGAAGGAGAGGAAGATCCGACGTACGCTGATGCGAAATTGCGCCCCGATCTTTAAGTGAGGTTCCCTCGGTTTTTCGTCTTCCAAGGGGGTGTGCTCATGCTACCTGATTTTCCTCCTGCTGAGTTGCGTTCCAGTCTTTGAGGAACTGCACAGGGGAGGTGTAGCCGAGGGTGGAGTGCAACCGCGAACGGTTGTAGAACACCTCAATGTATTCGAAGGCGGTGGCCTTCATCGCCTCCCGGCTGGCGAAGCGTTCCCCGAAGATCCGTTCGTTCTTGAAGCTGTTGAACCAGCTCTCGGTTGGGGCATTGTCCCAGCAGTTGCCCTTGCGGCTCATCGAACAGAGCATGGCGTACTCGGCCAGCTTCTCTTGAAAGGCATGGCTGGCGTACTGGCTGCCGCGATCGGAATGATGGAGCAGGCCTGGGGCTGGCTTGCGTCGAAACCAGGCCATGGTCAGCGCATCGATAACGAGGTCGGCGCTCATACGTGGCTTGAGCGACCAGCCCACCACTTCGCGGTTGAACAGATCGAGCACGATGGCCAGATATAGCCAGCCTTCATCGCTCCACAGGTAGGTGATATCCGAGGTCCAGACCTGATTTGGACCGCTCGGGGTGAAGTCGCGTGCGAGCAGGTTCTCGGCCACGGGCAGGCTGTGCTTGGAGTCGGTCGTGGCCTTGTAACGGCGCTTGTGGCGCCCACGAATGCCGTTCTCGCGCATCAGACGCTCCACGCGTGCCTTACTGGCTGCAAAGCCCCGTGCGCGCAGTTCTCGGAGCATCCGCGGGCTACCGTAGGCCCCCTTGAGCTCGGCATGGATGGACTGGATCAGGACCAGCAACTGGGTATCGGTCAGCCCCTGACGATCGGCGGTGCCGCCACGCTTGCAGGCTCGGTAGCCGCTGACACTGACATGCAGGACAGCACACAGCTCAGCGAGGGCAAACTGATCGCGATGCGCATCGATCCAGGCGTACTTCACAGCGCATCCCTCGCGAAGTACGCCGTCGCTTTTCGCAGGATGTCGTTCTCCCGCTTCAGTCGCGCCACCTCCGCGCGCAAACCCGACAGCTCCATCTGCTCGGGCGTCACCTTAGCGGCGCCCGCCCCGTTGAGCCTGCCCGCATCGAATTGCTTCACCCAGTTGCGCAGCGTCTGCTCGACCAGGCCCATCTCCTTGGCCACCGCACCCACGCTCTTGCCATCCTTGACCCGTTTGACCGCCTGCTCCTTGAGCTCGACGGTGTACTCCCGCTTCGGAATCTTTTTCATCATCGTCTCCAGTGTGACCGACAGTTTACGTCACCCTTGGAAGACGAAATTTCGGGGGAACCTCAC
>CAYYHR010000265.1:0-1114 GCA_964471705.1 uncultured Chromatiaceae bacterium
TTCCCATGTTCCGCGCCAACACCATCTACGAGGGCGAGTACCTGCTCGGCACCTCCATCGCCCGGCCCCTGATCGCCAAACGCCTGGTGGAGATCGCCCGCCAGACCGGCGCCGACGCCATCTCCCACGGCGCCACGGGCAAGGGCAACGACCAGGTCCGTTTCGAGCTCGGCGCCTATGCGCTCGAGCCGAACGTGAAGATCATCGCCCCCTGGCGGGAATGGGACCTGCTCTCACGCGAGAAGCTGCTGGCCTACGCCGAGGCCCACGGCATCGCCGTCGAGATGAAGCGCGAGGGCACCAAGTCGCCCTACTCGATGGACGCCAACCTGCTGCACATCTCCTACGAGGGCTATGACCTCGAGGACCCCTGGTGCGAGCCGGGTGAGGACATGTGGCGCTGGACCCTCTCCCCGGAGCAGGCCCCGGACAAGCCCACCTGTCTCGAGCTGACCTTCGAGCACGGGGACCCGGTGGCCCTCGACGGAGAGGCCATGTCGCCCGCGGACCTGCTCGCGGAGCTCAACCGCATCGGCGGCGAGAACGGCATCGGGCGCGACGACATCGTGGAGAACCGTTACGTGGGGATGAAATCCCGCGGCTGCTACGAGACCCCGGGAGGAACCATCCTGCTCAAAGCACACCGGGCCATGGAATCCCTGACCCTGGATCGGGAGGCCGCGCACCTCAAGGACGAGCTCATGCCCCGCTACGCCGAGCTGGTCTACAACGGCTACTGGTTCTCACCGGAGCGGGAGATGCTGCAGGCCGCCATCGACCAGACCCAGCAGGTGGTCAACGGGGTGGTACGGCTCAAGCTCTACAAGGGGAATGTGATGGTCGTCGGGCGCAAGTCCGAGAGCAACAGCCTGTTCGACGAGTCCATCGCCACCTTCGAGGAGGATGCGGGCGCCTACGACCAGGGCGATGCGACCGGCTTCATTCGGCTGAATGCACTGCGCCTGCGGGTCGCGGGACGCAGACGGACCTGACGGACGGGAAAGGCCCCCCGGTGCTCAGAGGTCGAAGCCGATCCACACCGGGCAATGGTCCGAGGGCTTCTCCATCCCGCGGATGTCGTAGTCGATACCGGCGTCCACCAAGCGCTCGCGCA
>CAYYHR010000265.1:1214-5121 GCA_964471705.1 uncultured Chromatiaceae bacterium
ACCTCCAGCGGCGCCTCCCTGCTCAGCAAGGCGACCCCGTAATGGGCCTTCTGGCCGAAGAATCTGGGCACATAGCCCATCTCCTCGAGGGTCTCGAGCGGGAAGGCATCGTCGGCTACCTTGCTCTCCTGGATACCGACGATATCGGGGTCTTGCCGCGCCTTCAGCGCCTCGAGCTGGTGTGGCCGGGCGCGAATCCCATTGATATTGAAGGAGACGATCTTAAACAACTCGGCCCGCCTCCATGACTTCGAAGGTCTCCTTCCGACCCATGTCCCAGCCGTGGCGGTAGGCCTTGCCCCAGGGCAGGGCCTCCTGGCCGTCGATGACGTCCTGGGGATCCGGGTCCAGGGAGCCCGCGATATGCCTGGCGTACCCAAGTAGCTCGAGGGCATGGATCACGCCGTTGGCGTAACCCCGGTTGTACCAGAGCTGGGCATCGTCGGACCGGTCCAGGAAGCCGTCGGATCCCTCGTAGAGGTCGCAGATCAGCTCGAGAAGTTGAGGCAGCAGGGTATCGGCGCTCACGGTATTCGGTCGGCGGGTGAGAGGGTGAAGGCGGAGAAGATGAAACAGGCTAGCACGGCCCGCCCCGGTCTTCCAACGCCTCCGTTCATACGGCATGGTCTCCGACATTCGCCAGTGCCCGCAGGACGAAGGCAACCTCCGGCATCTGTCGGAACAGTCGGGTGTGTTCCGGAAAGAAGGCCATGGAGTAGTAATATATCCTTAACAGTTTCGTAACATTTGCGGGCCCTTGGCCGTTCCCTTACCCGGTGCCATGAATGAGGATGTCAGCATAATGGACTGCGACCGAAGCAACGCCCGGCCCCGTCTGTCGGCGCATGCAGTATGCCCCTGGAGGCCGGCCGTCATGATGCCTCTCGCCGACCATGGCTAAGAAACCACTGGTCATCGACTCGGCGACCGGGCAGGAAGTGCCCTTCCTGCGGGGTGTGCTCGTGCAGTCATTGGTTGCGGTCGGGTTGTCCTTCACCGAAGCCTACGGCGTCGCCCAACGTGTTCGTGAGCTGCTCGATGCGAGTGCGGACACTTGCGACACGGCACGTTTGCGCAAGCTCGTCGCCGACGAGATCGAGCGCAGATTCGACAAGAAACGACGGCGTGCCTACGAGATCGGAAAAGAGCGCGACCGGCCCCCGCTGGTAACCAAGGCCGGCCGCAACGAGCAGTTTTCGGTAGACGTGCTCAGCCGCCATTTGGAGGGCTGCGGTATCCGGCACGAGGAGGCCCTGGAGGTCGCACGACTGGTACAGGAGTCTTTGCGCCAGCGGGGACAACGTACGATCGATCGCTCGGGTCTGCGCCGTGTCGCTCACGACACCTTGAGGGCCACCTGTAGCCTCGATGCGGTGGACCGCTTCCTGTCCCGATGCCGCTTCAAGGACAGCGGCGAGCCGCTCATCATCCTGATCGGCGGCGCCACCGGGGCCGGCAAGAGCACGGTCGCTTCTCGCATCGCCTACCTCTTCGACATCGTGCGCACCCAGTCCACGGACATGATGCGCGAGATCATTCGTTGCTATCTGGTGCCCCACGTGGCACCTACCCTGGGCTTTTCCAGCTTCGATGCCTGGCAGGGCCTACCGGAGATGGACCCGGTGCGTGGTCAGACCAGGACGGACAGCCCGGTCGTGTCAGGCTTTCTGGCCCAGTTCGATACCGTCAAGGTGGCCCTGGAGGCGACGATCCAGCGGGCGGTGATGGAACGCAACGATCTGATCGTGGACGGCGTCCATGTCCTGCCGACCGGTCTGGATCTGTCCACCATCGGCGCCAAGGCCGTGGTGGCTCCTATCATGCTGGCGGTCTCGAGCATGGAGAAGCTGGACGATCAGCTCAAGCGTCGCAGCCGCGAGCAGCCTCAGCGGGATACGAAACACCAACGCCAAGCCCTGGAACGGATCTGGGAGCTGCAAGGCTTCATGGCCGAGCAGGCGCAGAAGGCCGGCGTCCCGGTCATCGCGTGCTGGGACCTGAACGAGACCGTCGAGCAGGTCATCGACGAGATCATGCGACGGGTCATCCAGCGCTTTCCGCCCGATCTGTCCGTTCTCGGGGAAGCGAACGGCTCCACCGAAGCGGGCTGACCTCCCGAGCTTCTTTTCTCTCGCAATCGCTCCCGGCGTGGAGTAGCTTTGCGCGGGTCAAGAGAAGTGCTCTCGAATCGTCTATGCGAGTTGTTCTCGTCCGCCACTACAAAACCGTCAACAACGAAGCACGACGGATCATGGGCTGGGGAGACGCCCCACCCAGCCTGGACTGGGAGTCGGATCTCCTGCAGGTCGACGCCTCGATCAGGGACCGCGGCATCCGGCTCGACGCCTGCTATTCGAGCGCCTTGCGCCGTGCCCGAGAGACCTCGCGCTACCTGGCGGCAAGGCATGAATGCAAACAGGTGCAGGAGTTTGAAGCGCTCAACGAGGTCGACTACGGCGACCTGATGCAGCGCCACAAAGCCTGGGCAGCGAAGAAGTATCCCCAATACAAGACGGATGCGGACTTCGTGTTTCCCGGCGGCGAAAGCTTCCGCCAAATGCAGCGGCGAAGCGTCGAGCTCGTTTTATCGCTTCAGCAAGCCCATGCCGCCGACACCCTGTTGCTCGTGGTGCACGCCGGTGTGATCAGGGGGCTGATCAGCCATTTCCTCGGTCTGGACCTGACCGCAAACCTAAAGCGCAAGGTCTCGCACCGGTATGTCGGCGAGCTCGTCATCGAGCAAGACCAGTGCGTCTTCTACGACGAGCTCGGCAAGCACTCGGGCTTCGTGCGGGACGGAATCGTCGCAATCCCCTGGGGCTCGAATCCGAGCGAGATCAGGCGGCAAGGAAATCTCGTAGATTCCGTTCACGGGTAATCGCATGAGTCTGGCGAGCCGTGCCGAAACGGATGACGGCGTGGATCAGCAATAGGGACGGTATCGAAATTCTCTTGGGAGGTGTCCTTCGCGCCTTGCTCCCCTGCTTGTCTTCTCGCATGCAACAGGCTAGCATCGTGAAATCATTGGTGAATCCAGGGAAATGGCACCCGGCATGCACGCACCAAGAGCACCAACGGGCGATCGCCACATCCAGGTAGAAAGGGAGCGAATCGTTCACGGCTCCAAGCTGCTCGGGAAGATGTGCGTCCTCACCCGTGGGAGCACTACGGCATTCGTACCAAGCAGGACAACGAAAGCCTGCGCGGTCGATTCATCGTTCGCAACGGCTGGTAGGCAAGAGACGGCAGCACCCCGCCGGTTCGGGCCTTCGATCGGTCTGTCCCTTACCCTCAGGCTTTGGCGGAACATCCGCACACCCAGAACCGCCAGAGGGATTCGGCGAGATCTACCTGCCCTACCCTCTCACGCTCCGGAAGTACCCGACTCACGACATCTGTGTGTCCGCCTTTCAGCGAGCGGTGACGAGGGTCATTACCTCTGTCGGCATCTACGAGAACTGTGGCTGTCATACCCTGCAGGACCGAGGTTCGTGAAAACGCAAATTCTGTTGGAGGGAGATCTGGCGCCAATATCGCAAACTTCGTTGTGGCCGGAGCAGAGCTGCCCTCCGAGGTTTTAGTCTGGTATCTATATTTAGATATCTAAATCTGGATATCTAGATGTGGGTATCTAAATATAGATATCTAAATTTAGATACCTGGTATCTATATGTAGATACTTGTATCTACATTTAGATACTTTAGATACCACAGTGGTGTCGTCCATTGCATGTTAGCGCTAATTAACAATGTATCATTGGTCGACAACGAAATCAAAATATTTTATGGCCATGAAAACATCAAACAAATCAAGCAAAGATGTATATCGCCAATCAATTCCATTGGTAGTCATGATTGTTGCAATTTCATCAACAATTGCCACTTACGTGTTTTACACTAATTACAG
>CAYYHR010000266.1:0-5064 GCA_964471705.1 uncultured Chromatiaceae bacterium
AGAAGGTGATCGTGACCTGCCAGTCCGGCCTTCGGTGTACCGTTATTGCGTTATCGCTACGGGAGATCGGTTTTGAGAACGTCTACGCAATGAAAGGCGGGCTGGCTTCCCTGATGGAGTACCTCAGCCCAAAAACGGCGTTCTGATCGGGCGAAGCCCGCGTGGGGTGGGCAGGTTGCCCACCCTACGAGTCTCGCAGGCGCGTCAGTTTTCGGCATATCGCGTCCGATTTTGCGCAATAGGCCGACTTCGCCAACGATCAGTCCAGCCCGCTGCCCAGCCAAATCGCAACCAGGCTGGCGCGGTTGTTGACGCCGAATTTCTGGAAGATGTGCTTGACGTGAACGTGCGTGTTGTGCCGGCTCTGCTGACAGGCTACGGCAATTTGCTTCTCGACTTGTCCGTCCAGCAAGCCCTTCAGGACCTGACGCTCGGTCGTGGTCAACGGTATTCTGGCCACGCTCAGGCCATAGCCGAGCACATATTGCCGAAACAGCACGCCCAGACCACGTAGCGTGGCCGCTACGAGATCCCGCTCCGCAATGCCGAACTTGGGGTGATCGACACTGCGGAAGAACACGAAGACCAGCTCGATGTCCTGGTTGACCGGGCATCCGGCCCAGATGGCATCGCCGTAGCCCCGGCTCAGATAATGCGCTTCGTAGTAGTCGGATTCGAGCCAGGCCGGCTCGACCAGATCGGACAGCCTTCTTGCACGCCAACTGCCCGCATCCACGGCGAAACGGACAGAGAGCATCAACGCCGTCTCGACCATCGCGAATAATTCGCGTGCGCATGGCCCACCCTATCTGGATACCGCGCTCCACTCGTTGAGGTCGTCGCTCCGTCGGAGTGGCTGACCAATGGGTTGCGAGTAACCATTACGCGCTGTTCGCCAGCCGAGCTCGCACGGCTCGATTTGTAGGGATACCCCAGGGTCTGTCCCCTATTCCCTGCATCCAGCGCACCCCCGACGGCTACGAGGAACGGCAGTCCGACACATTCGATTCCCATCTCGCTTCCACACCGACGCCGGACAGGTGAGATCCGGGCCGAACCCTGGGGTACAGATCGCCAATGATGGTGTTCAGCCAGCACCCGCGGTTGCGGGACCTGCGGTAGCATCGTCTCTCCTGTCACTGCGAGACCACGACAGTTCTGGGAGAAGCACCGATGAGCACACGCACCGAGTTGGTACCCGTCAAGCTGCCGAATGGCGCCACGTTGCATGTGGAGGCGGTGGCTCTGGGAGGAGAGGAAGATGTCGCTCTCGGTCTTCTATCTTTCGATGAGGTATCGGAAACCCTTGCGGGAATCGCAGATGCCATTAACGGTGCGATCCAGAAGGCGAAGCCCAAGAAGGCGAGCGTGGAGCTCGGGCTCGAGCTGGCGGTGGAATCGGGCAAGCTCACTACCCTGCTGGTCAAGGGAAGCGGCAAGGCGAACTTGAAGATCACGTTGGAGTGGGAAGGTTGAGCCACACTGTCCTGCGCGCATTAACACGCCTGGACGCGGCATGCCAATGGCCAAGATCGATGAGCTCCTGCGCTCCTGCACCCTGCGGGTTGTGACTTCCGCGGGAGCCGGCACCGGTGCCTTCGTCGCCCCCGGCTTGGTGCTGACCTGCGACCATGTGGTGCAAGCCGCTCGGGAAGGAGGCAAGGAGGTAACCCTGCACTGGTCCGGTAGGGAAATCCCCGGCACGATCGTAGAATGTCACCCGAATCCCTTTCCGGACTTGGCCTTGTTGGAGGTCGCTTTAACCGACCACCCCTGCATGCTCCTAGATCGGGAGGTCGAGCTGGGCGATCCCCTCTACGCCTTCGGTTTTACCGACCAAGAACCGGGCGGAGACTCGGTGACCCTGGATTACGAGGGGCCGTCCCTGCGTCCAGATGAGCTGCACAAGCTGAAGACGGGGCAAGTGCGACCAGGGCTGAGCGGCGCCGCCCTCCTCAACCGGCGCACCGGGTGTGTATGCGGTGTGCTCAAGGCGACGCGGGACCGCGGCAGCGACTTGGGCGGACGTGCGATCCCGGTCGATGCGGTCTTCGCGGCCATCAGGGGACTCGAGGAACGCCAGCAGCGCTTCCATGCCAGTCACCGGACGTGGCTCGATTGCCTGGCACCGGACCAACGTCAGCGGCGCGAGCCCGGCTCGTCTCCCGCGAACCCCTTTCTCGGCGACAGCCGCGAGCTGATCGGCCGCGACGTGGAACTGCGGCGCATCTTCGAAAAGTTGCGCACCGGCAATCACTGCTCGCTCGTCGGGATGCCGGGCAGTGGCAAGTCAGCCTTGCTTCAAGCCATTCGCTGGAGTATCTCGGCCGAGCTAGGCTGGCCGGAGCAATCCGTGGTCTGGATCAACTTCCGCACCATTCAGACTCTGACCGAGCTACAGGAAGCTGCCGTTGCCCAGCTCGGCGGGCAGCGGGCCACGGAATGGCGCAGCCTTCTGCATGCCAAGCCCTTGCGGCTGCTTGTGCTCGACGACTTGGGCGGGATGGATCCAAGGGCGCGCGGGCTCGGGATGCGGCGCTGGCTACGCGGCCTTGACGACGGCTTCCGCACCAAGCTGCTGGCGGTCTGCAACGAGCGGCTCGATGTCCTGTTCCGCAAGGACGACCCGACCCGGGACTCTCCCCTGGCGGGCATCGATCCCGTCGCGGTCGAGCTGGCACCGCTGACTGCCGCCGATTGCATGCGGTTGGTGGCGCATCGCCTGGCGGGCACCGGGCTCGACCCTGACGACTATGCCGACCTCTGTCGCGAGCCGCAGCAGCCTAAGGCCCTGCTGGACCGCTGCGCAGTACGCTTCGAGGAGCTGCGCGGCTCCGACCCCCACCTTCCCCACAGCGACCGGCAATGAGCGAGGAGCCATGAGCGACGAGCTGCCCTATGCCCCCCGGCGCAAGCGTCCCCTCTCGCTGCTGAATCCGCTCGACTACCTGGTGCTGTTGTACTGGGTGTTCTTCTTTCCCCAGGCCCTGCGCTGGTATGTAGAGCGGTTCGGAACAGCACCGCAGGACACCAAGGTTCTCGATGTCCTGCGCCGAAATCGGATTCAACTCTATCTGATCCTGCAAGCCCTGGTCCTGCTTGGGCTTGTGGCCTTTGTTTCAGTCATATTTGCCTACTTCGGAGTGCCGATCGCCTGGGCGTTCGGTGTGGTGTGTGGCGTGATGGGCAGTGTGGCGAGCAGCACGTCGGGAGGAGTACCGGGCGGCGTGGTGCTCCGCGTGACGGGAGGCCTGGCGGGCGGCGTGGCGGGTGGTGTGGTGCTCGGGGTAATAGTCTACGTAATGATGTACAGCGTGGCTGGCGACGTGGCGGTCGGCGTGGCGCGCAACGTAGCGGTCGGCGTGGCGGGCAGCGTGACGGGTGGTGTGGCGTACGGCATGGGGGTCTGTGTGGCGCTAGGCGTGGCGGGTGGAGTAGCGGACAGCGTGTTGGTGGACGTGGCGAGAGGAGTGGTGCTTGGCGCGGTATTCGGCGTGGCATTCGGCGTGGCATTCGGCGTGGCATTCGGCGCAGGGTTCGGCGTCGGGGTCGGCGTGGCGGTCAGTCGGCCGGATCTTTTCGTCCTCGCGATTGGTCCCTCACGACTTCAGCACTCGAAGCGGCTCGCGGTGGTCCTGCAACGCGCCTCTCCCCTGCCCGTGTCTGGGTTGGAGACCCGTTTGTCAGAACTCCTGCGGGCGGATTGGGAGACGGGCATGCGGGAGTGCGAAGGGCTGCTGCGCTACTCGCTTCAATTCATTCCGGTCACCGTCGCGATCGGCCGGGCCCTCGCGGCGACCGAGCCTGGTCAGCTACTGCCCCGGATCGCTGCCTGGTGTGATCTCGGTCCGTACGACTGGAATGCCGTTTGCTCCCAATCCGCGAGCCTGCGCCGGGGGCTGAAAGAGGCGTTCTGGGACGGGTTCTTCATTCTTCCTCGCCGCTGGAGCCCGCGGATCGACGATACTCCACGGTTGGAAACCCCAGCGGGAGCAGCCTGCGCCGGCTTCTGGCATCTTCATGAGGGCAAGCCGGAGCTGGCCGAGCTGGCTTTCGCGCGTGTCCGCCACCTGCCGTTCGGGAAGGAGGTGCACACCAATGCCGGGGCGCTTGCAGCTGCGTATGGCTGCGCTTCCCTGGAGTCGATCGGCGCCTGGTTTCCCCCCGCGCGGGCCGATTCGGGTCTGCTGCGCCCCGCGGTGAGTGCCTGCCTCGAGCGGCTCGGGGAAATCGCCCGCGAGGCCCGACTGGTCCTGCACTCCCGCTCGGTGCGCGAACGCAACAGCGCGCTCAATCGGGCGAGCGGAGCCCTTAAGGGGCTACAACGGGACCTGGGAACCTGCCCTGAGCCGGAGCGGATCGTGGTCGAGCAGATCTTCTCCCTCTGGCTGGACCTGGTACTCGATGTGGCCGGCGAAGTCGGTAATTTGGCCGCCCGGGAGCCCGTCGCCAGCCCCTATATCGTCGGCGCCCCGGTACCGGCAGAACGGCTGGTGGGACGGGAGGAGGTCTTCGAGCAGATCCGTGCGGCCTGGGCCAAGCAGGGGCAACGGGATTCACTGGTGGTCTACGGCCACCGCCGCATGGGCAAGACCAGCGTGATGCGCAATGTGCTGAGCCTCAGGGACTTCAGGGGGGACTTCGGAGCGGACACGGGGCTCGCCTACCTCAACCTGCAGACGGTGGACTGGTCGCTACCCTTGTCCGATCTGTGCCATGCCATCACCTTCGCCCTCTGGCGGGCGGCGCCGAATACGTGCCAGGAGCCGCAACCGGAACAGTTCGAGCAACACCCGCTCGCCGCTCTGCGGAGCTTCCTGGCCAGGCTGGGCAGGACCGAGCCGCAGCGGCGTTACATCCTTGTTCTGGACGAATACGAGCTGTTGGACGAGCAGCTCCCGGGCGAGGAGGCGACCAGGTTCGTGACCTTGCTGGCGGGGACTGACCCAACAATATACCTGGGTGGTAGTGGCCCTGGTGGGCCTGCATGCTCTGAAGGAGCGCAGCGCGAGCTTCTACGAAGCGATCTACGCCTGGCGGCCAGTGCGGATAAGCTTTCTGGAC
>CAYYHR010000267.1:0-5000 GCA_964471705.1 uncultured Chromatiaceae bacterium
TCTTTATGTAAGAATTTTCTTACCCGGCAGAGGTCGGTAGACCAGAGGCTTCGCAGGATAGCGAAGATCCACCTTTTCCCTGGTTACGCATTCGTAACACTTCCTTTAAATTCCGCGATCCCTCCGGACCGATCGGGTCAGATCTTCGCCTCGGCAGCGGAGAGATGGTCCCGCCCGTTTCGTGCCCAGGTCCTGAGTCCCCCGACCACCAGCAGCAGCAAGATCGACAAACCGGCGATCCAGATTCCGGAGGCAACCGGATGACGCTCGAAGGTTGCCGTCTGATAGAAAAGGGTCGCCGTGACGAAGGCGATTCCCGTGGTCCAGGCAGCTACGAACGCTGCCCAAGCCATGCCCGTCTCGCGGATGATGACAGCGATCGTCGCCACACAAGGGAAGTAGAGCAGGACGAACAGCAGGTATGCGAAGGCGCCGACGCGCCCATCGAAGCGGGCCTCCATGGCACCGAAGGTTCCACTGGCAACTTCTGCTTGCGCCGCGACCTGCTCGCGCTTCGAGAGGTCCCCGACGCTCAGCCCGAGGGGGTCGAGCAGCTTGTCGGTGACCGCCGCCAAGTTCCTGGGCACGCTCGCTGCTGCTGCGGCGATGGCGTGCCAGAGGTCGAAGGGCCGTTCGGCGGTTTGCGGCTGCTCTTCCTGGGCGATGCGCGTGTAGAGGGAGTCCAGGGTGCCGACGATCACCTCTTTTGCGAGGACCCCGGAGACGATGCCCACCACCGCGGGCCAGTTGTCCTGGCGAATACCCAAGGGCGCGAACAGGGGTGTCACCGTGCGGCTCAATGCGCTCAGCACCGAGTGCTCGCTGTCGGTCTTGCTCGGAGTACCGTCCGTACCGATGGAGCCGAGCAGATTCAAGGCCAGTACCATCAGAACGATTACCCGGCCGGCCTCCTTGAGAAACAGGCGCACCCTGTCCCAGGTCCGCAGCAGCACCCCCTTGAGGGTCGGCAGGTGATAGGGGGGGAGCTCCATCATGAAGCCGGTGCTTTCCCCTGCGAGGAGGGTGCGTTGCATCACCAGACCGGTCAGGACGGCCACGAGGATGCCGATCAGATAGAGGGCGAAGACGACGTTTTGACCTGACTGCGGGAAGAATGCAGCGGCAAAGAGCACGTACACGGGCAGCCGTGCCCCGCAGGACATGAAGGGATTCATGAGGATGGTGAGCTTGCGCTCACGCTCGTTCTCCAAGGTACGGGTCGCCATGACCGCCGGTACATTGCAGCCGAAACCGACGATGAGGGGCACGAAGGCCTTTCCCGGCAAACCGATGGAGCGCATGAAGCGGTCCATGACGAAGGCCGCCCGGGCCATGTAGCCAGTATCCTCGATTACGGAGAGAAACAGGTAGAGACTGGCGATGATGGGGATGAAGGTGGCAACGACCCGCAGACCGCTGCCCACGCCCTGGGCCAGGACCAGGCTCGCCCAGTCCGGAGCGCCCGCGGTGCTCAGGAGGGCGCCCAGGCCGTCCACGAAAAAGGCCCCGGAGACGCCATCGAAGAAGTCGATGAAGGCGCCGCCAAGGTTGATGGTGAAGAAGAACATCAGGTACATGACCCCCAGGAACAGGGGAATGCCCCAGATGCGGCTGAGGACGACCCGGTCGATACGGTCGGTGAGGGTCTTGCCGACCCGGCCTCTTTCTCGCGTTACCCGCCGGGCCAGGGTATGGGCATGGCCGAAGCGGGTATCGGCGATGTGGAGATCGGCCTCCTGTCCAGAGCGGTCCCGAATACGCTGCCGCCAGTGGGCGGCCTGCTCCCGCGTTTCGGCGTCCACCGAGGCCTCGGCAGCCGGGTCTCCTTCCAGCAGCTCGAGCGCCAGCCAGCGGGCATTCGCCTTTGCTGCCCTGGCCTCGAGACGGGGAGCCAGATCGGCCAGGGCCCGCTCGACGCACTCTTCCTGGGCGAGTCTGAAGCCGCCGGGCTCGTGACCGTCGGCGACCGCCAACATACGGGCCTCCAGCTCCGTGATCCCCTCCTGAGTGACCGCGACCACGGGCACCACGGGACAGCCCAGCTCCCGGCTCAAGCGCTCCCGGTCCAGCAGGATACCCCGATTGCGCGCTACGTCCATCATGTTGAGCGCCATGACCAGGGGCACACCCATTTCCAGGAGCTGCACGGTCAGGTAGAGATTGCGCTCCAGGTTGGAGGCATCCACGACGTTGACGATCAGGTCGGCATCCCGCGACAGCAGGTAGTCGCGCGTCACCCGCTCGTCCAGGGAGCCCGCGTCCAGGGAGTAAATACCGGGCAAATCGATGACCCGGATCTCGCGCCTGTCCAGCGTGAGGCGCCCCTCCTTGCGCTCGACCGTTACGCCAGGCCAGTTCCCCGTCTTCTGACGGATGCCGGTCAAGGCATTGAAGAGGGCGCTCTTGCCGCAGTTCGGATTGCCCGCCAGGGCGAGGGTCAGCCCGCCGCCGGGGTGGCGGGGTAGCTCGGGAGCTGATTGCTCGCAGCAGGCCATGATCGTCTTGCTCGTGGTTGGGACAGGTGTGGCTCCGAGTGGGATAGAGGGCCGCGAATCGGCCCATGAGCTCGAGAGGGATGCTACACGGCCGCCTGTCGTGGCTAAGGTGCACCGGCCTGTTCGGAGGAGGCCAAAGGCTCGACCGACAACTTCTCCACGATACCGCCGCCCAGGGCCACCCGAGTGCCCCCGGCGGACAGGACCACACCGCGTCCGCGGTGGTGAAGGATCGCTACCTCGCTTCCGACTCGAAGCCCGAGGCCGAGCAGACGGCGCGTGAGCTGCCGGCCACCGCGGATCTCCGCGATGCGGACATGGGCTCCGATGGGTAGATCGAACAGGGACATGGAGTGGGCAGGAGCGCTCGCCACGCAGGTTCGGAATTCGAGGTATCAGAAGACTTCGAAGCCAAGTCTAACCGAAATGCCCGGGATTCGTAGTCACTCTTTTGTCATTTGAAAAATCGGTTGGAATCCGGCCATTTCACCCCGACCTCTTCCCGATGGACGTTTCGCGTAGATCAGACCGAGACATCAAAATATATCTCGTCGGGGGGGCCGTACGGGACCGGCTGCTGGGGCTGCCCCACGAGGACCGGGACTTTGTCGTCGTCGGTGCGACCCCCGAGGACCTGATCGCCGAGGGCTTCAAGCAGGTGGGCAAGGATTTCCCCGTCTTTCTGCACCCCCGAACCAAAGAGGAATATGCGCTCGCTCGTACGGAGCGCAAGAGCGCTCCCGGCTATCGGGGCTTCCTGGTCCACGCCGACCCGGACGTGACCCTCGAGGACGACCTGCGACGGCGGGATCTGACCATCAACGCCCTGGCAGAGGACGAGCACGGCAATCTCATCGATTACTATGGTGGCCGCGCCGATCTGGAGGATCGGGTGCTGCGGCACGTTTCCGCCGCCTTCGCCGAGGATCCCGTGAGGCTGCTGCGGGTGGCTCGCTACGCTGCGCGCTTCGCCACCCTGGGCTTTACAGTCGCGGACGAGACCTTGGATTTAATGAGATTCATGGTGGCGAACGGGGAGGTCGATGCCTTGGTTGCCGAACGGGTATGGCAGGAGCTTTCCAGGGCCCTGGCGGAGACCGAGCCGTCGCGCTTTTTCGATGTCCTGCGCGACACGGGTGCGCTGGCAAGGCTCTTTCCGGAGGTGAATCGGTTGTTCGGGATTCCCCAACCCCCGCAGTGGCATCCCGAGATCGACACGGGCATCCACACGATGATGGCCCTGGACATGGCCGCGCGCCTGTCCCCGGACCCGGAGATCCGGTTTGCTGCCCTGACGCACGATCTGGGCAAGGGCACCACGCCGGCGGAGATCCTGCCCCGCCACAAGGGACACGAGCTACGGAGCATCGAGCTCATCGAGGGGCTCTGCGATCGGCTCAAGGTCCCGCTCCGCTTCTGCGAGCTGGCACGGCTGGTGGCACGCTACCACGGCATGGCCCACAAGGTCGACGAGCTGCGCCCGGGGACGCTGCTCGACCTGTTTCAGGGCATCGACGCCTTCCGTCGTCCCGAGCGCTTCGAGCAGGCGCTGCTCGCTTTCGAGGCAGATTTTCGGGGTCGCGAAGGCTACCAGGGACGTGCCTACCCGCAAGCCGATCGGATGCGCCGGCTCCTGGCTGTGGTCCGGGCTGTAGATGTGCGGGCCGTTGCCATGGCGCAGCCTGATCGGACCCGAGTGCCGGAGCGCATCCGAGAGGCCCGCATCCGCGCCTTGCGGGAGGCGATGGGCGGCGGGGCGAGTTGACTCTCCGGGTCAGAACCGTCCCTGAATGTAGCGGACGGCGCGGCTGATGGAGAGCTCGATGTTGGAGGGGCCGTTGCGGATCAGGAACGCCTCGTCATTCTTGTTACCCAGGTAAACGGGCAAGTCGGAACGTTCGCATTCCACCGCACCGATACGCTTTCCCTCCAGCTCGTAGAGGTCGAAGCGCACCAAGCGTGCATTCTCCGCGCCCAGGTGGTGATTCAGGAGGTTCTTGAAGTGCAGGCGACATTTGTCGTCGCTCTCGAACTTGTCCGCCTCCAGCCCCAGCAAGGTCCCATCATCCGATACCCCCAGGAGCAGTATGCCGCCCTCCGTGTTCAGGAAGGCCGCGACGCCCTTGAGCCAGGCCAGCTCGATCTCCTTTCCTGGTTTTCCGGTGTGCAGGTTGGTCCGCATGGTCGACTTCAGCTCCAGGCACCTGTCTTCGCCGCTGCGGATGAGATCGAGGATATCCTGGGTATAGTTGGCGCGGTCGATGGAAAGCTTGGGCAGGTCCCGGAGGCGGCGGCTGTACTTGCGCATGAGCAGTCCTGCCGAGCCCATGGCCAAGGCGATGATGGCAAGGGCCGTGACGGTCACGATCTGCCAGCGACTCTGGAGGATGCCGAAGGTCTCGGAGGCGGGTAGAACGACCCCGACCCAAGCGGTATCCGGCTCGGAGGATATGGGCAGAAATCCACCCCACCAATCGCGGCCCCCGCTGCGGAAATGGATGAGTC
>CAYYHR010000268.1:0-4992 GCA_964471705.1 uncultured Chromatiaceae bacterium
ACCAAAGTTTATGGCAATTGCCGCGCTGGAGTCGAGCGCAAGGGGTGCGTTGCAGTCAACGGCCTGGATCTTGACCGAAAAGGGAGAGTTGGACCGCCCCTGGGCCGGGGGCCCGGAAACGAGTCGAGTCCAGCTCCCAACCCGCATCCCGGCGCAAGAGGCCGAACCGCCCGGCGACCAGGTCGAAGCGCTGCTGCAGTAGTCCGGCGATCGGTCCCGTGCCGACAAAGCGGGTGCCGAAGTGTGCGTCGTTGAGCTTGCCGCTGCGGCACTGGCGGATGAGGCTCAGGACCTTCTCGGCGCGCTCCGGGAAGTGTGCGCGCAGCCAGTCCGTGAACAGGTCTTTGATCTCCAGCGGCAGACGGATCAGCAAGCATCCCGCGCGGGAGACACCCGCCTGCGCCGACGCCTCCAGGACCCGCTCCAGGTCCTGGTCCGTGAGGCCGGGAATCAGGGGGGAGACCAGCACGCCGGTCGGGATTCCCGCGCTCGCGAGCGCCGCGATCGTCTCCAGCCGGCGCTTCGGGGAAGCCGCACGTGGCTCCAGGTGTCGGGCCAGCGCTCCGTCCAGGGTCGTGAGGGAGATCTGAACGGCGGCGAGCCCTTGTGCCGACATCTCGGCGAGCAGGTCCAGGTCGCGCAGCACCAGGGCTGACTTGGTGGTCACCGCCACCGGGTGATGGCAATCCCGCAGCACCTCCAGCAGGGCCCTGGTGATCCGAAGCTCGCGCTCGATCGGCTGGTAGGGATCCGTGTTGGCGCCGAGCACGATGGTCGCCGGCCGGTAGCCGGGCTTTGCGAGCTCCCGTTCGAGCTGAAGGGCGGCTTCGGGCTTGTAGAAGAGTCGGCTCTCGAAGTCCAGTCCCGGGGAGAGTCCGAGCCAGGCATGCGTAGGGCGCGCGTAGCAGTAGATGCAGCCGTGCTCGCAGCCGCGGTAGGGATTGATGGAGCGGTCGAAGGGGATGTCCGGCGACTGGTTTCGGCTGATGATGCTGCGGCTGGTATCCACCGCGATCTGGGTTCGCAGGGGCTCCGGCTCCTCGGACCACCAGCCGTCGTCGACCGCCTCGCGCCGATGGGCCGAATAGCGGTTGTCCGGGTTGGCGAGGGCGCCGCGGCCGCGCCTGGCTGGTCGATGATTCTCTGTCATCTTGGGTGTCTCCCCGAGACCTGCTTCCCGTCCTGTCCTGCGGACTTCCCCCGGTAGCGGGTCGGCAGCCGGGTTGGGTATAGTCTCGCTCGTAGGAGCCCAAGAAAACACCCGAGGAGAACGACCGATGGCTGCGAAAAAGATCCTGATGCTGGTTGGCGACTTCGTGGAGGACTACGAGGCCATGGTGCCCTTGCAGATGCTCCAGATGGTGGGCCACGAGGTCCATACCGTCTGTCCGGGCAAAAAGCCCGGGGATAGCGTGCGCACCGCGGTGCACGACTTCGAGGGCGACCAGACCTACAGCGAGAAGCCCGGTCACAATTTCGCCGTCACGGCCGACTTCGACACCACCGAGCCCGGCGACTACGACGCCCTGGTAATTCCCGGCGGGAGGGCTCCTGAGTACCTGCGTCTCAACGAGCGCCTGATCGAGATCGTGCGCCAGTTCGCCGCGGCGGACAAGCCCATCGCCTCCATCTGCCACGGGCAGCAGATCCTGAGCGCGGCGGGCGTCCTGGAGGGCAAGACTGCTACCGCCTACCCGGCGGTCAAGCCGGACGTGGAGCGGGCCGGCGCCCGCTGGTGCGAGGTCAACGAGACCTTCTCCAATGCCCATGTCCACGGAAATCTGGTGACGGCCCCCGCATGGCCGGCCCATCCGGAGTGGATGCGCAAGTTCCTGGAGCTGCTGGGGACGCGGATCGAGGCCTGATGCACCGCCGGGTCTTCGTTTATGGGACCTTGCTCGCCGGTGAGGTGAACGATCATCTGCTTGCCGATGCGGCGCTGCTCGGCCGGCACCGCACCGAGCCCTGCTTCACACTATTCTGTCTCGGGGCCTATCCGGGCGTGGTCAGGGGAGGGCGTACCTCCGTGGCGGGCGAGATCTATCGCGTGGGCGCAAAGGATTTGGAGCTGCTGGATCGGCTGGAGGACTACCCGCGTCTCTACGATCGGATACTGATCCCTTCTCCCTTCGGACGGGCCTGGATCTACGTCTACCGGGGCCCCCTCGACGGGCGCCCCGTCATCGGCTCCGGGGATTGGCGGACCTGGACGGGGGACTCGAGCTCCGTGCGTGCCGCGGCGGTCCGTACCGTCCGCGATCCGAAGAATCCCCGGTGGCGCGAGCACCTGCTGTCATCCGGCGAGCGCGATGATTCTTCGGGAGCGATGAGCTCCCGTTTTTCGGGATCGTAGTACGACTGCGCACAAGTAATGGAAGCATTATGCAACCGCACCGGAATGAGCGGCTCAGCCCCGAAGGGGCATGACATATCAGTCCAGGGCGTAACCCTGGGTTGGCTGCCGTGTCGATTTATCCCTGAAAGGGCGTGACAGAGACAGTCGCTCAGATGTCACGCCCTTTCAGGGCTGATTTTCCATCATCATCGCCCAGGGTTAGTGTGTCACGCCCCCCGGGGGCTCGTCAGGGCTGGGACAGAAGATCCCGGATCTACCCCATTCATTCGTTACCTCTACTTGGATGCAGCTGTACTTGCTTCACCGCGCGGGACGGCCACGTGCTTGGTGGTTTCGATCGCCTCCTCCGGGTCCATATTGAAGCGCTTGCCCTTTTCCAATGCGTCGATGCTTGTCATCTCCGCCTCGCTGAGCTCGAATCCCCTGAGGTCGAGGTTCTGCCGCATGCGGGCGGAATTCTCCGACTTGGGAATCGGGACCCAATCGTGCTGCAGGTTCCAGCGCAGGATCACCTGGGCCGGTGTGACCTCGTGCCGCTCGGCGATCTCCCTGATCAGGGGGTCCACGATGGGTTTTTGCTCCGCCGGGATGTCGCTCCAGGTTCCGGTCCCCAATGGCGAATAGCTCACGAGCTGGATCGCTTTCTCCCGGCAATAGGCCTGGACCTCGGGTTGGGAGAAGTAGGGGTGAATCTCGATCTGGTTGCAGGCCGGGGCAACGTCCGCCGACGCGAGGAGTAGCTCCAGATCGCTGATGCGGTAGTTGGAGACGCCGATAGCGCGCACCGCGCCCTCGCTCACCAGCCTCTCCATCGCCCGCCAGCTCTCGGCGATGAGATCTGGAACCGGCCAATGTAGCAGGTAGAGATCGAGATACTCGATGTCGAGCCGCCGCCGGCTGTTGTCGAAGGCACGAAGGATCTGGTCGTAGCCGTGCTCCGTGGTCCAGGCCTTGGTCGCCACGAACAAATCGCCGCGCTCAACACCCCCAGCCGCGATCGCGCTCCCGACGCTACGCTCGTTGCCGTAGACCGACGCCGTGTCCAGATGCCGATAGCCGATCTGGATCGCTTCAGACACGACCTCTGCGACCTCGTCCGTATCCACCTGCCAGCCGCTGATGGCCGCTACGCCGAAGCCGGGCGAAGGCATGGGAACGCCGTTGTTGAGCTGTATCTCCATTGCGTGCACCTCGAGTCGTTGTTTGGGAAGATTACGATGAAATTCGCGAAGCACGTTCGCCCCCTCTCCCTTCATGGGAGAGGGTTGGGGTGAGGGTGCGATCAGGGGCGAGGCGACCTTTCACTCTGCGGGATGGCTCGACTCGCCTCATGATCGTTTGCGAGTCAATGCACCTGCGGTGCTACGTCCGTCGCGGGCTCATTTTTGAGCGACCATTAGAAAGACGGGAAATTCCTTCTGTCCCGGGCTGTCGCTCCTGGTCATCTGAAAGGCGGTACGGAAGTCCACGTTGGCGAAGCCGGCGCGCCTTGCCCTCTGTCCGATGTCCTCGCGGTCGAACCCCTGGTGACCGTCGAAGTCGGGGCCATGGAAGGAGCCGTCTTCCGCATCCAGATCCGCCACGCACAGGTAGCCGGGCGATCCGAGCAACGAGTACAGGTCGCGAAGGATCTTGTCCGTGTCGGCGATGTGGTGGAAGGTCATCGACGTGTAGATGAGGTCGAATCGGTCGCTGGGAAGCGGGTCCCTGACCAGATCCAGCTGCAAGGGCCGCATGCCGGTCATACCGCGCTCCGCGAGCTTGTCCGCCACCACGGAGAGCATGCCCTTCGAGTTGTCGGCCAGGGTGACATGGGCGAGAGGCGGATGCAGGGAAAAGCTGAGCAGCCCGGTCCCGCAGCCGTATTCGAGGGCGCGCATGTCCGCAGTGAGCGGAACGGCCTCGCGGATGGCGGCGGCGACGGCTTGCGCGCGGGCTACCTTGACGGGATCGGAATCCCAAGTCTTTGCGCTTTGATCGAATTGGTTGGTCGTGTCCATTTTGCTCGGTGAAGCGGCCTCGATGCGGTGTGGATCAGGTGGTTTCGCGCCTGCGATCAAGGCGTCGGGGTGTACGGCTCGACCAGGTCCTGCTCGGCGGGGTGATTGCGGGCCACCACCGCCCGTGCCGGCTCGGTTGCGCTGAGGTTGATCGCCTCGTGCGGAACACCGGGCGGCACGAAAAGGAAATCGCCCGCCTCGCTGACGACTTCGTGCTCGAGGTCCGGTCCCCAGCGCGTGCGGACCCTTCCCTCCAGCACGTAGATTCCGGTCTCGTAGCCGACGTGAATATGGGGCGTAGCGCGGGCTCCGGGTGGAATGACGACCAAGTGCATGGACAAGGCCGTCGAGCCGACCGTTTGTCCGGAGATCCCGATGAAGTACGGCAGGCGCTGCCGAGTCATCACCTGACTTTCCGGTCGGATGCCTTGCACTCTTGCCTGTTGGCTGCTCATGGTAGGGACGCGATCTACGGGGAGCTGGCGCGGTCGGGTGATTCTCCGCCCTCTGCTCATCCTAAATGGAGTCTGCCTCGTGCCCAGGCAATACGAGGGCTAGCCAATGCCGAATCGCCCAGGATCAGGGCTTCTTGCACCTGGTGCTGTCCGCAGCCGATTATGCACAGGGCTGCGCATC
>CAYYHR010000269.1:0-4978 GCA_964471705.1 uncultured Chromatiaceae bacterium
GTTCGGTATGACCCGGCTGTTGCTGTCGATGTCGAAATGCACCTGCCCGAAGCCGAAGGATTTGCCCATACCCAGGCCGTGGCGTAGCTCGGCCTTGCCGTCCCAGGTCAAGGCCCAGAGCAGGGCGCCGAGCTCAGCCGGCTTGAGGTTGTGGAAGACGATCCGACCGCTGAATTCGGCCTCTTGCAGTGTGTGCAGGCGCACCTTCACCCGGTTGTTGTCTTGTTGTTCACCGCTCAGCGCCTGCACTTTGGCCTCGGGACGCGCGGGGTAACGTTTGAAGCCGCGCACTTGCGGCGGTTTGCCCCCGGTATCGATGTAGGTGGCATATTGTGCACCGCTCAGGGTGCCTTTGGCCGGGTCGCTTTGCTGGTTGAGATAGTTCGGAAAGTACGTCGGCTTGGGGCCGTTGAGGATGGTGTCCGTTTGCTGTTGTACGCTGGGCGTGCCGCTCGCGACAGCAGTCTCGAAGCTGACCCTGCCGCGTAGGGCGTCTTGTTGCTGTTTTGAATTGACCGCGCCGAACAACAGATCAGCGAGGTCGTAGCCGTGCTGCCGCCCCGGGTCCTGGCGATGCGCCGGGCTGGCCTTGTCGATCAGGTCGTAGATCGAATAGTCGCCGGCCAGTTTGGGCATGTAAGCAAGACCGATGCGCAAGTATTCCCCGTCTTGGAGATAGAACACGGGAACACGCTCGCCCTGATGGAAGCGCTTGCGCCAATAACCAGGCCAGGACATGTCCGACTTGTCGTCCTGGTCATTGCCATGGACGTGCAGGAAGTCACGCCACACATCTTCTGCGACCGGTATTGCGTGGTGCTCGTCGGTGTCGAAGAAGACGAAGTCCTTGTACTTGCCTTTGGGCTTGGTGCTATCCGATATCTGACCCGTGAAGACAGGGAATCCCATATGCGAACCCCTTCCCGGGTTTCCGGCGTCGAAACCGGCGTGGTCGAATGAGAGCTCTTCGGTGCGCAAATGACGATCCCTACAGAGGCGGCTCCATTCCTGATACTTACCCCGGACCGACAGTCTCGTCCGAAAGATCGGTGCAGCTGTGTTGAGGAAGGATTCGAGGTCACGATGACTCAAGCGTGCCATTCGGCATGGAACGATCTCCTGTTCTCCGTCGGTGCGGGCACGCAAAAAGCCGGTCTTCACCTTGTTCCGTACCTTGCTGGTGTAGGACTGCTCGACGAACTTGCCCGTGATGTCCCGCAAGCCGGGGTGGGCATCGTCCACCAAGCGCATGCGCCCAAAGCCGGCGATCTCAATGACCGACCGGATCATGCCCTTCAGGCTGGAGCCGGCGACGGCATAGCGTCCGTTTGGCAGTTGGAAGGGTTTGACCTCTCCTGGGGCGCTTTCCGTTGCTTTGCTCTGTTTGCCGCCGACCAACAGCGGGCTGGTTGCGGTCAGTGTGTAGTCGATTAAGCCCGAGAGCCCGTCGCTGAACGGATGGTCCTGTGAGACCAGTAGACCCCATTCGGGCGTGTACACCCAGTTGGCCAGTGGGACGAAGTTATAGGGTGCGGATATGGCCTTCATCCTTTCCTTGCTGATGCCCTTTGGGCAGGGCTCCGGCCCTCGAGATGTGCGGTCGTGTCCTGAGCTGCCGCTCGGGCGGTTGTGCTTGTAATGTCGTGATGCTTTTGCCATGCCGATTCCCTCTTATTCGAATCCGATGAAGCAGGCGACCGCTTGCGCATAGCCTTGTCGCTCGTCATGTCGCCAGTAGCGGCGGTACTTGAGCTTGCGCGGGCCGTCGTTGCCCGGGTTGTAGGCCAGCTGTTCAAGCTCGTCGCACAGGCAGTCGCCTTCGCCCAGATGGGTGTAGGTGGTCAGATTCCAGCCGCCAAGGCCGTTTTGCTCTAGAGCGATCGATAGCACTTCGTCGGCACGTTGGGTGTAGGCCTCGGCGGCTAGCAGAACGCCCCAGATCGGATTGCGTTCGGGCAGGCAATCCAAGAAGGGCATTTGGGCCGACTGAAACAGTAGCCAGCCTTGGCGGGGCGTGAGTTGGACGAGCTTTTCCCAGACTGTTTGCGGGGTGTCGATGGCCTCGTGATTTGCTTTGTAGCCACCCTGTCGAAGGGCGGGTAGGTCATAGTCTTTATTTTCAGCGGCGACGCGCCGATAGGCGTCCAGGATGTCCATCATGCGGTCTCCTTGCATTGGGAGGGGGCGGCTTTGTCAGTGGTATCCAGCCAGTCGGCCAGCTCGCCTTTCAGGGTGCCGGTGAAAAAGCCGTTACCGGTAGTTGTGCGCGAGCCGAGGGCCAGGCGGCCTTGGCAAAGATCATCCATCGTGGCCTGGAGTGCGCGGCGCACGCTGGACAGGTCGGCTGAGTTACCGCTCAGGCGGTCGAGGTCCAGGGCCAGCTCAATGGTGATCGGTTCAGCAGTGCCGTAAATGCTCAGCTCGCTGTAGAGCACGCGGTTGCGTACACCGCCGGTAAAGCGATCGATCGAGTTGTGTGGAATCTCTTTGAGGCGATCGTTTTCCAGCGGAAGGAAGGCGTCGTCGATGAACAAGGCGCCGGCTTGGCCGCCCGTGTTGTCTTTGACCGAGCCGAGTAGCGCATCCACCTCTTTGGGCTGCTCGTCCTTCGGTGGGTTCTCCTTGCTGGCCCAGAGCGGTTCCTTGGCAAAGCGCCGCGCGTGAAAGCTCATGCGGTGGGCCAGCGCGCCCTTGAGCGAGGCGGCGGGGAAAAGCAGTTGGTCGGTGAGAACTGGCATTTTGCCTTTGTCATGGTCGACGACTTGCTCGCGCACCGGAAGCAGGTCGGCGGGTTTGTCGGCTTGCTTACCGCGCGGATCGTCGCTGCCCTGGCCGATGCGCCAGAAACCACGCGGACTGAGGTGCAGGGTACCGCGAAGCACAGTTTGTACGGCCATGGCCGGCCGGTACTCGTCAAGGTCGTTTGTGGCGTCAAGCTCGACGGGCAGTTTGCGCAGTGCCTCGGCGTCTTTCCCCTGGCGCAGGTCGAAGGCGCGCTGGCGACAGGCGAGACAGGCTAGTTTGCCGAGCCCGGCGCGGGTCGCCCCGCCCAGCCGCAGGCCGGGGTGGCCGAGCAGATTGAGCAGGCGGGGCCAGCTCGGGTCATCGACGCTCGCGCTCCATAGTCGTAGCTCGATGGCGAAGCGATGCCCACGCGGTAGCACGGCGCGGTCGAACTTGCCGGTATCGGCGGCTGCACCACGAGGGCTAAGGCGCACGCGGTTGCGGTATGTCGGCTCGTCGAGCAGGGTGAGGGCATGTTGGTAGAGCGGGTCTTGCAGCCGTTCTTGATTGGTGACCGGCAGCAAGCCTTCGGCACCTTTACCCCTGCTGTCGAGCAGTACGCCCCAGGAGACGCTGAGCCGTGAGGCATCGCCTCGGTTGCCCTTTTGATAGCCGAACAGCTCGTCGTCGTGGGTCTCAGCGCCGTAGCTGGCCCGCCACAGGTGACGCAGCACCCCGGCGAGGGCGCTGCCGGGCAGGGCGGGCAGGTTGTTGGCGTCGGTGACCAATGCGGTGTCGAACACGCCGTCGGGGTTGCCGGTGCTCAGTGACAGCGGCATCTTGGCCTCCAACACGCAACGGGCGATGTGCAGCACCGGGCGTTGCAGGCGTTGCTGGTCGGGTTTGCGGTTTTGATTTTGGGTATCAGCCATGGGCGTGCTCTCCTTGCTGGGCGGTCTGGTGTCGGGTGTCTCCCCGCAGACGATGGGCCAGGCGGCGGATCAGGTAGGCGTAGTGTGTGGGTTTGGTGTCTTTCACAGCGAGCCGACTGCTCAGCCAGTCGGCCAGATACACCGGCTCTCCCTGGTCGTAGTCGATGATCTCGCCCCAGCCGTCGCCCTTGGCTTTGATGACCGCGCTATCGCCCGCGAACAAGGTGTCGTGCAACGCCTGCCCGCTCTTGTCGCGCGCCGTCTCCAGCACCTGGCCCCACTGGCTCTTGGAAGGGCCGAAATCTTCACTGTCGCGAATGCCATGGCGACGGCGTGCGCTATTGAGTAGTCGTCCGATGTCTCTCGCCAAGTCTTTGGCACGTGCGTCAGACTCTGTGCGCCAATCGAGGGTTTGATCCTCGAGCCAGCTCAGCAACGGATCGTCTAGAACCGCTTGTGTTGTGGGGGTCTGTCGTGTGACGCTCGACTGCGAGATTGCAATGCTGTCCTTGGCCAGCAAGGGTGGCTCGATCCACAGCCGTCCCAGGCCTGCCTCACGGTACAGGCCGATGCCGGCCTCGAGCCTTTCAAGCTGTTCTGCTGTGGGTGGCTCTGTCAGTTTCAGGGTGATGACGCCGCCGGCGGTGAGCAATAGACGTTCGCGGTCGTAGCCGTGGCGGTAGGCGTTCCAGGGAGAATAACGGCGATGGCGCAGGAAGGTCTTGTGCCAAAGGATCTTGCTGTCGGCAAGACCAAGCGCCTGGGGCGTGGGCTGCAAGGTGGGGCGGCCAAGCTCGTCGACCAAGGCCAGGTCGGAGAGCAGCCATAGCGTCAGTGTCTTGCCGTTCGCCGGGCCGTGGCCGATTTCGGCGATCCCGTCAGCCGGTTCGATGCGCACCTGTCCGTACTCGGCGGAGCGGGAACGACCGAGCAGCACCTCGCCTTGCAGGGCAGTGACGATCGGCTTCAGCAGGTGCCTGGCTGTATCGTCCGCCTCCACCCAGGCGATAAAAGTCTGCCCGCGTGCCAGGGATTCGTAACCGAAAAGCTGGGCCTCGGCTGCGTGGCCTGTCTTGGGATCGATGGCGGTCTTCATCCGCAGGTTGCACGCCGGCTCGACATGGTGTCCATCGGGGAATACATAGCCCTCGCGCATCTGTTTCGGCTGTGTTCCGTCCGGCAGCTCGCTTTTATCGCTTGCGAAGTTGTAAGCAATGGTGTCGTCCCCTCCTGATTTGGATTTGTGCAAGGCCAAGGGCACGGGGTAGGCGATGGCGTCGCCATCACTTGGCAGCCCATCGATAAAGCGCACCCGGCCTGAG
>CAYYHR010000270.1:0-4967 GCA_964471705.1 uncultured Chromatiaceae bacterium
GCTAATTACCCCTCGCGGGGACCGCTGTCATGGGACGACGACTCCAGAGCCATCTTCCTCGATGAAGAGCGCTTTACGAGCGATCCACTTGCTCCGCCGGAACCGGAGTACAAATTTGATCAGTGCATGTCCTGGTGAGCAGAGCCACAAAGGCTGCAGCGTTTGCTGTTGTCTGTGTACTGCGCAATGATTTCTTCTCTGCCACCTGTGTTACGTAGCTTTGTTCCAATCCTTTTGTCCACGGAGGCTATACCCTTATGGCACTTCACACACCGTTTCGGGGTGTCGTCACACGTGGCACGCCGGTGTCTCTCATCGCCGCCGTGGTTGTCATTGGGACGATCGCCTTGGCAGGCTGTGCCACAACAGTCAGGAAGCCTACACCATCGGCTACCAGCGACGAGCTTGCCCGTTGCGAGCGAGTATTCGCAGTCCTGGACAATACGGTGGAAGCAGCCGGTGTGCGGGATGGTGGCGCAACACCGGTTAAAGGCTTTCCCTACTTACGTGTAAACCGGTTCCTTGCCGGCTACCGTCGGGACCCGATGAGCCCGAAGGCGACGGGGTGGTGGGTGGAGCGCATGCGACGGCTTGACCAGGAGGGGCGCATGATAGAGCTTGCAAACCTGCCCGCTGCATACGTGGCGAGTCTCCCGGCCGAGCTGCGGCGATCCCAAAGTCCAATCGATCGTTTGAACGAGTGTTCGGGCAAGCTGGCTCGGCGTAATCTGGGAAACGCCGCTAGCCGGGAGCGGCTGCGCATTGCCGCCGCTGTGCCTGACGACTACCAAACCTGGCAGCGAATTCTCGGGCTTTATCCTTTGACGGCCTTGGCATTTTTTCAGGGTATCCTGACGTACCAATCGGACACCCGGGAAACCTTCGCCACGCCACTCGAGGACCTGCCCGTTACGGGCCGGTTAATCGTTTACGAACCGAGGAGGTCATCGACGCAGCCGATCGGCTCTCGGGCAAGGGACCTCGAGCGCTCCCGCGACAACCCACTCGGCGTGCCGATCCCGGAAGGCTCTGTCCTGGCCCGCCTTTTTGCGGCTTACGCTCCCTTGTTGGAGGTCGACGAGTCGAACGGAAATGACCGGATCGGTGCACCAGTGCTCAGCAGACAGGGTGCAGCGTACGTCAATACATCCGATCCCACGACGTTCGTCCGGATTACACATACGCGCTACCAGGGAGAGCCGCTGCTGCAACTCGTCTACAGTTTCTGGTTTCCGGCGCGCCCGAAGATGGGCGCTCTGGATTTACTCGGCGGCCATCTCGATGCCCTCATCTGGCGGGTAACTCTCGACGCTGACGGTGAGCCGCTGCTCTACGACACCATTCACGGCTGCGGCTGCTATCAGATGTTCTTTCCGACGTCCCGGGTGCGACTGCGCCCGCGTGAGCCGGTATTCGAAGAACCTGCGTTGGTTCCGGTACGACTTGGTCGCCGACGGGCGGGAGAGCGCATCCTGATCCGAGTCGCATCGCGCACACACTATGTCGAGAACGTTCGGTACGCACGGAGCTCCAATGTCCAAGAGCGGCGATCGTACAGCGTTGCGCAGGACAACCAATTGAGGTCTCTTGTGTGGCCGGGCAACGGCAGGCGAAGCCTTTATCGCCCCGACGGGATCGTGCCCGGTTCCGAGCGCTGCGAACGCTATTTGTACTGGCCGATGGGTGTCCCTGAGCCGGGCGCCATGCGGCAGTGGGGTCGTCACGCCACGGCTTTCGTGGGTAGGCGCCATTTCGACGATCCGACTCTGATTGAGCGCTATTTCGAGCCTCAACCGGCTCGAAGAATTCACGACACCAGGATCCATGTGCGCGGATGGAGAAGCCCGATCGGTCGCTAGCTCGACAATGCTTTCCCTTGACCGAAGGCTGGGGGCGGAGGATATTTTGGCTTAGGTGGTTGGAATTTCAGTACTTATTTCTCTTCTGCTCCCTGCCAGAAAAGCTGGCGGATGTGGCGGAAAGAATAGGCGCGGTGGCCCGGCAGGTCGTCGCCAATGTGAAACAGTGGCTGGTGCGAACTGGAGGCGGCCCCCAGGAGGCCGACCGAGCCGAGGCGCTGCTGGCCCAGGAAAGCGGGATGCGTATCATGTCCGCCACTGTAACCGTACAGCCCTCAGGCCACGAATTCTTCGTGGAAGGCAACGACACCGTGCTGGAGGCCGCCCTGCGGGCCGGCATCCCCCTCAATTACGGCTGCAGCAACGGCAATTGCGGCGAATGCAAGGTCAGGCTGCTGGCCGGCCAAGTGAAGAAGGTGCACCCCCGCGACTTCTCTCTGAAAGAAGCAGATAAGACCGGCGGCGATTTCCTCATGTGCTCGTACGCGCCGGTCAGCGAGATCGTCATCAAGGCCAGCGTGGCGGGTGCGCACGACATCCCCCAGCAGAGCATCCCCGCCAAGGTGAAGGCCGTGGAGGTCATCAACGAGCACGTTGCCGTCCTGCACCTGCTGGCGCCCCGCAGCCAGCGCCTGCGCTTCTTGGCAGGCCAGTACGTGACCCTGAGCGCCGACGCAGCGGAAGGGGACTACTACATTGCCAGTTGCCCCTGTGACGACCGGCACATCGAATTGCATATTCGCCGCGACGGCCGGCCCTTCGCCCGCAAGGTGTTCGAGAGCCTTGGCAAGGAGGATGCGGTCCGCATCGAAGGACCCCATGGCCACTTCGTGATGAAGCTCGATTCCCCCCACTCGGTAATCTTTGTGGCCTGGGGCGACGCCTTTGCCCCTATCAAGAGCCTGATCCAGCACGCCATGAGCCTGGAAATGGCCGAGGCCATGCATCTGTACTGGATCGAGGGTGGGCTAGGACATTACCAGGACAATCTGTGCCGGGCTTGGGCGGACGCCTATGACAATTTCGCCTATCATCCCCTGTCTGGGGAGGCTGCCCCCGACGCCATTGCCGCAGCTATTCTGAACCTGCACGAGGACTTGTCACACACAGACAATTACGCCGCGGGTCCCACAGTACTGATTGAAGCACTGGAAGCGGGTGCGCTGGCACGGGGTCTGTCTCCCCTGGGTTGGCATGGGGAAGTCGTGGATTGAGAGGCTATTTCATGCCTCGGGCAGGCGTGACTGTCTGTTCCCGACCCGTTGCAGACCTTCCAGCCTTCCGAAGTTGCTGTTTCGTTTTCGCTACAGACGACTCGGCGGAACGGCGTTCGGCAACCGGTTCGTGCGATACTCGTCTGAACTCTACCTCCCCGACGTCGCCGGCGGCAGTGTCCCAGCGGCGGTCATGGGACTCGCTGTCAGGCGGCGCGAGGTTGAGCAGCGTTTGGGGTCGAGATCTCAATTAACGAGCGTCCGAAGGCAAAAGCCGAGCCGCCGCTTTGGGCCGAGATTGCGGTCTTGGATCCCCCTATCTCGCAACGGGCAAGATGTACTGATGCTGCGGCTTACCACCGATCTTTTTTCCTATCCCCGGGGCATCGCGGCGAGTCACATCGGCTAGGGTTCTCGAGTAGGTCGGTATGCGGCTCGATGAAGGCAATTTCTCCGGCCGGTTCCAACGAGCGGTGTTGTGGAGACTCAAGTCTGACCGTTGCAGCGCCAGACCGTCCGAATCGCTATCATCTATCTCATACACTCCCAACCGTATTCCTTGCCCAACTTTTGGGAAGGGGGCTCCTCTATAAACGCGTCGTGCGTCAAGGACTTGCCCTCCATTCTGCCGAAGGAGGACGGGGCGTCTGCTAACCGCAGTGCAAAATCGTGCCGGCCCGTTAAAATCACGAACTCCGTTCCAGAACGTACTCAGGATCGCGACAATAAAGCGCTGCTACGGAAAATTTCGTGATGGCGAAGAGGTATAAGAAGAATCTTACTCCCTATGAAAGAGCGCTCAAGCGCTGCACAAAAGTCGCCCGTGAGGAACACCGTCAGGCTCGGGCTACGTTGGGTAGGACGAAGGATATCGTCCAGAAACTCCAGGACCGGATAGAGCGGATCAAGAGCGAAGCCACCATTTGTCAGGGAGTTGCTACAGACGAGGCCCGCTCGCGGTTGACCGAAGTAGGTCAACAACTCGATACCGCAGTTTCCCAGTCGATCAGTGTCACCTCCGACGCGCTACGGAGAAAAACGAGTCGGTTAAAGAAATTCACGGTAACCCTCTTCGGGCGAACAATGGCGGGCAAGAGCACGATCCGTGAGGCGATCACGCGCGGTGACGGGACTACGATCGGGAAAGGTGCTCAGCGCACGACACGTCACATCCGAGAATACGAATGGGAACGACTACGCATCGTCGATACCCCGGGGATTGGTGCCTATGAAGGCGACGCGGATCGAGCCTTGGCGTTATCTATCATCAACGAGAGCGATGTTCTGCTTTTCCTGATCACTTCCGACGGGATTCAGGAGTCGACGTTCCAAGGCATGAAGGCACTTCGGAACCAGAACAAGCCGATCATTTTCGTGCTCAATGTCAAAAAGGATCTGACCAAGCCGGTCCACATGCGCCGGTTCCTGCGATCACCGGAGCATCTTTTGGGCAACGAGGCAATTGGCGGTCATGACTCGGGAATTCGGAGGCTTGCTTCGGACGAACTTGGAATGTCCGAGGTAGTCGTGGTCCCGATTCATGCACAAGCCGCCTTTCTCGCGACTCGACCTGAGCATTTAGAGAAGTGCCAATCGCTACATACTGCAAGCAATATCGAGGATCTGCTGAGTGCGATGACCCGCGAAGTCGAACGAAGAGGCCCGGTTCGACGTCTTCAGACGCTTCTGGATGGAACGATCATTCAACTCACGGATCTTTACATATTGCTCCTTGAGCAAGCGAAGCTCCTTGATAGAAGCGCCGGGCATTTGAAAGCCAAGTTTGCGGAAGTGGACAACTGGCTAGATGGCTACGCCGGCAAGGTAACAGAGCGGATCGAGTCGAGTAGAGCACAGGCGCGCGCAACCTTAGGCGGAGAGTTTCCGATCTGCG
>CAYYHR010000271.1:0-4966 GCA_964471705.1 uncultured Chromatiaceae bacterium
AATATTCCCCCGCGTACTCGGCTTATCACGCCAGCCCGCCTTCGTGGCACGCCGGGTAGTATTGTTGATACCGGAGCGGACGGCGAATTCCTGAGCCGCCGGCGCGATGGCATCGGCGCCAACCCTAGGCGAGCAAGCACCGCCTCTACAAGGACTGCTTGCGGCCGCAAGCGCGGTTGTAACAGCGTGGCTCCAACACACTCCCACAGGCTTCGCTAACGGACCTTGCCACTCAGCGTTGTCGGGGCCGGCATCACCCCAATATCCTGACGGTGATCGTACTTTTTCTAGTCGTTAAGACGACTGATCGTACGAAACTCAGCATCAGTCTCAGCCGCTCGGCCTGTAACGACTCATGCGTAGGGTTGTCGTACGCACGGGCACCATGCCCGTCTTGATCCGAACCGGTTCAGCTCGGTTTTTCGTCACTGGAGGAGAATGATGTCGCGTCAAAACAAGCTTCTCAACGCACTTTGTGGTGTATTCCTGGCCTGTGGGGGCGCTCCGGCGTTCGCCCACGTTCCCTATTTTGAACATTTCGACTTTTCAGAAAAACGGCCGTTCATCGTTCGCGATTCCATCGAGCAGTCCATCGCCGTCTACTCCTGGATCAAGTTCAACGACAATGCGCCGGCAACCGACGTCGATGTCTATGAATTCAACATAAACGAGCCGGTGCAGGTGTACATCGAATCCCTGGTCCCGGTTTGTGCGGGATACGAAGAGTTCCTGCCCTGGTTCGCCTTGGTCGGGCCGGGGCTACCCGAGCCGCTAGAGGACCTGCCTTTCGATATACCGGATGATTACGGCGCTATCGTGGTACCGAATTTGGAGCCTGGAGAGCCGCGTGGCACCTTCTTCGAGCCGTTCGGTGGCAAACGCTACTACGAAGGACCAGTGTTTCAAGAGGAGGTCACGACTCCAGGTACCTATTACGCGGTTTTTTGGGATCCCTATGAGCTGGGCGGAGATTACGTCGCGGTCTTGGGTAACGAGGAGATTTGGCGTCCTAGAGACATCATCCGTGCCCTAATCTATACACCAAAGATCCGCCAAGATCTCGAATTGCACATCGAGTGCGAATAGTGCGCGTTGAGGACCCGAAAGAAAATATCTTTCTATGCGGTGCAACAAACCCTGGGTTACCGCGTCGATCTCCTCGAAGCTGTTTGCGACGTGCGGAGGCGACGCCGCTTGTCATGAGAAACTTGCCATCGGATACTGAATCCGATTTGGTACCAAGAAATCTGAGTCAACTTTCGGAAGATACGAAGTTTCTTGAATCTCTGCTACAGCTTCAGTGGGTCTGAACCCACTACGCGGAGGAATTGAAACCGCGGGATTTCAACGCCATCAGCGAGCGGGTCATCGCAGCGTGCCGAGCGGACTCACCCGCGGCGGCTTGCGGGTGGCGTTGCGTCTCGGAAGTAGCCGACCGGGACACAGTCTCATCGATTTAACTTGGCTGTTTACGAAAGGCTGCTCAATGCTGAAAAGCTGCTGTTGGTTGTAACTGCCTCGACCGGCAGCTTGTGGCTAAATACTGAGCTTGACGGTCGCGGGAATCGAAACCAGGAGCATCCCCAGCTGAATGTCGGTAGGCGAGCCTTTGGTAGCGCGTTGCAGCTGTCATTCCTTCTACCGAGCAGTTCTGCACCGGTGAGCTAACCTGCACCGGAAGCTTGAATATCCTCCAGAAGTAGCTCCCAACCCGCCAGTTCCTGTTGCGGCGTGAACGGGTGGCGGCGTGCGGCGCAGGCAGCCACCAGCTCTGCAGAGTACCCGCAGTCGGACTCGGCGCGTAGCAGCCGTTCGCGCAGGGAGTCTGTACCCCCCACCGGGTAGTAACCGGGATAGTCTGCACCCAACAGCCCCAAGGAGCCCTCGATGTCGGAAGCGATCGCCGGCAGGCCGGCCACCCCCGCCTCCGAAATCACATTCGCCCCGCCTTCCGTCACCGTTAGTCCCCGTCGGTTTTTCCCATTGGACGCAGTGGTCCGGAGGCGGAATTCGAGGTCTTGCTTCGACATGGATACATGGCCTTGTTGACCTCCTCCGGCGCAGATCCGGGACCGGGTTTGATTCCTGTCGCGTACATGCACCAGGTAAGCACGTCCCCCGAGAGGGTGTCGCAACTCCCTTCTACTTTCCAGGTCTGCCCCTGGACGGACGCCGTCCTGTGACCTCGGTGCCCTGCAGCTCATTCAGGTTGTTCCACGGGCTAACCACGAACACCTGCGGCTGCTCGTAGATGAAGATGTGATCGAGACGTACGTAGTCGGCGAAGCGTGTTCCGTCCTCAATCTCGACACCTGCCGTCGGCACCAGCGAAACGTTCTCGTAGGCCGATCCGTTGTAGTACACCTTGTCCGCCACGCCATTGCGCCAGTAGACGAGGTTGTTGCATTCTGCCCAGGAAAGGTTCAGCTCGCGCTGATCCAACTCTTCGGGCAGCGGGATGTGGGCCTGGAATGTCGTATCAGGTGAGCGGATGTTGATGCTGAGCGCACCGGCGTCGGAGAACGCGTACTCGAACACCTCCGCCGGTCTCGTTATGACGTCGACCGGATCGATGGAGAAACCGCTCGTCTGCGCTTCTACGATCATGAACTGCGGTCTCGGATCGCCCTCTTTCGTGGTGTAGACGGACCACTCGGCACGATATCCCGGTGCGAGGCCGCCGGCCAGGTAAACGTTCAGGCTGAGGAAGTAACGCTTTCCGATGCCGTTGCAAGGCTCGATGGGCGCAAGCTTGAAGCCCCGCGGGAGAGGAATCGACGCCGCAAAATGCTCTAGCCGGTCAGGGAGTATCTCGAAGTTCAGGAAGATGGCAGGAGGAGCGCCTTCGAGGACAAAGTCGGCCAGCGGCTCGGCCATCCGCTCGTCAATGGCTTCCGCACGCTCCATCTCCAGGGTGGAGAATACCGTTGCCTTCGTCTCGAGCAGCTCATCGCGAAAAACCGGGTCAAGGGGCAGTTCCGGATCGTCCGCGTTGGTCCATGGCCGCACCGCCACATCGATTCGGTGGTCGTAAAGCAGCACCCATTCTGGCTGGGATTCGGCGTAGGCCGCCCAGTGTGATCGGTCGTCAACCTGCACGCTCGATTTCGGTATCCAGAGCATGCGTCGGTTGGCGAGTAGCCCGTTGACATTTTGCAGATCGGTGACACCGTTCCGCCAGTAAACCACATCACTCGCTGCCCCCCAACGCCGATCGAGGAGCCGCGATTTGAGCGGGAGATTCGGCAGCTTGATGGAGGCTGAGAAGGCGGATGTTGCGGAGACAACCTCCGTTATCAAGGTATCCCCGCGGCGTTCGTACTCGAAACGCTCTGTTGGGTCGGCTTGAAGCTCGACCGGATTCAGCGAAGCCTCGCTGGTTGCCGTTTCAATCATCAGCAACCGGGGCCGATCGTCACCTTCGGCAAGCACGTAGGTCACCCACTCCGCCCTCAATCCGCTGCGCTCTCCCCCGACCTCGTAGACGGAGATCGTGAGGTAGTATCGGGCCTGTGTCCCTTCCACGATACTAACCGGCGCAAGCACAAGCCCCGGAGGCAACGCGATTGCATCCGTGAAAGCCGACAGGCGGTCCGCTCTCACCAGAAAGTGGTAATAGGAGACCGGCAATTCGCCGCTGCCCACTTCGACGTAGACAAACGGATCGGAGATTCCCGCAGCCACTTCATCCGCATGGGCGAGAGTCTGTCCCGTGTAGATGAGTTCCTTGAATCGCTGCAGGAGCTCGACTTTGACAGGCGATACAAGCTGGGCGCGGGCGTTCCCGCTCACTTGCAGCAGCACTGCAACGACCAGGATGCAGATGCCTCGGCTTGTCATCCGCCTACGAATGCTCTTGCGCTCCCGTCGTCTCGTATCTTCCGGGGCTAGTTGGAAATTCGCATCCGCCTTTCCGTTCATCGATGATGCCAATCCAGATGTTCAATCAGAAGGGTGTCGAACAATTCTCCGCTCTCGTCATTGACCATTGCTCCACCAGGGGATACCTCGACGAGAGTCGCCGCCGGATTCAAGGCAAGGAACTCGTCTCCCTCCGTCACCGGGGTGAAGGCGTTGTCGAGACCCCAAATCAGAAGCACGGGCTGCTCGAGTCCAGCAAAATCTTCTCGTACGTCTAACGCTAGGTTGCCGGTCAGGAAGGATGCAGCCGAATAGATCGAATCTGGTTGCTGGGTAAAGCGCCAATAGTCGGAGATCGTCTCGACATCGCAGAACGACGGGTCGACATAGAGCGAATTGCGACAGAAATACCGTATAGAGGGCCATGAGCCCAAGGCCGCGTAAGCAGTCTGCCCCGCGGTACCGGTCACGAACCACTGCCAAACTAACTCGTTGGTGCGACCCGGCTCGTCGGTGAAGCTAACCGCACCGACGGGTGCATTGAGCACAAGCGCGGTGACCCGTTGCGGATTTCGCGCAGCGACGCTGATCGCATAGGTCCCTCCCAAGGAATGCCCGACAATGGCCGTGGGCTCGGCAATGACTTCGTCTATGAAGGCGTTAATAAGTGTGACGTAGTCTGGTCCGGTAAAACGCCGTTGGGGGCCGATAGATCGCCCCCAGCCCAGCAGGTCGATCGAATACACACGATAGCCTGCATCGACGAGCGCCGGGATCTGGTACTGGGTTTGAGCCGACGACGCACCCGCACCGATCCCATGGATCTGCAAAACGGGCGGACCGGCTCCGTCGAGACGATAGGCTACCGCGTCGCCTTGGTATTCCCATGACATCCGCGTGGTCTCATCAGACGCCGCGAGGGCCGTGCAGATTAAAAGGGCGAGAGAAGCGAGCAGTGACTTTGATTTTGACATGTGGCCTGTTGGATCGGAATTCGACTATGGGTAACCCGCGTCGCGCAAACGTTACTACGACGCGAACACCGCAAAATTGCCCAAGGTGGTGAGCGGCGACGACCACATTCCTCAGGAGTGATTCTTCAATC
>CAYYHR010000272.1:0-4964 GCA_964471705.1 uncultured Chromatiaceae bacterium
CTCTGTTTCAGGTTTGTCCCTTAACTGAGGTGTCCGGTTGCATTAAACCACCTCACGCATCAGAGGATGGGCAGCGGCGATTCACCGCACCCCGTCCGGCTCATCCCCAGCGGTATTGGCACGCTTCTCTTCGCTGAGCGCCAGAAGTCTCGGCTTGCCCGTTGGGCACGAGAAACCCCGCACTGATTGCGGATCGGTTGCCCGGCCCCCTGAACTATACTCACTGCGTACAGCTTCGATAGGCTATCGAAAGAGTCGGACATTGCGACATACGGCGCTTACAGGCCATCGCTTGGTGGCTGCCTTCCTGGTCGGCCTGCTGCTCTTCTGCTCGCCGGTGACGGCCCTTTTCGACCAGCCCTTGTACTGGAAGGGCATTCCCTTGCTGTACCTGTATTTCTTCGCTGCCTGGGCCATGTACATCGCCCTGCTCGCCTGGATACTCAGAGGGAAGGGCGAATGACGGCGGGCGCGACCAGCGATGAGACGGTACTCAGCGGCTCCCTGATCATCCTGGTTTCCCTTCTCTATGTCTGTCTGCTTTTCGCGGTCGCCTACTGGGCCGACCGGCGCGCGGACAAGGGACGCTCGGTGATCGCCTCCCCTACCGTGTATGCGCTGTCCCTGGCGGTCTACTGCACAGCCTGGACCTATTACGGCAGCGTCGGGCGGGCAGCGGAATCCGGGGTCGGTTTTTTGCCCACTTATCTGGGGCCGACTATGGCCGCCGCACTCTGGGGCTCGCTTCTGCTCAAGATGGTGCGCATCAGCAAGTCCCAGCGCATCACCTCGATCGCGGATTTCATCGCCTCGCGCTACGGGAAAAGTCACCTGCTGGGGGGGCTGGTGACCCTGATCGCGATCATCGGGATCGTCCCCTACATCGCCTTGCAGCTCAAGGGCATATCCTCGAGCTTCAGCATCTTGCTTCGCTACCCGGACATCGTCATGCCCAGACATGCGGGCAACCTGCCCTTCTGGACGGACAACGCCTTGTATGTCGCGCTCGTGCTGGCCGCCTTCACCATTCTATTCGGCACCCGCCATCTGGACGCCTGCGAGCGCCACGAGGGCATGGTGGCTGCCATTGCACTGGAATCCCTGGTCAAGCTAATCGCTTTCACCTCCGTGGGATTGTTCGTGACCTTTGGTCTCTTCTCGGGCTTTGGCGATATCTTCGAGCAGGCGCGGCAGGCGGGCCACGTCAAGCCTTTGCTCCGGCCGGCCGTGGGCGGTTATTCCGCCTGGTTTTCCTTATGTCTCCTGGCGGGTCTTGCCATCATCCTACTGCCGCGTCAGTTCCAGGTGGCAGTCGTGGAGAACAGCAATGAGCGCCAACTGCGTCGCGCCATCTGGCTGTTCCCACTCTACCTTCTGCTCACCAATATCTTCGTGCTGCCCATTGCGCTGGCCGGTCAGCTCCAGTTTCCCAACAGGGGGGTGGATGCGGACACCTTCGTGCTGACCCTGCCCATGGCACGGGAGAGTCAGTGGCTCGCCCTGTTGGCCTACATCGGCGGCGTGTCCGCCGCTACCGGCATGGTCATCGTCGAGACCATCGCTCTATCGACTATGACATGCAACGACCTGGTGATGCCCGCCTTATTGCGGCGCTGGGGGCATGTGCCACCGGGGAAGGATGTCAGCCGGGTGCTCCTGCGCATCCGCCGCTGGGCCATCGTCCTCATCCTGCTGCTGGGCTATCTCTACTTCAGACTCGCCGGTGAAACCTATGCCCTGGTCAGCATCGGGCTCATCAGCTTTGCCGCCGTCGCCCAGTTCGCGCCAGCCCTGATCAGCGGACTCTACTGGCGGGGAGGCACCAGGGACGGGGCGGTTGCCGGCCTGGCGGCAGGCTTCACGGTCTGGCTCTACACCCTGCTGCTACCCTCTTTCGCCAAGTCCGGCTGGCTGCCGATGTCTTTCCTCGAGGAGGGGTTGCTCGGCATCGACTGGCTGAAACCCCAGGCACTGTTCGGCTCGAGCGGCATGGATCCTATATCCCATTGCCTGTTCTGGAGTCTGGCGGTGAATCTCGGGATATTTCTTGCCGTTTCTCTCTTGCGTGCACCCAACGCCGCGGAAACTGCCCAGGCGACCCTGTTTGTGGATGCCCTGAAACGGGACCGCCCCGTCGGCGGTGGTTTTTGGCGGGGCAGGGCCGAGGTGGACGAGCTCATCGCACTGGCCGGTCGTTTCCTGGGCGCGGCGCGCGCACGAGAAGCATTCGCCAAGCACGCCGGCAAGCTCGGGATGCGCTCGGCCAGCGAGCTCCCCGCCGACGCCTACACTGTGACCTTCGCCGAGACCTTGCTCGCCGGCGTGATCGGCAGCGCCTCGGCGCGGGTGATGGTGTCTTCGGTGACCAAGGAGGAGCCCCTGGGGCTCGACGAGGTGATGGGCATCCTCGACGAGGCATCCCAAATCCGTGCCTACAGCCACGAGCTGGAGCAGAAATCCCAGGAGCTTCAGTCCGCTACGGCGGAGCTGCGCGCCGCGAACGAGAGGCTGCTGGAGCTGGACCGGATGAAGGACGACTTCATGTCTTCCGTCACCCACGAGCTTAGGACCCCGCTCTCCTCGATCCGCGCCTTCGCAGAGATCCTGCAGGACAATCCCGACCTGGAGCAGGATGAGCGCATCCGTTTCCTCGGTATCATCGTCACCGAGACCGAGCGTCTCACGCGGCTGGTCAACCAGGTGCTCGACCTGGCCAAGATCGAGTCCGGGGCCGCTGAATGGCAGAACGTGCGCCTGGACCTCGGGGAGCTGATCCGGCAATCTGTGGAGAGTACCGAGCGACTCTTCCGCAACAAGGGGGTGCGGGTCTCCCTGCACCTGCCGGAACGACCGGCCCTCATGTGGAGCGACAAGGACCGGCTGACCCAGGTCATGCTCAATCTGCTTTCCAACGCGGCCAAGTTCGTTCCCGAGGATACCGGCACGGTCGACGTCGAGCTGCACAAATATCCTGACGGCTACCTGGTGCAGGTATCCGACAACGGGAGCGGAATCCCCGCCGACGAGCTTCCGTTCATCTTCGAGAAGTTTCGCCAAGGCAGTGGGGGGCACGAAAAGCCGGTAGGGACGGGGCTGGGTCTGCCGATCAGTCGTGGAATCATCGAGCACCAGGGGGGTCGAATTTGGGCGGAGAGCACCCCGGGCGAGGGCGCGACCTTTTCCTTCCTGCTTCCCGAGTCCCCGTGAAGCCGACCCGAGCGCGTCCATCCGTGAGAGGCGAGCCAAATGAACAAAAAGATCCTGATCGTCGATGACGAGCCGAATATCGTCATCTCACTCGAGTTCCTGATGCGGCGCGAGGGGTTCGAGATCCTGGTGGCGCGGGACGGGCAAGAAGCGCTGCAGAGCATCCGGGCACACCGTCCGGATCTGGTGCTGCTGGACGTTATGATGCCCAGGATCAACGGCTTCGAGGTCTGCAGGCAGGTCCGGGCAGACCCGGCTCTGGCCGGGACCCGGATCGTCATGTTGAGCGCCAAGGGCCGCCCAGCGCAGATTGCCGAAGGGCTGGCGCTGGGCGCCGATGGCTACATCACCAAGCCCTTCTCGACCAAGAACCTCGTGGCACAGGTCAAGAGCCTTCTCGGATTGGACGAGACTTGAAAGCTCGTCTCCCGCTCTCCGGCGATCGCCGCCGGATGAAGCCCCCGCCGGCGATCGGTTTCCCGGTGCCGAAATTCAGTGATTGATCTATCCGCACCCCACCGCGGACAATAAAAAAATTTTTGACGTCGCTCGCTTCCATTGATGAAACGAACCATGCTCGGCAAGCTCACGGATCTCTACTACCGCCTCACACTCGACCACTCACGGTGGGTCCTGTTCGGGATAGCGGTCTTCATTGCCCTGGCGGCCTTCTATGCACAAGGGTTCAAGCTGGATGCAACCTCCGACTCCCTGACCCTCGAGAACGATGCCGCTCTGCGCTACTACCGGGGGGTGAGCGCCCGTTACGGCTCCGACGACTACCTGGTGGTGACCTACAGCCCCCGGGCGGACCTGATGTCCGATGCCGTTCTGGACGATATCGGCAAGCTGCGCGACCAGCTCACCGCCCTGAAGGACGTCGCATCCGTGACCACCCTGCTCGACGTGCCCCTCCTGGACAGTCCACGCATGTCCCTGAGCGAGATCCAGCAGCACGAGCGCACGCTCGAGACCCCGGGCACGGATCGCGAGCTGGCACGCAAGGAGCTCACGCACAGCCCCCTGTACAAGAACCTGGTGGTCAGCGCCGACGGACGTACCACCGCCATGCGAGTGACCCTGCGCCGGGACGAGAAGTACAGGTCCCTGCTCGCGCAGCGCGAGGCTCTGCGCTTGGCGCAATCCCAGGGGAGCCTCACGAGCGAGGAGATCGCCGAGCTGGAGCAGGTCTCGAAGGAATTCAAGGAATACAGCGCGCAGATCCAGGATCGGGAGCAGGCGGATATCGCCGCCATCCGCACAGTGCTGGACCGGCATCGGGGCATGGCGGAGATCCATCTGGGGGGACTCCCCATGATCACCTCGGACATGATCGACTATGTGCGCAGCGACATCGAGGTCTTCGGCGTCGGCGTGACCCTGTTTCTGGTCGGCCTGTTGGCGGTGGCCTTCAAGCGTCCGCGCTGGGTCCTGATCCCCTTGGTCATCTGTGTCGCCTCCGCCGTCGGCATGACGGGCCTGCTCGGACTCCTGGACTGGCGGGTGACCGTGGTCTCGTCCAACTTCATCTCCCTGATGCTGATCACCGCCCTGGCCCTCGCGGTGCACCTGATCGTGCGCTACCTGGAGCTCCAGACCCAAAACCCGGCGGGTGAGCAGCGGGCCATGGTCGAGGAGACCGTCCGCTCCAAGTTCCTGCCCTCCCTCTACACGGCCCTGACCACCCAGGTGGCCTTCGCTTCCCTGATCGTCAGCGACATCCGCCCGGTCATCGACTTCGGCTGGATGATGGTGCT
>CAYYHR010000273.1:0-4942 GCA_964471705.1 uncultured Chromatiaceae bacterium
GAAGAGGCCAAGCAGTTGTTGGAGAGCGGCGACGAGCCGGTCGAAGCAGTGGCCACGGAGGTCGGCTACGAAGACGCAGCTTTCTTCGGGCGCCTGTTCCGGCGCAAGGTGGGCGTGACACCCGCTCAGTATCGCAAGCGCTTTCGCGGACTGCGCAAGGCGTTGGAAGCGCCATGAAACCTCAAGGAGAATCGCGGAAGCAAGGTGCCAAGCTGTCCTGCAAACTCTTGGTCGACTGATACTGGGGATTTTTGCCCAAGCTGCTGTTTTTACGCAATAAGGCAGGAGAAGGGCGCACGTCGTTGGACAACCCTGCTTTCGCCTTCTTGCGCGCATTGGCCGTCCAGTGCTGGCGCGATGGCGTCTCGGTTCGGGATCACGTTGACAGCCCGGTGCACCACCGTGTCAGAAGGCGATGTAAAATGCCCGCGGCGATTGCTCATCGAGATTTGCGGCTCGACGGGAACGCGAGCTGTCGTCTCGATACGAGCGCGTCAGATCGAAGCGATCAGCCAACATCACCTTGGTCCATGCGGCGACGAAGTTGCGCACGAGCTCCCCATCACCATCTTTGGATGCATGAACTTCGGCGACGGCACACAGTTCGGCATAGCCGGATTGAACCGATCCGGAACCTCGGAATCAGACCTTGATCTTCTTGAAACGAGAGCCTCGCTTCTCCCAGTAACACCACCGCCATGCTCCTTCGATTGTTTTTCGTCCTCCTCTTCCTCGGAGCCGTCCTCGCCGGCATCTTCGCCTGGAAGCAACATCAAATGCAGCAACAGGAGGCTATGGGCGGCCCGCCGCCGCCACCGGTTGTCGCCGTCGCCGAGGTTAAGCAGGAAAACTGGCAGCCGAGGCTGACCGCCGTAGGCAGCTTGGTCGCTACACAGGGCATCTTCGTCACCAACGAGGTAGCCGGGCAGGTACGGGAGATCCACTTCGACTCCGGTCAGACCGTTGCCAAGGGAGATCCCCTGGTACAGCTCGACGACAGTGTCGACCAAGCGGACCTTGCCGGGCTGATCGCACAAAGGGACCTGGCCCAGATCAAGGTACGGCGATTCGGCAAGCTGCTCAAGGACCGGTCGGCATCCCAGTCCGACTACGACGAGGCCTCGGCCCAGCTCGACAGCGCCAATGCTGCAGTGGCCGCCAAAAAGGCCCTGATCGCCAAGAAGCACATCACCGCGCCTTTTGCCGGCCGGCTCGGTATCCGCCTGCTGGATTTGGGTGAATACCTGGCCCCTGGCTCGCAGATCGTCCCCTTGGACGCGCTGGACCCCATCTTCGTCGACTATTCTCTGCCGGAGCGGGACCTGCCTCAGATTGCGGTGGGAAAGAAGGTCTCGGTGAAGGTCGCAGCCTACCCCGATAGGGAGTTCGACGGCACCATCACGGCCATCAATCCCGGGGTCGATACGAAGAGCCGCTCCATCGGAGTACGGGCGCTGTTGCAGAATACGGAGCAGCTCCTGCGCCCGGGAATGTTCGCCGAGGTCGCCACCCTGCTGCCAGCCCGCGAAGACCTGCTCACCCTGCCTCGCACAGCGATCACCTTCGCGCCTTACGGAGATACCGTGTTTCTGATCAAGGAGAAGGAAGGTCAGACCATCGTGGAGCGACAGCAGGTGACCGCAGGGCACGCCCAGGGAGGAGCAGTGGAGATCAGCGACGGCCTCGCCGCCGGCGACCGGGTGGTCATGGCCGGACAAATGAAGCTACGCAATGGTCAGGCGGTCACGATCGACAATTCGGTAATTCCGCCGAAAGACGGGCCCCTGGGGCCATGAAGTTCACCGACATCTTCGTCAAGCGACCGGTACTGGCCAGCGTGGTCAGCCTGCTGATCCTGGTCATCGGCCTGCGCGCCATCGCCAGTCTGGAAGTGCGCCAGTATCCGGAGACCAAAGACACGGTGGTCACCATCACCACCAGCTACCCAGGGGCCAGCGGTGCCCTGGTCAAGAGCTTCATCACCACGCCCTTGCAGCAGGCGATCGCCGAGGCCGACGGCATCGACTACCTCTCCTCCACCAGCGTACAGGGAAGCTCGACGATCGAGGCCCACATGAAGCTCGACTACGACCCCAAGGCCGCGGTAGCCGAGATCCAGGCCAAGGTTGCGAGCCAGCGCAATGTACTGCCGGCTGACGCGGAGGACCCCGTCATCGACGCCACAACGGGTGACCCGACGGCCCTGATGTACATGGCCTTCTTCAGCAAGACCATGAGCCTGTCCCAGATCAGCGACTACCTGCTGCGAGTGGTCCAGCCCCAGCTCCAGGCCGTGCCGGGCGTGGCCAAGGCCGAGCTGATCGGCAACAAGTCCTTTGCCATGCGCATCTGGCTCGACCCCCGGCGCATGGCCGCCCTGGGCGTGTCGCCGACCGACGTGGAGGAGGTCCTGCAACGGAACAATTATCTCGCCGGCATCGGCAAGCTCAAGGATCGCTATTTCGCCGTGGACCTGGCAGCAACCACGGACGTGAGCCGGCTCGAGGACTTCCGCAATCTGGTGGTGCTCTCCGAGGGAGATACCCTGGTACGCCTGCGCGACGTGGCGGACGTGCAGCTCGGCGCCAAGGACTATGAGACCACGACCCTGTTCAAGGGCATCCCCGCCATCTTCATCGGCATCGAGCAGGCGCCGGGGCAGAATCCCCTTTCCGTCGCCAAGAGGGTCAAGGATCTGCTGCCGGAGATCCGGGCCCAGCTGCCATCAGGACTCGAAGCCCAGATCCCCTATGACGCCAGCATTTTTATCAGCGACTCCATCGACGAGGTATTCAAGACCCTGGCCGAGGCGGTTCTCATCGTCCTGGTGGTGATTTTCCTCAGCCTCGGCTCCATGCGCGCGGCCGTGGTACCGGCGGTGGCGGTCCCCCTGTCCCTAATCGGCGGGGCCTTCCTGATGCTGCTCATGGGCTTCTCGATCAACCTACTGACCCTGCTGGCGCTGGTGCTGGCCATCGGCTTGGTGGTGGACGACGCCATCGTCGTGGTGGAGAACGTGCATCGGCACATCGAGCTCGGGGAGTCTCGACGCGACGCCGCCATCAAGGGAGCGCGGGAGCTCGCCGTGCCCATCATCGCCATGACGACCACCCTGGTGGCCGTGTACGCACCGATCGGATTCATGGGTGGCCTTGTGGGTACCCTGTTCACCGAGTTCGCCTTCTCCCTGGCCGCCGCGGTGCTGGTCTCCGGCGTGGTGGCGCTGACCCTGTCCCCCATGCTCAGCGGCAAGGTGCTGCGCGTCGCCGGAAACGCCGGCCCGTTCGAGCGCGCCGTCGAACGTTTCTTCGACCGGCTCGCGTCCGGCTACGAGGCCACCCTGCACGGATGGCTCAGGTATCCATCCGTGACGCTTGTCTTCGCCCTGATCGTTCTTGCGAGCATCTGGCTCATGTTCGTCACCAGCAAGAACGAGCTGGCCCCCACCGAAGATCAAAGCATCCTCTTCTTCCAGGCCGTTGGGCCCCAGACCGCAACCGTCGAGTACAACCAGGTCTACGCAAAAGAGATCGTCGACATTTTCGAGTCCTTTCCCGAGTACAGCGAGAGCTTCGTGCTGGTGGGCTTCGGCGGCGATTCCAGCACCACCTTCGGTGGCTTCAAGATGCTCCCGACCAGCGAGCGCGAGCGCTCCCAGATGGACGTAGCCCCGGAGCTTCAGGGCAAGCTCCAGCAAGTAGCCGGTCTGCAAGTGGCCGCCTTCCCGCGTCCGAGCCTACCGGCCGCGGGTCGCGGTCTACCCATGCAATTCGTGATCACCACCGACGCCGGCTACAAGGAGCTGGATCGGATCGGCGGCGAGCTGATCGGTAGCGCCATGGGCAGCGGCGACTTCATCTTCCTGCGTAAGGCCGTCGAGCTCGATCGACCGAAAACGACGATTCGGATCGACCGCGATCGCGCCGGGGACCTTGGGATAGACATGCGAGAAATCGGTCGCAGTCTCTCCACCATGCTCGGGGGCGGCTATGTCAACCGCTTCAGCCTCGCCGAGCGCAGCTACGAGGTCATCCCCCAAGTATCTCGGAAGTATCGGCTGGATCCGTCCATGCTCGACGACTACTACCTGAAGGGCACCTCCGGCGAGCTGATCCCCCTATCCAACCTGGTGAGCTTCGAGAAAGCCGTGGAGCCGAGCAAGCGCACCCAGTTTCAGCAGCTCAACTCCCTGACCATCGAGGGGATCATGGCGCCCGGGATCACTTTGGGCGATGCCATCGACTTCCTGGAGACCCAGGCGCGAAAGATCCTTCCCCGGGGCTATGCGTGGGACTTCATGGGCGAGTCGCGCCAGTATGCCCGGCAGGGAAGCGCCCTGGTCATCACCTTCTTCATGTCCCTGCTGGTGATCTACTTGGTGCTGGCAGCCCAGTTCGAAAGCTGGCGTGACCCCCTCATCATCCTGGTGTCCGTGCCCATGTCCATCTTCGGGGCCATGGTCTTTCTGACGCTCGGATTTGCCAGCGTCAATATCTACACGCAAGTGGGTCTGATCACCTTGATCGGACTCATTGCCAAGAACGGCATCCTGATCGTGGAGTTCGCCAACCAGCTGCGGATTCATGAGGGCCTGAACAAGCGCGAGGCGGCGGTGAAGGCATCGCGTATCCGGCTGCGGCCCATCCTGATGACCACCCTCTCCATGGTAGTGGCAATGGTGCCCCTGCTCATCGCTACCGGCCCCGGTGCGGTCAGCCGGTTCCACATCGGACTGGTCATCGCCACCGGACTCGGCATCGGCACCATCTTCACCCTCTACGTGGTTCCAGCCTTTTACATGCTGGTTTCGCCGACACGGGATGCGTACATCGATTCCCAGGAATTGCCGGCTTTACCGGATTCTTCTGAACCCTAAAAACGGCAGTTGAACCCGAATGGATGCCTTTGCGGATGAATTCTGGCGGTCTCGCGTGCGCCTAGC
>CAYYHR010000274.1:0-4924 GCA_964471705.1 uncultured Chromatiaceae bacterium
GATCGCGGAGCTGAGGCTCCCGCGTTGAGCCCATCCATTTTCGAATCCTGGCCGACGGCCCCGTGTCCAGAGCCGGCAACCGGTGGTTACCTCTACCAGAGCTTCCTGGAGCGCGGAAAGTGCATCATCCTCGCTGGTTCAACCGTCGCGGCGGCAATCGCCGCATGACGTGGGCGCGTTTGCTTGTCCGTCTGAAACATCTGGGGTATCCAACGTCATGGAAGACCATATCGATGTTCCAACCTTGCTGAAACGTGCCGGGGGGTACCGATCTATCGGGAGCCGAATGCGATAGTTCCGCACGTCCGGTTCTGCTGAGGGAGCGGCTGGAGTGATCCAGCCGCTCTACTCACCAAAAACCCCAACTACGAGAGCCGTCGGGGGATGTATCTGCGCCCGACGCTGGCTCTCACCCCCGAATGACCAAGTACGATGCTTTTTTGGCAGGGATAGCTTCACAAGTAGTACCGAGCCCAAACATACAGCGTCGCGACCGCTACCGACTCGATCATCAACGGGAGCCCGTAGCCGAGGAAGCGGACGAAGGTAATCCGGTGGCCGGCCTTCTCGGCGGTGCCGGCCACCACCACGTCGCCGACGCCCCGATGTAGCGAGCCTGATGCGCACATTGGGAGACAGGCCTGGGCAATTCTCGTTCGAGCCCCTCAGGTCGCTCAATTTCGAGGAGATCGCCTACCTGATTCAGGCGCTAGGGTTTCAAAGCATGATCGTGGGGACGCGCCATCCGCTCCGGATCGACGAGCTTCAGGAGCTCCCCTTCGGGAAGGCCGCTCATCTCGCGCGCCACATCGATTAGGGCACGCCCCTGCTCCAGGGCCGACTTCGCAATCCTGGCGGCAAGGTCGTAGCCGATTCGCGGCGTCAGCGCCGTCGCCAGCATGGCGTTGCGCCCCGCCCGCTCTGCCAGGTCCTGGACATTGGCATCGAAGCACATGATGGCTTGCTTCTCGAGGGAACGCGTCGCGCTTGTCAGAAGGGCCAACTGCTGGAGTAGGTTGTAGGCGATCAGCGGCAGCATAGTGGCGAGCTGGAAACGGTTGTCCTGCGCCGCTAGGGCGACCGCGGTGTCGAGCCCGATCACCTGTACGCAGGCCATGCCCACAGCCTCCGGTATCACGGGGTTGACCTTGCCGGGCATGATGCTACTGCCCGGTTGCAGCTCGGGAAGATGGATCTCGCCAAGGCCGGAAACCGGTCCGCTGTTCATCCAGCGCAGATCCGTGGCGATTTTGAGCAGCGTGATGGCGGTCGCGCGCAATTGCCCGCTCAGCTCGACCGCCGTGTCCTGTGAGCCGATCGCGGCAAAGGTATTGGGTGCCGGGCGGAAGGCCAGGCCCGTCCGCTCGGCCATCGTAGCTGCGAAACGGTGCGCGAAGCCTGGGTGGGCATTCAAGCCAGTGCCCACGGCGGTCCCGCCCTGGGCAAGCGCCAGCAGCCGCTCCTTCACGTCCCGCAAGCGAGCCAGCCCCGTTTCCACTTGGGCGGCCCAGCCGGAGAGCTCCTGTCCCAGCGTCATGGGCACCGCGTCCATCAAGTGGGTGCGCCCGGTCTTGACGACGGCCGCATGCTCGCTCGCCCGAGCCAGGATAGACTCCCGCAGCGATTCAAGGGCATCCATGCACCGCACAAGCTCCAGGGCGGCGCCGACATGGATGGCGGTGGGAATAACGTCGTTGCTGCTTTGGCCGAGGTTTACGTCGTCATTGGGGTGCACGGCACGCCCCAGGCGCCGTGCAGCCAGCGCCGCGACCACCTCGTTGGCCTTCATGTTGGTGCTAGTACCAGAGCCGGTCTGAAATACATCGACCGGAAACTGGTCATCTTGCATGCCCTCGGCCACAGTCATGGCCGATTCTTCGATAGCCTGAGATAGCTCCCCGGGGAGGATGCCCAGGTCGCGGTTGACACGGGCCGCGCAGGCCTTGATCAATCCCAGTGCGCGGACCAAAGCCCGTGGAAAACGCAAGCCGCTGATCCTGAAGTTGGCGATAGCCAGGCGCGTCTGCTCGCCATAGAGGATCTCTCCACCCGATGCGGGGACATCCGGATCAGATTCGCTGGGATCTACCATACTCCTTCCCGGGAATTGCTCAGGGCTCGTCGGTCTGCGACCCCGCACCCGCCACCTCTGTGCGCAAGTTGTACTTCTGGATCCGGTAACGCAGCGTCTCCCGGGTGGTGCCGAGGGCACGTGCCGTAGCCGTCACATTGTAGCCGGACTTCTTCAGGGCGCTTTGGATGATGAACCTGTCCATCTCGTCCAGCGCCATGGATCCGTCTAACGGAATGATAAGCCGGCTGTCATCGACCGTTGGGCCTACGGACCCGTTATCGAATAACCGTTCAGACCCCCCTCCCACTCTCGACGCATTCGCTCCATAGCTCCTTGTTTGTTCGTTTTGGGAGGGCAAAACTTGATGGGGGGACCGAACGGTCACGCTCCCGACACCTTTACCGAGTTGAAGCCACTGCTCAGGAAAAATATCTGTACTGGCGAGGAGGACCGCACGCTCGACCACATTGCGCAGCTCGCGCACATTACCGGGCCAGTCGTAATTGCGCATCTTCGCGTAGACCCGATCGGGGATTACCTTGACGTTCTTACTCGCCACCGCGTTGAACTCGGCGACCATCAGAGGCACGAGATCTTCGATGTCCCCCGGTCGCTCGCGCAGCGGCGGTAGATCGAGTCCGAACACGCTCAGGCGGTGATAAAGATCGCTTCGGAAACCACCCTGGCGTACCTGACGCGCCAGGTCTCGATTGCTGGCCGCAATAACCTGCACATCGACTTTTACCGGCCTCTCACCGCCCAAGCGCCGCAGAATGCGGTCCTCGATGGCCTTAAGCAGCTTGGACTGCAGCTCCAGGTCCATCTCGCCGATCTCGTCCAAAAACAGAGTGCCACCGTCGGCCTGCTCCAGGTAACCCCGGTGCCGGCCTTTGGCGCCAGTAAAGGAGCCGGCTTCGTGGCCGAACAGCTCGGATTCCAGCAGGTCTCTCGGCAATGCAGCGCAATTGACCTCGATCATCGGACCGTTGGCGCGGGTGCCCGCATGATGGAGAATTCGCGCCACCAAGCCCTTCCCGGTACCCGTTTCTCCACCGATGATCAGCGCGCTGAAGGGGACCTCCGCCAAGCGTCTCAACAAACGCCGCACATCCTGGGCGGGCTGGCTGCGGCCGACAAAGGCCTCGGGCAGATAGAGCCGGCCACCGACCTCGCGCTGATCACGCAATTGGCGTTGTGCTCGGGCGCTGCGGCGTGCGCCGTTGAGTATCGCGCTCAGCCGGTCGACATTGCAGGGTTTCTCAATGAAATCGTAAGCACCCAAGCGCAGGGCCCGCACCGATTCTGGCACGCTGCCGTATCCCGTGAGCAAGACCCATTCGCCCGTGTGGCCCTTCGTGCGCAAGGCTTCCAGGAGGTCCAGCGAGTTGCCATCCGGTAGGGCCATGTCCGCGAGGGTTACCAAGGGATCGAAGCCCTCTTCTATCAGCTTGCACCGAGCCGCTTCAAGATTGGTAGCGACTTCCACCTCCCACCCTCTCTTGCGGAATTGCCGCGCCATCTCCACCCCGAGCAGAGCTTCGTCCTCGATGATAAAGAGTGAATCCGTCATGCTTTCATTATCGAAACCTTAGAGATTCGAGACAGACCAACCACTATAAGTCGATGGTCTAGAAAACGCATCGGTGCAAACAAACCGGTACAGGTGGATTTGGACCACACAAGACCAAAAGCCGTTCTTTTTCCCTGCACCCCACCCCGCGCAACAATCGGATGAATGAGACCCCGCTCCGCAACCGCTAGGCTCGCGCGTTCTACGAGCGAGGAGAGGACCGGCAAGTCCCTGCCCGAAATGGCTCATCCCATCCAGGCCTGTGCAACGAGCGACGGCAGATCGCATCCGTGGGTGGTGGCCGGACTGGGCATCGCGATGCGCAGCAGTGGAGCGGTCGCGATTTCCTGTTTCGAGCAAGAATCTCCCTTGTGCCGGCCGAATGGATCGAGGACGCGAGCCGGATCGATCGACATGTCCGGGCAGACGTCGGGGGCGAGGGCATCCAGGGTCGCAGGCGGATCGCTCCCCGACACCTGTAGATGCAAGGTTGGAGACCGACCTCTACGACTACCATCGCCGCCGCCGAGGCAAGGGGGAGGATCGAGCTCAAGAAGGTTTGCTTTCAACCACGCTTGACTCCGCTACGCCGCTCGAACTCCCTCTCCAACTCTTCAGCCTGCTCGCGCTCCCATTCAGCGTGGCATTGCGCCCCGCAGAAATAGAGCACGTACTCATGCGCTTCCGGAGAGATGGCTTCCGAAGGGGGGATCAGCTTCTTACAGACGGCGCACTCTACCGTCGGCGACAAGCTTCCGGTTGTGGGTTTCTCGCTCATAGCAACCTCCGCCTATGGCTGGGCCGATCAATACGCGTCAAATAGGATTCCCGCGAACCCGATTGACTTGCGGCGGCGTCGGTCCGTGCGGCTCCTTGCTCGGATCCGCAAGCTCCTCGAGGACCCGCGCTCGGGTCACCAGCCCGATGGCCGTTTCGGGTGGATCACCCAAAACCAGGGCATCCACGCCCTGATCGATCATCAGGCGCAACGCCGTTGTCAAATCGGAATCCAGCGGGCACGAGGCAATCTTCTGCGCCATCACCATGGCGACGGGATCCTTATCCGGATCGCGGCCCTCGCCATATCCCTTGAGTGCCAAGTCCCGCCAGCTCAATGTTCCGACGACTCGCATACCTTGCTCGACCAAGAGCACATCGGTGTCGTGCTCACTCATCGAGAGCGCAGCTTGCCGCAGGCTGGCGCTTTTCGGGACAACGGCGAAGTGGTCGATCATGATATCGGAAACCTGCATGTATGCCTCCTATTCGTCTTATCACCT
>CAYYHR010000275.1:0-4923 GCA_964471705.1 uncultured Chromatiaceae bacterium
CCGGTGGTGGAACTGGGCTTACCCCTGGAGAAGTTCGGAAATAGGGGTCAGAGCCCTTTGTAGCCCGTGTGGGGCAGGTCTCCTATTGTTGCATACCGGTACATCCGTAAAAGGTCGACGCTATGATTCGAGCATTGACCCCGCCCCCCTGACCCCCGCTCTTACTCTCCCCCCGCTACGAGCAAAAAATGGCAATCAACGAGGCGCGATTGTCGACTCCGAACTTCCCGTAGGTCACCTTGACGATTCAGGACCCTGGCCCTCGCACATTCGGCGACCGCGGCCGCCGTCGCGCGTGCCGGACCTCGAGCAGCCCTTGGCCAGTCGGAGATTCCTGCAGAGTGGAAGCAACAAGACACCAACCCAATTAACTGAGTCAGGTCGGTGCGGTTCGCACGCTCGCCGTACCCTACGCCGGGTACTTTCACGGTAACCTAGTGGCATTCGACCGAGTCTCCGCTGCTGCCTTCCTGTCCGTCGGCGATCACTTGCAACGAGGCGCGCAGGTTGTCGCTCGAAGGCGCACGCGGCACAGTGATCGCGCAGGAAACGTACCACCTATTACTCAAATGTGGGAAAGGTCCTAGGCTCAATTACAGCATTTGAGCAATGAATATGCGCATCCAAAAAGTGCTTTCATCCGACCGCCTGAAACGCTGTTCACTTCGCGCGCAGCGCTTTCGGCAGCGGCGGAATCCCGCACTAACATTCCTGAGGAGTCAACCATGACGCAGACACCTAAGGCTCTATTTCTTTCCCATGGTGGTGGACCGATGCCACTTCTAGGAGATACAGGGCATCAGGAAATGGTCTCGTGTCTCGAAAACATTGCTTCGCGCATTTCGAGGCCCGATGCCCTTCTGGTGGTAAGCGCACACTGGGAAGAGCGGGTCCCCACGATTACTTCCGGCAAGGCTCCATCGCTGATATATGACTATTACGGATTTCCGGACGAATCCTACCATATTCAATATCCCTGCGTTGGCGCGCCGTCTTTGGCGGGCGAAATCCACAATTTGCTGAAAACCGCCAACATTGAAGCCAGGTTAGATGAGGCGAGAGGATTTGATCATGGGCTCTTTGTGCCCCTCAAAATCATGTATCCAAATGCCGATATTCCCTGTGTTCAGCTATCTCTGGTGGCAACTCTTGATCCGTCTGCGCATATAGCAATGGGGCATGCTCTTCGTTCTTTGGGCCAGAAAAATGTTCTCGTAATTGGCTCCGGCTTTTCCTTCCACAATCTGAGAGCGTTTTTCGCTGACGACACCATCACATCTCGGGGTTTGAATCAGGCATTCGAGGAGTGGCTTGCGGAAGTCTGTTCCAGCTCAGACTATTCCGAAGAAGAAAGAGCGCAACTATTGGTTGACTGGTCTGGTGCTCCGGGGGCTCGCTATTGCCATCCCCGGGAGGAACATCTGCTACCACTACACGTTTGTTACGGGACCGCACAAGCTCCATGCTCGGAACGGTTCAGCCCAACCATCATGAACAAGAAGTCAAGCATGTACTTGTGGTGAGACCGCGTAGATTCTATGAAGGCTCGCACCCGATTATCCTCGACGGTGCTGAACAACGGTAATATGGGTCAGAGCCCTTTGCAGCTGATCATTGCCCCCCCAGCTCCCTCGAGCGGTAATTGTTCTGCGGCCCACACGCTCGGCTTGCTATCCGCCTCGATCGGTTTCTTTGGTCGTCCCCGTCTGGAGAATCCAACCGCTCGGCCAAACGCCTGCTCGAGAAGAATAGGGGACAGACCCTGAGCTATCCCCACAAAAAATTCGTCTCGGATCAATGTGCAGCAGATGCCAGTGAAATTCCCGACGGCAGCCAGAGGTTAGCGGATCGTGTAACCTATGGAGCCTATAAGCTATTTACCGGGGATACCTCAGGGACAGACCCCGATATTTCACGGACGGCCAAGCGCTGCCGGATTCGCGCATGCGCGGGCCACCCGGGAGCGTGGCGCTAGCATCGACCTGTGGGAATCATTCGAGAGCACGCCATGGAGCTCAAACCTCTTGCTCTGACCTTGCCGCTGGCCTTTACGCTGATCGCCGCCGGGGTTGACGCCCCGGCGCTGGACAAGGTGACCCTGGGGACCAACTGGGTGCCCCAGGCGGAGCAAGGCGGCTATTACCAGGCCGTCTCCGACGGAACTTACAAGGAGTGCGGCCTCGACGTGACGATCGTGCCGGGCGGTCCGCAAGTGAACAACAGCGCGATGTTGATGGCCGGCAAGCTCACCTTTTACATAAGCGGCAACCTCTTGGTGCCCTTCCACGCGGTGAAGGCGGGTGTGCCGGTCGTGGTGGTCGCGGCCGACATGCAGAAGGACCCGCAGATCTTGATGACGCATCCGGGCCGGGTGAAGGATCTCCAGGAGATCGCCGACCTGCCGAAGATCTACATCGGCAACGGCGGCTACCAATCCTTCTACCAGTGGCTGATCGCCGCCTGGCACTTCAAGGCCGCGAACCGGGTGCCTTACACCTTCAGCTCTGTCCCCTTCATCGCCGACGAGAATTCGGCACAGCAGGGCTACGTGACCTCGGAGCCCTATGCGGTGGAAAAGGTGAGCAAGCTCGCGCCGGATGTTTGGCTCTTGGCGGATTACGGCTGGGACACGCCGGCGACGCTGATCCAGACGATGCAGAGCACGCTCGACAAACACCACGACTGGGTAAAATGCTTCGTCGAGGGCTCGGCGATCGGCTGGGCGAGCTACCTCTACGGTGATCCCACGAAGGCCAATGAGCTGATCATGAAGAGCAACCCGGAAATGACGGCGGACCAGATCGCTTTTGCGATGAAGGCGATGAAGGAGCACGGAGTAGTCGACAGTGGCTTGTCGCTGGAAAAGGGAATCGGAGCGATGAGCGCCGAGACGATCCAGAGCTTCTACGACAGGATGGTGAGGGCAGGCGTAGTGCCGTCGGGCCTGGATCTGAAGAAGGTCTACACGCTGCAGTTCGCCAATACCGGGGCGTCGCTGCCCGTGAAGAGGAAGCTGTTGGCGCAGTGACGTGACCCTGCAAGACGCACGTGCGACGGTCGGAGCCGCTACCGCTTCCACCGTTCCGCTGCTGTCGCTCGCCGAAGTGTCCAAGGTGTTCAACGGCGAGCTGGTAGCGCTCGAGGGCATGGCGCTCGACCTCTTCGAGGGCGACTTCGTCTCGCTGCTCGGGCCTTCGGGCTGCGGCAAGTCCACCGCGCTGAGACTGATCGCGGGACTGAGCCACCCGACCTCGGGGCGCATCGCCTGGGGCGGCGGGCAGGGCGCGGGCGACCTCGGCGTGGTTTTCCAGGAGCCGACGCTGATGCCGTGGGCGACCGTCGACCACAACGTCTGGTTGCCCTGGCGGCTGCGCGGCCGAGGCTTCGCGCAGATGAAGGACCAGGTGACGGAGGCGCTTGCGCTCGTCGGGCTCGAGAAATTCGCGCGGAGCTACCCCCGCGAGCTTTCGGGAGGGATGAAGATGCGCGTGTCCATCGCCCGGGCGCTGGTCACGCACCCGCGGCTCATCCTGATGGACGAGCCCTTCGCGGCGCTCGACGAGATCACCCGGCACAAGCTGAATACCGATCTGTTGGAGCTGCGCGCCAAGATTGGCTGTACGATCATCTTCGTTACCCATTCGGTGTTCGAGTCGGTGTTCTTGTCCTCCCGCGTCGTGGTGATGGCCGCCCGCCCCGGCCGCGTGATCCGCGAGTTGGCGGTGGACGCTCCCTATCCGCGCGGCGAGGAGTTTCGCACCTCGTCCGAATACGCCGCCCATTGCCGCGCCGCGAGCCTCGCGCTGCACGACGCGATCGGAGAGAACGCATGAGGCCGGCCGACCACACCGCTGCGCGTGCGGTTCCCGAGCTGGACGAAGAGGAGGCGAGTCGCGCCTGCGCGCACCGGCTGGAGCGGCTCGGGAAATGGACGTTGCCGCTCCTGGTGCTGGCGCTGACCATCGTCCTATGGGACCGGATCTGCGTCTGGAATGACATCCCGCAGTACATCCTGCCACGGCCTGGCCTCGTGGCCTACACGCTCTGGCACGATGCGCCTGTGCTCTTCCCGGCGCTGCTCGTGACGCTGCGCACCACGGCGCTGGCGCTTCTGGTAGCGGTGGTGGGGGGCGTGGGCCTCGCTGTGCTCTTCACCCAGAGCAAGCTCGTGGAGATGTCCTTCTACCCCTACGCGGTGATTCTGCAGGTGACGCCGATCGTGGCGATCGCGCCGCTGATCTTCATCTACATCCAGTCGAAGCTCGTCGGCATGCTGCTCTGCGCCTGGGTCGTTGCCTTCTTCCCGGTGTTGTCGAACACGACGCTCGGCCTCGACTCGGCCGACCATAACCTGCGCGACCTTTTCTCGATCTACGGGGCGAGCAGGTGGCAGCGGCTACGTTACCTGCAACTTCCCTCGGCTCTGCCGTATTTCCTCGGCGGCCTGCGCATCGCCGGGGGCCTCGCGCTGATCGGCGCGGTGGTGGCAGAATACGTGGCCGGCACCGGCGGGGTCGGCTCGGGGCTCGCCTTCACCATCCTGGAGAGCTCGTACCGCCTGAACATCCCCCGCGTCTTCGCTGCGCTGATTCTGATCGCCTCGACAGGGGTGGCGATCTTCATGGCGCTGTCGCTCTTGAGCCATCTGCTTCTGCGCAAGTGGCACGAGAGCGCGGTGAAGCGGGAGACATGAGCGTCTTCCGAGCTACCATGGGTGGCGGTTCGCCCCAAAACATGAAGTCTAAAAGTGCCGCTCGCTTCGCTCACAGCACTTTTTAGCGGCTGAGGCTCGCATTAGGCAAGAAAACCAGGAGAACAGCAATGTCGGAAAGCAAACGGTTCTCACACACTACAGAGGTGGTTTTTATTATATTAATCCTAGCAGCGACTCTGGCTATGCTGTACTACACGAAAGCAACAGGA
>CAYYHR010000276.1:0-4853 GCA_964471705.1 uncultured Chromatiaceae bacterium
CCACCGCCTCCAAGGACTCGACGACCTGCTCTGCAGATCCCTGGCAGCGTCCATCAGGGAGCCGAAGGCAACCAACGAGGGACAAGCGGCCTCGCAGGCCCGACATTCCAGGCAATTTGCCAGATGGCCCCAGAGCTTCGGGGATCCTGCGAGGGCACCCTGGGCCAAGCCTTGGATCAGGGCGATGCGCCCGCGCGGTGACTCGGCTTCGTCCTCTTTGATCCGGTAGGTCGGGCAGTGGGGGAGGCAGAGTCCGCACTTGACGCACCGATCCGCCGTTTCCAGGAGCCCTGCGCGAATGGATTGATCGCTGACGGATTGGTTGCTGACGGATTGGCCGCTCACGGAAGAATGGTAACCTGTGTACACCTTTCTAGAGGGATATCCCGATCATGTCCTATTACAAGTACCACGTATTCTTTTGCACCAACCGTCGCGACGACGGAAGCCAGTGCTGCGCCCAGTGCGACGCGCAGGGCCTGCGCGATCACATGAAGCAGCGTGCCAAGGAGCTCGGAATCACGGGTCCGGGCGGTGTGCGCATCAACACCGCCGGCTGCCTGGATCGTTGTACGGAAGGGCCGGTAGTCGTCGTCTATCCGGAGGACACCTGGTACACCTACGTCGACAAGGAGGACGTGGAAGCGATCCTGAGCGAGCACCTGATGGGTGGTCGCGTCGTCGAGCGTCTGCGCTTGCCTGGCTGAGGCATCTTCCGGCGAGCGGTCCGTGGCCCGGTTTCAGCCTCGGAGGGGGCCCCTGCACGTCCCTTGCTGCTCGATGTATCGGGCCCTTGGTCCGAGACGGGCAACCTTGACGAAATCCTTTTCATGGGCAAGCATTAGCGGCTCGCGGGACGCAAGATCCTCCGCATCCTGCGAAAAGGCAAATGGGGCGCGAGGCTCCTCGTGGGCGCGCGCGACAGCTACCACCATCCGTCAAAAATAAATCAGGAGTATTCCGCCGTGGCAAAAACCCCCGTACGAGTCGCAGTTACAGGTGCAGCCGGCCAGATCGGATATGCGCTTTTGTTCCGCATCGCATCCGGCGAGATGCTGGGCAAGGACCAACCCGTTATTCTGCAGATGCTGGAGCTCCCGATGGAGAAGCCCCAGGAGGCCCTGAAGGGCGTGATGATGGAGCTGGAGGACTGTGCCTTCCCGTTGCTCGCCGACATGTGCGGCACCGGTGACGCGCAGGTGGCCTTCAAGGATGCCGATTATGCCCTGCTGGTCGGTGCCAAGCCGCGCGGGCCCGGGATGGAGCGCAAGGACCTCTTGATGGACAACGCCAAGATCTTCACAGCACAGGGCAAGGCGCTCAACGAAGTCGCCTCCCGCGACGTGCGCGTGATTGTGGTCGGCAATCCGGCCAACACCAATTCCTACATCGCCAAAAGCTCGGCGCCGGACCTGCCGCCCGGAAACTTCACCTCCATGATGCGCCTGGACCACAACCGGGCCGTCTCACAGCTCGCCACCCGGACCGGCAAGGCGGTGACGGACATCGAAAAGATGGTGGTCTGGGGCAACCATTCGCCGACCATGTATCCGGACCTGCGGTTCGCGACGGTGGCCGGTCAGGATGCCAAGTCGCTGGTTGCCGATGAGACCTGGTACCGTGAGACCTACATCCCCACGGTGGGCAAGCGCGGTGCCGCCATCATCGCGGCCCGTGGCGCCTCCTCGGCCGCCAGCGCAGCCAACGCCGCGATCGACCATATGCACGACTGGGCACTGGGCAGTGACGGAAAATGGGTGACCATGGGTGTGGTCTCGGACGGCTCCTACGGGATTCCCGAGGGCATGATCTACGGCTTCCCCTGCATCTGCACACCGGGCAAGTACGAGGTCATCAAGGGCCTCGAGATCGACGAATTCTCCCGCGAGCGGATGGACTTCACCCTGAATGAGCTCAAGGAGGAGAAGGACGGAGTACAGTCGCTCCTGGGCTGATCACCGACTGACCGTTGGGCAACACCCCCGGCTACGCCAAGCCCGTAGCCGGGGGTGCCCGAGCACAAGGCGCCTTTCAGTTACTTGGAGTAACTGAAAAGGCAACAGGATCAGCGTTTCCCCTTGCGTGCCAGGGCCACCGTGTAGTGAGCCCCCTGCTTGAGCTTCTCGTAGTTGCCGAAGACGTCGTTCAGATTGCGCTTCAGATACTGCCGCAGCCCGTTGATGGAGACCAGATAGAGCCGCCCGCCCGGCCGCAGTCGGTCGTAGGCGTCATGCAGATAGAGGCTCAACATCTCCTTCCCCACCTTGGCCGGCACGTTGCTCGCAATCAGGTCGAAGCTCAGATCCGGATCGATCTGGTCAAACCCGTTGCTGAGCTCGGCACGCGCATTGCCGATCGCGTTGTAACCGGCGTTCGCGTTGCTGTAATGCACGGCGACGAAATCCTTGTCCACCATAAGGGTGTGTCCCCGGGGTGCCAGGGCCGCGAGGGCGAGCCCGATCGGCCCGTATCCGCATCCCAGGTCCAGGCAGTCGTCCCCCGGATTCACCTCGATGTGCCGCAAAAGGAGCCGCGTGCCCTCGTCGATCTCCCGCGGTGAGAAGAGGCCCCAGGTGCTGTGGAAGACCAGACTGCGTCCCCCCAGCTCGGCGGCAAACCGGATGTCTGCCCGTAGCTTGTCGAGCTGCTGTTTGGTCAGCATTTACTCTTTAACTTCACTGAAAAACGGACGGCGCAGCAAGGCCGCACATGAGTGTTCCTGCGAGTTATAGCGCCCGAGCTCCCGCCCTCCCCTACCGGGGATCAAGGCAAGCGCACCGCATCCAGGCTGACCACCGCTTCGTCTCCCACCACTTCGGCGCTGTGAAAGACATGCTTCGGAACCACCAGCAGGTCGCCGGCTTCCAACACGACTCTGCCACTTTGCATGGCCATACGGAAGCGCCCGGAGAGAACGCCGTCGATCTTGTCGACCCCGTGGTCGTGCTCCGGGAAGTAGGTCCCCGGCGGGTAGACATACCTGCTGACGCTATAGCCTCGATTCTCCAGCTTGCGGCGCATGTTGACCTCGTTGAGCGCGCCATCCCGCGCCTCGTCCCAGTGCTCGATTTGCATGGCTTTTCTCCGGATCAAGAGATTTTCTGGGCTTGCCAGGCGGCAGCCGCGGCGCCATCATCTCGCTCGTTCAAGGGCTTATAACTGAAAGCATAGGCGGGCGACGGAGGCAAGACAATGAAGGTGATCGAGATGCGCGAGACGGGTGGGCCGCAGGTCCTGGTGGCAACCGAGCGCCCGGTGCCGGCGCTCGCCACGCCTCGGGACCTGCTGGTGCGCCTGAAGGCGGCAGGGGTCAATCCGGTGGACACCAAGATCCGCTCGCGTGGAGCGTTCGTTCCCGATGGGCTGCCCGCCGTCCTCGGCTGTGACGGTGCCGGTGTGGTGGAGGCCGTCGGCGATTCGGTCTCGCGCTTTGGGCCCGGCGACGAGGTCTGGCTCTGCCACGGGGGGCTCGGCGGCCCCGCGGGCAACTACGCGGAGTACGCCCTGGTCAAGGAGAGCATCGCACAGCCGAAGCCGCACACCCTGGACTTCGTCCACGCGGCGGCGGCGCCCCTGGTCCTGATCACGGCCTGGGAGGCCCTCTACGATCGCGCCAACCTGGCCGCGGACAAGAAGGTCTTGATCCATGGCGGCGCCGGGGGGGTCGGGCACGTGGCCATTCAGTTGGCGCGTCTCGCCGGCGCGCGTGTCTGCGCCACGGTCAGCAGCCCGCAGAAGGCAGACTTCGTGCATGCCTTGGGTGCGGAATACGCGATCAACTACCGGGAGGAAGATCTGGTCGAGGCGGTCATGGATTGGACGGAGGGGGAAGGCGTAGACGTGGCGCTGGACACGGTCGGCCCGGAGGTCTTCGCCCGGACCATCCCGGCCATGGCCCATTACGGGGACCTGGTCACCATCCTGCAGCCCGGTCCAGACCTGGACTGGAAGGAGGCCCGCAACCGCAACCTGCGCATCGGGCTCGAGCTGATGCTGACGCCTATGTTGCGGGATCTGCCCGAGGCACGCCGGCATCAGGGCGAGATCCTGCGTCGCTGTGCCGACTGGATCGATGCCGGCAAGCTCCGCATCCAGGTCTCCGAAACCTTTCCGCTCGAGCAGGCCGCCGACGCCCATGCCCGCATCGAGGAGGGACACACCCAGGGCAAGCTGGTGCTGACCATGTAGGTCGCCGGTCGGCAATGGTAGCAGGGCAAGAGATTGCCCCTACCGGATCAGACCGTGCCGCCTCGCCTGCGGCCAGGGAAATCGAATCCAACAAACTGATAATTATAGATAAAGAGTCGAGCTAGAAACTTGAAGGCAGTCGCTTCCGGTACTATCTTTATTGATAGGAGACCGAAAATCGGAGGACTGCCATGAAGACAAGACGCAGAGATCTGATCGAGGCGGTCCCACGTCGCGAGATCGATATCTTCGACGAAATGGATCGCATGTTCGACACCATGTTCCATCGCGGCTGGCTCAGACCCTTCCGCGAGATATGGCCGGAGTGGCACAGATTCGGGGAGACCTTCGAGCTGGGTACCCCGCGGGTGGACGTGATCGACCGGGATGAAGAGATCCTGGTGCGGGCAGAAGTCCCGGGTGTGGAAAAGAAGGATTTGCAGGTCGAGCTCAGCGGACGGCATTTGTGCATCAAGGGCGAGCGCCGCCGGGAGGAAAAGAAGGAAGAAGGCGAGCTGGTGCGTGCCGAGATTGCACGTGGGACCTTCAGCCGCACGATTCACCTGCCCGAGGACCTCGAGCTCGACAAGGCCAAGGCCGATTTCAAGGATGGAATCCTCGAGATTCATCTGCCCAAGACCCATAAGACCGAGCGGCGTCACATC
>CAYYHR010000277.1:0-4827 GCA_964471705.1 uncultured Chromatiaceae bacterium
GTTAGCCCCAATGGAGTACGGCTCCGACCTGTACTCCAAAAAGCAAGGAACAAGGAACCGGGAGTCCCCATGCCCACCATCACCCTGCACCAGACCGAGCTCGGCAACGACCGCTACCACGTCACCCTCTCCAGCGACGCCCCCGGGCTGACGCTGCAACACGAGGCCGAAGTCGACTTCCACCTCGACCCCCGGGACCAGGAGCTGATCCGCTGGTACCTGGAGGAGTACCTGGCCAATCCCTTCGACCCCAACCCCGAGATCGCAGCCCGCACCGAGCAGCGCATGGCCCACCTGGGTGAGAAGCTGTTCAAGGCCATCTTCAAGGACACCAAAGCCATTCTCTGGTGGGGCCGGGTCATCGACAACTTGGCCGACTACCGCATCGAGGTCGCCACCAGCGTCGCCGGGGCCACCGCCATCCCCTGGGAGCTGCTCCGCGACCCCGACAGCGACATCATCCTCGCCCTGCGCGCCGCCGAGCTGGTGCGCAGCCACCGCCAGGCCAACATCCAGCCGCGTATCCCCGAGCCCGCGGAGCAGCTGCGCATCCTGCTGGTCATCTGCCGCCCCCACGAGGGGCAGGATGTCCCCTTCCGCTCGGTGGCCAGCCACCTGGTGCGCGGCCTCAACGAAGAGGCCCGAGATCAGATCGGCCTCACAGTGCTGCGCCCGCCCACCTTCGCCCGCCTCAGCCAGGTGCTGGCCGACGCCAAGGCCCGGGGCGAGCCCTTCCACCTGGTCCACTTCGACGGCCATGGCACCTATGCCGACGCCGAACGACTCAAGGCGACCCTCTCCGAGCCCGACGCCCTGCGCTTCCGCACCCAACGCACCGGCAGCCAGGGCTTCCTCCTGTTCGAAAACCCCGACGCCGAGGACAACACCGACTATGTCAACGGCCCCGACCTGGCAGAGCTGTTGGTGCGCAACCAGGTGCCGGTGATCATCCTCAACGCCTGCCGCTCCGCCCACGCCGACAGCGGCCCGGAGGCACCTCGAGGCACAGGCGAGGCGGCCGCCGGCCAGCTCAGCGCCGGCCAGTTCGCGGCGAGCGGCCACGCCCGCGCCTTCAGCTCCCTGGCCCAGGAGGTGATGGACGCCGGGGTCGCCGGGGTGGTGGCAATGCGCTACAACCTCTGGGTGGTCACCGCCACCCGGTTCGTCTTCGAGCTCTACCGCAACCTGGCCCGGGGGCTGGGCCTTGGAGCGGCGGTGAGCCAGGGGCGGCGCCAGCTCCACTCCGAGCCGCAGCGACGCATCGCCTACCGCTCCCTCCCCCTGCAGGACTGGTCGGTGCCGGTAGTGTTCGAGGCCGCCCCCATCCGGCTCCTGCCCCCCCGACCGGGGAAGCAGACCGATTGGACGCTCAACCTGGGCCAGGGCTCGACCCGGAAGGACAACCTCCCCCCGCCGCCGGACATCGGCTTCATCGGCCGCGACGAGACCCTGCTCGCCCTCGACCGCGCCTTCGATGACCACAAGGTCGTCCTGCTCCACGCCTACGCCGGCAGCGGCAAAACGGTGACCGCCGTGGAATTCGCCCGCTGGTACCTGCAAACCGACGGTCTTCAGGGTGGTCCCCTGCTCTTCACCAGCTTCGAGTCCCTGAAGCCCCTCTACCAGGTGCTGGGGGACTTCGGTGAGGTGTTCGGTCCCACCCTGGAGCAGCACGGCATCCAGTGGGGCGCCATCAACGAGCTGGAGCAGCGGCGTGACATTGCCCTAGAGGTGATGGCCCAGGTTCCCATGCTCTGGATCTGGGACAACGTCGAGCCCATCACCGGCTTCCCAGAGGGGACGGAGTCTGCCTGGTCAGCAACGGAACAGCAGGAGCTGCACGCCTTCCTGCAGGCCGCCAACCAGACCAGGGCCAAGATCCTGCTCACCTCCCGCCGCGACGAGCGCCCCTGGCTGGGCGACCTCCCCAAGCGCATCCCCGTGCCCCCGATGCCCATGACCGAGCGCGCCGCCTTCGCCGAGGCCCTGGCGCAAAAGCAGGGCCAGCACCTCGCCCTGGCCGACTGGCGCCCCCTGCTGCGCTTCTCCGAGGGCAATCCGCTCACCCTGCTGGTGGTGGTGCGCCAAGCCCTGGCCGAGGGGCTGCGCGACGGCTCGGCGATCGACGCCTTCGTCGAGCGGCTGCGCAGCGGCGAGGCGGGCTTCGCCGACGAGGCGGCCCAGGGGCGCGATTGCTCCCTCGCCGCCTCCCTCGACTACGGCTTCGCCCGGGCCTTTGGCGAGCAGGAGCAGGCCATCCTCGCCCTGCTGGTCTTCTTTCAGGGCTTCGTGGATGTGGATGTGTTGAAGTTCATGGGTGCCCCAGAGGCGGACTGGACACTGCGCGCCCTGCGCGGCCTGGGGCGCGACCGGCTTATCCCCCTGCTGGACCGCGCCGCCCGCCTCGGCCTGCTCGACAGCTTGGGCGATGGTGGGGGCGGCGGCTACTACCGCATCCACCCCGCCCTGCCCTGGTTCTTCCGCCGCCTCTTCCAGCGCCACTACCCCGAGACCGGCGAGGGCGGACGACCCGGCGCCCCCGGCTCGGAAGCAGCAGCCACCCGCGCCTTTTGCGCCGCCATGGGCGCGTTGGGGGACTACTACACCAAACAATACGCAGGGTGCAATCGCAACGTCATCGCCCCCCTGCGCGCCGAGGAGGCTAACCTGCGCCACTCCTGGCGCCTGGCCCGACGGCACGGGCTCTGGGAGTCGGTGATCGGCCCCATGCAGGGGCTGGACACCCTCTACGGTCACACCGGGCGCTGCGCCGAGTGGGCCGCCCTGGTCGCGGCGGTGACCCCGGAGCTGGTCGGCCCCGACGACGGTCCCCTGCCGGGGCGGGAGGGGCAGTGGGAGCCTGGTCACCCAGTACCGCGTCCGCCTCGCCGAGGAGGCACGCGACTGGTCCACGGCGGAGCGGTTGCAGCGGCGCAGGGTCGAATGGAATCGCCGGCAGGCTGTCCCGCTGCTCGAACGGCCCGTGGCGGGGCTGAGTGGGGAGGAACGGAACCGGCTGCGCTCCCTGGCCGCCTCGCTGCACGAACTGGGGCAGATCCAGAGCAGCCTGGAGCAACCGGCCTGTGTCCGGAGCTACCAGGAGTCTCTGGAGCTGTTGGAGAAGATTGGCGAGAGCGCCGCGGCGGCGACCTGCGCCTTCAACCTGGGGCATGTCTACAAGGATCTCGCTGCCCTGCGCGACCTGGCACAGGCCGAGCACTGGTACCGACGCAGTCTGGAGCTACGTCCCAAAGAAGACCAACAGGGCCGAGGAGGGTGCGAGGCCCAACTGGGCGCGGTGGCCTGGGAACTGTTCAAAGAGGCCATGGCCGCCAAACAGCCATCGGAGGCCGAGGCCCAGGTCAAAGCGGCCCTGCAGCACTACCACCAGGCCCTGGCGCTGCTGCCGGCGGACGCGGTCAACGACCTCGCCGCAGTCCACAACCAGTTGGGGATGATCTACAAGAACATCGGCCAACTGGAGCCCGCCCTGCACCACTATCAGGAGGCAATCCGCGTCTATGAAGACAGCGGTGACCACTACCACGCAGCCCTGGTCCGCTACAACGTCGCCCTCGCCCTGCTCCAGGCCCAACGCCTCCCCGACGCCCTCGCCTACGCCCGCGCCGCCCTGCGCGGCTACCAGCACTACGGCGAGCGGGCGCAGCAGGAGATCGGCAAAACCCAGGCGCTCATCGACCACATCGAACAGGCCGCCAACAGCTGATGGCCACCGGCGTAGGATGGGTAGAGCGCAGCGAAACCCATCACAGGAGCGAAACCCATCACAGGAGCGAAACCCATCACAGGAGCGAAACCCATCATCCAAGGGATGATCTGCCAAACATGACCGCCTATCGCCGCTGCCGCCTTCCGGGCGGCACCTTTTTCTTCACCCTGAACCTTGCCGATCGCCGCAAGGCGCTGTTGACCAAAAACATCGACAGACTTCGCGGCGCCTTTCGCGAGGTGTTGACGGCACACCCGTTCGAGATCCGGGCCATCGTGGTTCTGCCGGAGCACATCCATTGCCTTTGGGAGCTGCCTCCCGGTGACTCCGACTACAGCACGCGCTGGCGCCAGATCAAGTCCGCCTTCTCCCGGACTCTGCCGCCGGGCGAGCGGATTTCGGCCAGCCGGGCTCGGAAGGGCGAGCGCGGAATCTGGCAGCGCCGCTTCTGGGAGCACACCATTCGGAACGATGAGGGATTCGCGACCCGTTTCGATTACATCCATTACAACCCGGTGAAACATGGTTACGTGAAGGAGGTGAAGGACTGGCCGTTTTCCTCGTTTCATCGTTATGTGAGGCTGGGGGTATATCCCGTCGACTGGGCCGGGGAGGGGGTGCGGGATTTGGATCTCGAGGAAGGGTAGGGGGAGATGGGTTTCGCTGCGCTCCGGCCATCGTGCGGACTCAACCGAAGATGGGTTTCGCTACACTCTACCCATCCTACGAGCTGGCTCGTCCCTTTCGTCCAGGCCCTACAGCCGGAATGGCGGCAAAGGGTTGCCGCCCTACGCATCTATTTTGCTCCCTGGTCGCCGGTGGCTTCCTCGCTCGGATCGCTTCCAACGAGCAGGGACTCGATGTCGGAAGGCCTGACAGGCTGCTCGACCACGGCGTACAAAGGAAAGCGTTGTGCAAGCTTATCGACATACTCGCGCTGTGCTTTCTCCACCAGCACGATCACCCGCGCCTCGGGGGCGTATTTCTGCAAGCTGGCCAGAAAGACGTCCAGGTTGCCGAGATTGGCGCCCGCGTAGTTGTTGCCGAAGCCGTAGAAGAACTCTGCCACCACCAAGTCCGGCGCACGCCGCTTGAGG
>CAYYHR010000278.1:0-4815 GCA_964471705.1 uncultured Chromatiaceae bacterium
ATTGTCCCATCTGCGGCCACGGGACTCAGGTGTGGCGACAGACCGGAATCGGCCATTTGCCGACTCCGGCTCTCCTTTCGCGGGTGGCAAGTCGACAACGCAAAGCGGACTTTTTTGACACTCGACCGCCACCATTGGGCGTGACTGCAAGCGGACACTCGCGGCTCGGACCAGGGCGGTAGCCTTACCCCTTTGGTCGGTCGTACCCACGTTGCTCTCGCCACCTCGCAAATACCCGAGAAACTCGCCTCGTGGCGGCCCGCGCTGGGGCCGCTGTGTTATCGTGGCAAACACGGCATGGCGCCTTGAGCGAGGTCTCCTGCTGCCCAGATGCCTGTCACGGCTCAGGGGCCTTCAGATCACTGCATCTTCCGAGGGAGAACGGAATGAAGGCGAGCATCGAGTGACAGGACTATCTGAGCCTGGTAGAGGCCTTTGCAGCGCATCCAGACTTCAGGACCGAGGACGGCCGCTGGAAGTTGGTCGACGAGGCGTTTCGAGGCATCTCCGGGTCCGAGCGGGCGAAAGGTGGCCTGGATCTGCGTGACCCGCCTCGCAATGCGGCCGGATCCTTGGTCGGGCGGCTGCTCGATTTCGGTCGTCTCGGTGAGCGTCATAGCCTGGCGCTGGTCGTGGAGACTCTGCAGGAGCGGGTCGGGGACGACGAGCGGGGCGAGCTCGATCGGCTGATTCGCGTGCTCGACGGCCGCCAGCTCCCCGCGCCCGGTCCGGCGCCTGCCGCGTCCCCCAATGCCCAGATTCTGCACCTTTCCGACCTGCACTTCGGCACTGTGTCCGATGCCTGCAACTTCCACAGCCAGCTCGCCGAGGATCTGAAGCGCGAGCTGGGCTGCACCCGACTGGACGGCCTGATCTGCTCCGGGGACCTGACCCTGGTCTCGTCCGAGGCGGAGTACGAGGCGGCACGGACCTTCATCGACCTGCTCCGCGGCGAGCTCGGGCTCGCACGCGAGCGAATCGTCCTGGTCCCAGGGAACCACGACCTCAGCTGGCCGCTCGCCCAAGCTGCATACGTACCCGCAGACGCCAGTGTCTACGCCGCCGCCAACGAGCATGAGCAGAGGCGCTGGATCGTCGAGGGCGAGACCTGCATGGTCCGCGACGAGGACCGCTACCGGCAGCGCTTCGCGCCCTACGGCGAGCGGCTTCACCGCCTGGTCACAGGGAAGTCCTACCCCCTCGATTACCCGGATCAATTCAGCCTGCACCATTGGCCTGAGCTGAGCCTGCTGGTCCTCGGACTCAACTCCGCCTGGGAGATCGATCACGCCCACCGCGATCGGGCAGGTATCCATCCGGAGGCCATCAGCAAGGCCCTGAACCTGCTGCGGGCTCGACCGGACTGGGCCGACTGCCTCGAGGTCGCGGTCTGGCACCATCCGCTCGCCAGCGACGAGCCGAGCCACATCAAAGACCACGGATTCCTCGAACGCTTGGCAGCCGCAGGTTTCCGGCTCGCGCTACACGGCCATATCCACAAGGCCGAGGTCACCCAGTTCCGCTACGACCGGACGCCCGGCGGACGGCGCCTGGACATCCTCGCCGCCGGCACCTTCGGGGCACCAAGCCACCAGTGGGTGCCGGGCTATCCGCTCCAATACCAGTTGCTGCGTCTCGGCTCCGGTGGGGTGACGGTCGAGACCCGCCGGCGCGAGGAGCCCAACGGCACCTGGAAGCCGGATGCCCGCTGGCTCCAGGGGCCGGGCCAAGACCCCGTACCTCGTTATTTCGTCGAGCTGCGAGGTGCCGGATGAGATCCGGGCCCACCAAGGACCAGCGCGACCAAGCCGTCGCTTGGCTGCGCGAAAGCCCCGAATTCGCCACTGAGGCCGGCCGGATTGCGTTGCGGAGCGCCGCCTTCGCCTCCCTCCCCGGCGCCGAATCACTGCTCGACCTGGATCTCTCCGGCGACCCGGGACAGGCCGCCGAGCGATTCGTCGAGCGCCTGCGGGCCTTCGGCTGCGTGGACGGGCGGCACTCACTGGGGCTCCTGCTGGAGCCGCTCGCCGAGCACCTCGGCGATGATCGCCGCCTAGCCGTCGAGACCCTGATCCGCGACCTGGATCTCTATTGCACCCGCCCGGCGGGGGACGAGCCCTGCCCTTACCTCGGGCTCAATGCCTTCGGGGAGGACGACGCCCGCTGGTTCTACGGCCGTGAGCTGTTCGTCGATGCCTTGGTGAATGCCGTGGACTCGAGCCCGGTGGTAGCCCTGATCGGCCCTTCCGGCAGCGGCAAATCCTCGGTGGTCCAGGCCGGACTCTTCCCGGCGCTGCGCCAACGCGGCGGCTGGATCCTGGCGACCCTGCGCCCCGGGCACGACCCCTGGTCCAGCCTGGCAGGCTGTTTCTGCGACCTCCTGGGGCGTCAATTTACCGACGACCTGGAGCTGATCCGCGAGACCAAGCGATTGGGCGTCGAGCTGGCCGCCGCCACCCGCGCCCGAACGCCGGACCCGAAGGCGGTTGGGCCGTCCGATCTGATCCGCGGGCTCGTGGAGCAGCCGCCCCGGCGGGGGCGGCTGCTCCTGCTGGTCGATCAGTGGGAGGAGCTCTATACCCATGGTCCGGTGCGCGAGCCCGAAGGGGCGGGCGAGCCGCCCTCCGCGCCGGACCCTGGCCCCGGCACCGCGCCATCCACCGAGATCCCGGCCGAGCCCCTGCCCGAGCACTTCGCCAATGCGCTCATCGGTGCCACCGCCGGCGCGCCCTTCACCCTGGTCCTGACCCTCAGGGCCGACTTCTACCACCGCCTGCTGGAGCACCGCCGGCTGGCCGACGCCGTGCGGGGCCCCGGGCACGTGGACCTGAGTCCGATGAACGCGGACGAGCTCCAGCGCGCCATCCTCGAGCCAGCACGCTGGGCGGGTCTCGCTTTCGAGTCGGGTCTGCCCGAGCGCATCCTGGAGGACCTGGGCCAGGAGCCCGGCCTGCTGCCGCTCCTGGAGCTCTGCCTGACCCGGCTGTGGGAGCGCCGCCGGGACAGCACACTGAGTGCCGCAGCCTATGGGGCCATTGGCGGGGTGCGGGGGGCCATCATCCAGGCCGCCGAGGAGGAGCTGGAGCGCTGGGGTCCCCATCGCGAGGGCCAGGTCCGCGACCTCTTCCTGCGCCTGGTGCAGCTCGACGATTCCGCGCCGGACACCCGCCGCCGGACGACCCGGAGCGAGGTCGGCGAGCCCGCCTGGTCCCTGGCCCAACAGCTGGCGGATGCCCGACTGCTGGTCACCGGCCGCGACCCCGCGAGCGGCGAGCAGACCCTGGAGGTGGCCCACGAGGCACTGATCCGCTCCTGGCCCAGGCTGCGGGACTGGCTCGCGGACGCCCGCGATGGACTGCGGCTCCAGAGCGAGATCCGCCGCGCTGCAGGGCTGTGGGAAGACAAGGGCCGCGCCATTGACCACCGCTGGCCGGACTCCCAGATCATGGAGGCTGCCCCCTCCCTGCGCCGCATCGCCGACCGCTTCCCCTTGGGGGAGCGCGAGCACGCCTTTCTCGGGCCTCTGGAGCCCGAGGAGATGTTGGCCCGCCTGGAGAACCCCGCCACGACCCACACCGAGCGGGCCATGATCGGGGATCGGCTCGATCTGCTACCGAACGGCGACCCCCGGCCCGGGGTGGGCCTGGGCGAGGACGGTCTGCCGGACATCCTCTGGTGCGAGGTCCCGGGCGGAGAGGTCGAGCTGTCGGTAGAGCCCGAGCGCCCGCGCCTGCGCGATCGGCTGCGCGGACACCGAGCAGGCAGGCCGCACTTTACCGTCGTTCCATTCCAAATTGCCAAATACCCCATCACTGTCGCCCAGTGGCAGGCATTCCTCGACGACCCAGACGGGTACGACCACTTGATCCGCTCGCAATTTGGCGGAGTCGAGCCGGGCATCCAGCGCGGGCTGGCCAACCAGCCGGCGGTCAGCCTCGCCTGGGTGGAAGCAATGGCCTATTGCACTTGGCTGACCGAGCGAATGGCCCCGTCGGACGGTCGCGTGGTGCGACTGCCGGCCGAGTGGGAATGGCAGCAGGCGGCCTGCAGCGGCCATGCGGACTGGAGCTATCCTTGGGGCCCGGACTGGGCCGAGGGACGCGCCAATACCGTCGAAAGCGGACTGGGCCGCATAGTGGCGGTGGGTCTCTATCCCGAGGGTCGGTCCGAGCAGGCAGTCCTGGACCTGGCAGGGAACACGTGGGATTGGTGCCTGAACGAGCACGGCCGGCCGGAACGAACCGCGCCGGGAGGATCGGAGTCCCGCGTGGTGCGCGGCGGGTCTTGGGGCAACGGCCGAGGCAGCGCGCGCGCGGCCTACCGTGACAGCGGCTCTCCCGGCAACCGCGGCCCCGGCATCGGGTTTCGGGTGTTGTCGTCGTCCCCCATCCGCTGAGCGCTGCGACTCTGGTCACTGGACACGGACCCTCTGTCCTCTGTACCGCGCGCAGCGCGGTTACGCGCGATTTTTTGTGTGCTCAAAGCCGTGGGGTCCGCTGTGCGCGGACCGTGAATTCCGCGTCAGCCCTCCACGAGAGGGTCTGCGCAGCGGACCCGATCTTGGCTCCGGATGCCGAATGGCCCGTCCGCCGTCCTCGACGCCACGTCCGGCATCGGTTAGCCTGCACGGGCCGGGAAACCGGCGGGGCGGCCCGAGACCGAGTCCCGCGTGGTGCGCGGCGGGTCTTGGAACAACAACCAAGACAACGCGCGCGCGGCCTACCGTAACAACAACACTCCCGACAACCGCAACACCAACATCAGATGACCTGATTTCGGGGAATTTACGGCGATCCCAATTTCAGCACCAGGCGC
>CAYYHR010000279.1:0-4801 GCA_964471705.1 uncultured Chromatiaceae bacterium
TGTGCCCTGCCCTACTATCCAGAATGGCGAATACCGGATACCTTCAAAGGTCGAATTTACCGGAGTGAACATCGTAACGGGGTCTTGGCGTCTCGCTCATGGCTTTACGTGCCTCGACATCCGAAAACAACGACTCGGCTGTTGCATCTGTCGTGCTTTGCCCTGCTTAGCGTCACGCTGTTACTCCGTCAGTGGTCATGGCGACCTGAGGTTCTGATCGGCATCGAGCCGACACTGTTTTGCGCCCCGGCGACTTTGGCTGCTTCTCGCCTGTTTGGAGCGAGGTCCGTGCTACACATTCAGGACTTCGAGCTCGACGCCATGTTGGGCTTGAGCATGGGAAGGGCCAGCAGTATCGGTTCTAGAATCGAGCGCTGGCTAATGAGGCGCTTTGACGCGATCTCGACGATTTCTTACAGCATGGCGGATCGGGCGACTGCAAAACTCGGCGATGGCCACAAGGTGCTGTTTTTTCCGAACTGGGCCGACGTCGACTTTGTGAAGCCCGGGCATTCGGGAGACCTCTACCGGGAAGCGTGGGACATCCCATCGACATCGAAGGTAATCCTCTATTCCGGTAACATGGGGAAGAAACAAGGATTGGAAACGGCGCTGGAGGCAGCCCGGCGACTTCGGAGCCTGGAAGACACGGTCTTCATTTTCGTAGGGACTGGCGCGGCGGTGGACGACCTCAGGAAAGAGGCCGAAGCGTCTTCGCTGAGCAACGTGCGGTTCTTTCCACTGCAGCCCTACGAGAGGCTTCCCGAATTGATGGCACTTGCCGATGTACACTTGGTTGTACAACGCAGAGGTACGGAGGATGCGGTAATGCCATCGAAGCTCACGACCATCCTTGCGGCAGGCGGTAATGCGCTGATCACGGCGGAATCCAGCACGGAGCTCGGAAAACTGTGCGAAAAACATCCGGGGATTGCCCGGCGCGTCGAGCCGGAAGACCCGGAAAAGCTGACAGAAGCATTGTTGGAGATGCTTGCCGACATCGATGTGGACAACCGGCGGTACAATCCCGTCGCAAGAGCCTACGCAGAGGAAAATCTCGACAAGCAGCGAGTCCTGGCGCGTTTCGAGGCAGATTTGATCAAGCTGGTCGGGACGGGAAACAGTAAGCGAAGGTGAGGTGAGTGCGGGAAAGATCGCGCTCGCTGCATGACAATCGTGGGGCGGTTTCTCCGTAGGATGTCGGGTATGGATTCAAGCGAATGTGGTGAGCATCATGTCTGAAATCCACCAAAAGGGTACGAAAAGCTATGTTGCCGGCCACCGGGGCATGGTCGGTGCCGCCATTTGTCGTCGACTCGCACAGGCTGGCGTACGGGACCTGATTACACGCACCCATGCAGAGCTGGATTTGACAAATCAGGCAGCGGTGGACCGCTTTTTCGCACAGGAGCGTCCCGAGCAAGTCTACCTCGCCGCGGCCAAGGTCGGCGGGATCTGGGCGAACAACAGCTATCCGGCCGAGTTCATCTACCAGAACCTGATGATCGAGGCCAATATCATTGACGCGGCGCATCGTTACGGTGTTGAGCGGCTGCTGCTCCTCGGAAGCTCCTGCATCTATCCCCGGCTAGCCGAGCAGCCGATGCGCGAGGAGGCGTTGCTGACCGGGACGCTCGAGCCGACCAACGAGCCCTACGCGATCGCCAAGATCGCCGGAATCAAGCTGTGCGAGTCCTACAATCGGCAGTACGGCACGGATTTCCGAAGCGTCATGCCGACCAATCTCTACGGTCCGGGTGACAACTTCGATCTGGAGAACAGCCACGTCATCCCGGCACTGATGCGCAAGTTCCACGAGGCCAAGGCGTCCGGGGCGGCGTTCGTGGAGGTCTGGGGCACCGGCAGTCCCCGGCGCGAGTTTCTCCATGTGGACGACATGGCAGATGCCTGTGTCTTTGTCATGGATCTGGATACGAACACCTACCGTGCCCATACGGAGCCGATGCTCTCGCACATCAATGTCGGCGTCGGTGAAGATGTGAGCATCCGTGAGCTGGCGGAGGCGATGAGGGACGTCGTAGGGTTCGAAGGCGAGGTTCGCTTCGACGCCTCCAAGCCGGATGGGACACCACGCAAACTGCTCGATGTCTCCCTCCTCGAGGGGCTGGGATGGAAGGCGAAGATCGGTCTGCGCGAGGGGCTGGGGCAGACTTACGAGTGGTTTTTGAGCAACCAGGCTTCGATTCGGGGATAGCTGATAGGGAGTTAGGAGTGACGATCCATAACGCATTCCCTGATAGAGGTTTTCAGATATGAGGGTGAGCTACTACCCGGATACTGACTCGCTGTATATCGATCTGTCCGAGCGACCGAGCGTTGACAGCCTAGAGATTTCAGAGGGTGTGGTCTTGGATTATGACGCTGACGGCAGCCTGAACGGAATCGATATCGACAATGCGAGCACGAAGGTTGAGCTGGGGAAGTTGATTCTCAACAAAATCCCGGGGAAGGTGGAGTCTCACGCCGCATAAGGGCGCCTTTGAAAATTCAAAGTGCCCGTGCGGTGCTCGGAAACCGCGCTTTGCGAGCGCCGTCTTGAAAAATGCAAAGTCCCCTTTGAACGTGACTCCCAGCGGCGCCTCAGTGTTCCAAATCGTGACCTCAACACAAATGTACATCTATAATTGCGCCTGGATGTACACTATGTCGAGGTTCCGATGCGACAAGCAACCTTCACCGAGGTACGCAACCACGCTAAGCAGTATTTCGATCTGGTCCAATCCGGCGAATCCGTGCGTGTGCTGCGCAATGGCAAGCCGATCGCCGATATTGTCCCGGTAGTGCAGGATCTGCCCTCCTGGAAGCGGCGCACCGTACAGCCGCTAGTGCTGGATGGCGTTTCGATCAGTCGGCTGATCCTAAGAGAGCGTGAAGCCGGCGACTGATGCGAGTCTTTTTCGACTCCTCGGCTTTCGCCAAACGTTATATCCGAGAAACCGGGACAGAGGCGGTGCTTGCATGGTGCGAGCGCGCGACCCAGGTCGGACTTTCAGGCATTGCGCTGCCCGAAATCGTGTCCGCCTTTTGTCGGTTGCGCAGGGAGGGGCGAATCACGGCCGAGCAATACCGCCAGCTCAAGGCCCTGTTGCTTTCCGACATCGAGGATATCGCCGTGTGCGACCTGACTCCGGGGGTGCTACGACAGGCGGTATGGAGCCTCGAGAACGACGTGTTGCGCGGAATGGATGCCATCCACATCGGCAGCGCTACAGTGCTCAAGGCGGAAGTATTCGTCTCCGCGGACAAGCGACAGTGCGAGGCGGCGAGTCACGCAGGGCTGCAAGTGGAGCAGGTTTGAATCCTGTAGTCTCCCTACTCGTCGCCTTGCCAGGCGGGTGCTTGAACGACGAAAAGCTTGGCGAGATTATTTTGGGCAAACGTTCCATCACGGCCGATACTGCCGTGCGCCTGGGTCATCCGCGCGGTTCTGGGTGAACCTGCAGACTGATTACGATCTCAGCAAGGCGGAGCCGGCGGTAGGTGAGATTTCTCGCGTGGCCTGACGCGGCTCATGAGCTCTGCCGCGGCGGAGTAAGTCGTGGCACGCTTCCGAGCCTCGGCAGTTCGGGATCAATAGCGGCTCAAGGGTTGTTGGGGTTCGTTCCTCACCCCAACCTACAGGTGTTAGTTTTGCTCGTTGTTTGTCTCGGCGCCGGTCGTCTTTTTTTCGGAGCTTGAGGGTCTTGCATGAAGAAGGCATTGATCACCGGTGTCACCGGCCAGGACGGCGCTTACCTGGCAGAGTTGTTGTTGCACAAGGGCTATGAGGTCCACGGCATCAAGCGGCGGACCTCTCTCTTCAACACGGATCGCATCGACCATCTGTATCAAGACCCACACGCCCCGCACCGGCGCTTTATCCTGCACCATGGGGACATGACCGACTCCTCGAGCCTGGTCCGTGTCATCCAGTCGGTGCAGCCGGATGAGATCTACAATCTTGCCGCCCAAAGCCATGTGGCGGTCTCCTTCGAGGAGCCCGAGTACACGGCCGACTCCGACGCCGTCGGTACGCTTCGTCTGCTCGAGGCTATTCGCATCTTGGGGCTGGAGAAGAAAACGCGCTTCTACCAGGCATCCACCTCCGAGCTCTACGGCAAGGTGCAGGAAATACCACAAGCCGAGACCACGCCGTTTTACCCGCGCTCGCCTTATGCAGTCGCGAAGCTCTATGCCTACTGGATCACGGTCAACTACCGTGAGGCCTATGGCATCTACGCCTGCAACGGCATCCTGTTCAATCACGAGAGTCCCATTCGCGGCGAGACCTTCGTTACCCGCAAGATCACCCGGGCGTTGGCGCGCATCAAGTTGGGGCTGCAGGATTCCCTGTATCTCGGTAATCTCGGTGCCAAACGGGATTGGGGCCACGCGCGGGACTATGTGCGTATGCAATGGCTGATGCTGCAACAGGATGCGCCGGAGGACTATGTGATCGCTTCCGGCGAGCAGCACTCGGTGAGGGAATTCGTAGAGGTTTCGGCGCGCGAAGTCGGCATCGACGTGCGCTGGGATGGGGCGGGCGTGGAGGAGAAGGGCTTCGACAGTACCACGGGCAAATGCATCGTAGCAGTCGACCCTCGGTATTTCCGTCCCACCGAGGTGGAGACGCTGCTCGGCGATCCCTCCAAGGCGCGGGAGGAGTTGGGCTGGACCCCGGAGACCAGCTTTGAGGAGCTCGTGCGCGAGATGATGCGCGAGGATCTGAAGGAGGCCGAGCGCGATGCCTTGTGCCGGCGCGAAGGGTATCAGACGCCGGCCAGGAACGAGTAGCCCGGCG
>CAYYHR010000280.1:0-4800 GCA_964471705.1 uncultured Chromatiaceae bacterium
TCCTCGCGCCGGTCCGACCAGCGCAGCCCGCCGCGGGCGACCTTGCCGCCGCGCAGGTGCACCCCCTCCATGCGCGGGGAGCAGACGAAGATCTCGAACAGGGGGCGTGGCTGGGGCAGGTCCGGGATCTCCCTGGAATCGAGCTTGAACGCTATGTGCTCCTTGGGCGAGCCATCCACAGTAGTCTGGTACCAATTGGTGCGCAGCGTCGCCTGCAGAACGGCGAGGAAGCTGCGCAGGATGCGGTCCTGGTCCAGGCTCTGGACCGCGTCCAGGGCCTCCTGCAGGGCGGTGACGAGGCGGGTGGCCTGCTGCGCCGCCTGCTTGCGCCGCGCGGGATCGAAACGGACCTCGAACAGCTCCACCAGGAGGGCGGCGATTTCCGGATTGGCCGCCGCAGCTTGCTCCATGTAGGCCTGGCTGAAGGTAGTCCCCGTCTGGCGCAGGTACTTGGCATAGGCGCGGAGCAGGGCGATGCGGCGCCAATCGAGCCGGGCCGCGAGCGCCAGTCGGTTGAAGCCGTCGTTCTCCGCCCGTCCCTGCCAGACCATGGCGAAGGTATCCTGGAAAAGCTCCCGGACGCCGTCCCAGTCCGGCGTTTCGCTTTCCTCGTAGACCAGGCCGAAGTCGTGTATCCACAGGGACTCGGATCCGGGGCGCTCGATCCGGTAGGGACGCTCGTCCTCGACCCGGACCCCCAGGTTCTCCAGGATGGGTACGACCTGGGAGAGGGACAGGGTGTGATCGAGGCGAAATACCTTGAGTCGGATCCGCCCCGGCGCGGACTCCAGGGGCTCGTAGAGGCTCATACCCAGCTCGTCGGTGGCGCTCAGCCGTTCCAGGTGCTCGATGTCATGCACGGCGGTACGGGCCGGGAAGTCGTCGCGGTAGCCGGGCGGGAACGCCTCGCCATAGACGAGGAAGAGGGCGCTGCCGAGCTCCTCCCCCAGGTGGTCGAGCAGGGACAACCGCAGCTCGTCGGGCCAGGACAGGACGGACTCCGCCAGCCGAGTCTCGATCTCTCCGGGGTCGTAGTCGGGTAGGGCGCCGGGAGGGGTGCGCACGATGAAGAGGATGCGCGCCAGCACGGATTCGGAGATGTCGACGGTAAACTCCACCTCCGTAGCGCCTAGTGCCTCCATCAGTATGCGCTGCATGCGCTCGCGTACCCGAGTGTCGTAGCGCTCCCTGGGCGCGTAGATCAGGCATGAGAAGAAGCGCTCGTACGGGTCCCGGCGCATGAAGAGGCGGGGGCGCTGCTCCTCGGAGAGCTCCATGATGCCCATGGCGATGCGCTGGAGGTCCTCCGGGGAGATCTGGAAGAGCTCGTCGCGCGGATAGGTCTCGAGGATATGCAAGAGGGTCCTGCCCGAATGGCTGTTCATCTCCAGTTCCGCCTGCTCCATGACGTAGTCGACCTTGCGGCGGAGCAGGGGGATCTCCTGGGGGAGCCGGCTGTAGGCACGAGATCCGTAGAGACCCAGAAAGCGGTGCTCGCCGCACACCTTTCCAGCGGCATCGAAGCGCTTGACGCCCACGATGTCCAGGTTGGCGGGCCGGTGCACCCTCGACTTGGCGCTTGCCTTGGTCAGGAGCAATAGCTCGGGCCTCCCCTTTTGCCCACGCGGCTCGGGAGGGAGGCTGGCACAGACCTTGGACTCCCCGCCGCCCGGCTCTCCCCCAGGCTCTCCGAGGGGCGATCCGTCGCGTAGGATGCCCAGGCCCGAGCCGGGAATCCCGGTGAGGCTCTCCGTTCCCTCGGCTTCACCCAGGTCGTAGGCCCGGTAGCCGAGGAAGGTGTAGTGCTCTTCCTTCAGCCAGTGTAGAAAGGCGACTGCCTCGTCGATGTCCTCGGGGTCCAGCGGTGGAGGCTGGTCCCGGATCTCATCCAGGGCGCGGGCGAGGGCCTCGCGCATGGGCTGCCAATCCTCCACGGCTCGCCTCAGGTCTGCGACGGTGTCGAGCAGCTCCTCCCGCAGCTCTTTCAGCACTCGGCTCTCCGTCTGGCGCAGGATCTCCAGGCGCATCACCGCCTCGCGGCGGCTCCCGGTATCCTCCGCTTGTCGGGTGCTGGCGTCAGGGCTCGGGACCGCGGTCAGGAGGCCGGAGGCATCCCGCCGCACGGACATGACCGGGTGGATGATGCGCAGGACCTGGAGGTTGCGCCGATTCACCGCCATGCGCGCCGAGTCCACGAGGAAGGGCATGTCCTCGACGACGATCTCTACCACCGTGTGCGTGCACTCCCAGCCGTGCCTTTCCAGGCTCGGGTTGTAGACCCGTACCAGTACCTCGCCGGGACGGCGTCGCCGGGCGAGGCTCAGGTGGGCCAGGGCTGCGCCATAGAGGTCCAGCAGCTCGTGGCTCTCCAGCAGCTCCGAGCGCACCCGCGCGTAATAGAGGCGCACGAAGCCGAGGGCCGGCTCCAAGCGGTCGGTGGGAAACTTCTCGCGCACCAAGTCCTCTAGGCGCTCGATGAGCTTTTTTCGGAAGGTGGAGGGATCGTCTGGCATCGGATGGGACCCCATTCATTGGAGGGATCGGGCCTGGACTCGGGGCTCGCGAGGGGGGGCTCCGATCACAGTCACCTTAAGTGTGCGATTGTGCAACCGGCAAGCCGCCTTGTCTCCCGGCGCGCCCAAGGCGATAATTTCTTGTTTACCCTTGCGGAACGAAATCGCGGCGGATCGACGAGTATGTGGAATGAGAAGCTGGTGGAAAAGTTGCCGGGCCCTCAGGTCGTCAACGACTCCAAGACGCCTTCCGGACGGGTTCACGTCGGCTCCTTGCGGGGCGTCTTGATCCACGACGCGATCTACCGGGCGCTCCTTTCCCGGGAGCTGGACGCAACCTATTCCTACGGAATCGACGATTTCGATCCATTGGATGGATTGCCGGCGGATGCCCAGCCATGGATGCGGGACTACATGGGGCATCCCCTGTGCAACATCCCCGCCCCCGAGCATTCTTCCGGAACCGACCTCGCCGATCATTATATCTCCGAGTTCCTGGATGTTTTTGCCGAGCTGGGCGTCGGGGCCGAGATCTATCGGATGCGTGACGTGTATCGTTCCGGCCGGTTCAACGAGGCCATTGACGTCATCCTGAGCAAGGCCGATATCGTTCGCAAGGTCTATGCGGAGGTCAGCAACGCCATTCGTCCAGCGAGCTGGCTGCCGTTCCAGGTCGTCTGCGAGAAATGCGGCAAGATCGGCACGACCGAGGTGACGGACTATGACGGAAAGGAGGTCACCTACGAGTGCAGGCCCGATCTCGTGAGCTGGGCCGTTGGCTGCGGGCATCGCGGGAAGGTCTCGCCCTTCGACGGAAACGGCAAGCTCCCCTGGAAGCTGGAGTGGGTCGCGAAGTGGCACACCTTCGGTATAACGATCGAGGGTGCGGGGAAGGACCATTGCACCAAGGGCGGCTCCAGAGACGTGGCGGGGGCTTGTCTGCGCGGAATCTTCGGTGAGCGCCCTCCCTTGAACGTCCCTTACGAGTTCTTCTTGGTCAGCGGCGCCAAGATGAGCTCGTCCAAGGGCGTCGGGGCTTCCGCGCGAGAGATGGCCGACCTGCTGCCCCCGGAGATCCTCCGCTTTCTCATGATCCGGACGCCGCCCCGGAAGACCGTCAATTTCTCGACGGATTTCGACTATCTCGTAAAGCTCTTCAACGAGCATGATCGCCTGGTCGAGGCCGGCCTGTCGGGGCGGGCGACGGATGAGCAGAAAAAGATACTGCAAACCATCGAGGTCAACCCTCGTTCGACGGCCTATCATCCGGTCGGCTTCCAGCTGCTCACGGCGCTGCTCCAGCTTCCCCACATCGATATCGAGAGCGAGATCGGGCGAAGAACGGCAAATGAATTGACCACGGCGGACAAGGAGAGCCTGGGCAAGCGAATCAAGTCGGCGCGCTATTGGCTGGACAACTTCGCCTCCGAGGAAGATCGTCTGGAGCTGCAGATGGAGATTCCGGAGTCGGTCAATCGGCTCAGTGAATCCCAGCGCGCCTTTCTCCGATTGTTGGGCTCCAGGTTGCCGAGGCAGCAGCTCACGGAGGATGCGTACCAAAGGTTCATCTTCGACACCGCCCGCCTCACTCCCATCGATCAGAAATCGGCCTTCCAGGCGATTTACCAGGCGCTTCTCGACAAACACCAAGGCCCGAAAGGCGGTGCACTCCTCTCGTTTCTGGACAACGACTTTCTGATCAGACGGTTTTCCGAGGTCGGCTATTCGGTCGATGGCTTCTGGAACGAAACCGCCGTGACGCGGGATGCCTGCGAGGAATGGATTGCCGGCCACAGGGGGGCGATCGAGACGGCCGCGTTCGCCCTCTTCATCAATTCGCTGACGTCGGCGGGGTCTTCCCCAGGTGCGACGGGTACTTCGCGCGCAAAGGGCGTCCTGGAGCTGTATGTGAAGCTGGATGACAGCAAGGAGCACACCGTCCGAGTGTTGATCAGAGAGGTTGAAGGGGAGGGCGGCGATCTCTCGAAGGAGGCCGACGAGCTGAAGGTGCAAGCAGGGGGCTTTCTCGGTGAGCTTACGGAGACATTCGGCCTGGCCATCGAGGAAAGGGAATCGATGACCGTAACGAGGGAGCTTGCGGACGGGTCTGTCAGGCTCTTGTCCGAGCTGGCCGCGTCTGATTGACTAGGCGGGTGCGGCCTTCAATTAATGTAATTAGTTCACTGAAACTACGAAATACGCGAAACACGCGAAAGGTGCTGGCTCACGAAGCGTTCGTGCTCGATCTTCGGGTAGTGGCCGAAATTGACTAGCAAACCAAGCTGCA
>CAYYHR010000281.1:0-4761 GCA_964471705.1 uncultured Chromatiaceae bacterium
CATGAGGTCACGCGCCCTCATGGTCCAGGGCTGCACCTCGGATGCCGGCAAGAGTGCCCTGGTGACGGGGCTTTGCCGCTGGCTGAAGCGCCGCGGTCTGGCGGTGGCGCCCTTCAAGCCGCAGAACATGGGCCTCAACAGCGCCGTGACGGCGGACGGCGGCGAGATCGGCCGTGCCCAGGCGGTCCAGGCGGCGGCCTGCGGACTGGAGCCCATCACCGATATGAACCCGGTTCTGCTCAAGCCGGAGAGTGACACGGGGTCCCAGGTCATCGTCCAGGGTCGCGCCGTCGCCCATTTGGGGGCGGCCGCCTACCATGACTACAAGTCCGTGGTGCGCGAGGCGGTTCTCGAGTCCTATTCACGTCTGGGCGCACGCTTCGACGCCGTTCTGATCGAGGGTGCCGGCAGTCCGGCCGAGATCAACCTGCGTGCCCAGGATATCGCCAATATGGGTTTTGCCGAGGCCGTCGATTGCCCGGTGATCCTGATCGCCGACATCGACCGGGGCGGCGTCTTCGCCCATCTCGTCGGTACCTTGGCGCTGTTGTCGGCATCCGAGCGGGAACGGGTGAGGGGCTTCGTCATCAACCGCTTTCGCGGCGACATCAGCTTGCTGCAACCGGGGCTCGATTGGCTGGAGGGCGAGACCGGCAAGCCGGTGCTTGGGGTACTGCCCTATCTGCAGGGGCTCGACCTGGAGGCGGAGGATTCCATACGTGATTGGTCTCAGGGCAATCCCACCCGAGGACAGCTGCGCGTCCTGGTACCCGTGCTGCGGCGCATCTCCAACCACACGGACTTCGACACCCTGCGCCGGCATCCCCGGGTCGATTTCCGCTTCGTGCGTCTGGATCAGGAGCCGCCGCCCGCCGACCTGATCATCCTGCCCGGCTCCAAGTCGGTGCGAGCCGACCTGGCGGCCCTCTGCGGGGCCGGCTGGCCGGCCTACCTGGCCCGGCATCTGCGCTACGGCGGCAGGCTGCTGGGCATCTGCGGCGGGTTCCAGATGCTGGGGCACACCATCGAGGACCCGCTCGGCATCGAGGGCGAGCCCGGATCGAGCCCGGGTCTGGGCTGGCTGGAGATGAGCACGACCCTGGCACCGGAGAAGCAGCTTCGTAATGTCACCGGGCACTTGGCCTTCGCCGATGCCCCCGTGACCGGTTACGAGATCCATGCCGGCGTCAGCAGGGGCGCAGCGCTGCAACGCCCGCTCGTGGAGCTGGGCAAGTGCGGTGACGGAGCCCTGGCGCCGGACGGCAAAGTCGCCGGCACCTACCTGCACGGCCTGTTCGATCAACCCGCCGCCGCTGCGGCCCTGCTCGCCTGGGCGGGCCTCGCGGAAGGCGTCGCCGCGCCGGACATGGGTGCCCTGCGCGAGGCCGCCATCGAGCGGTTGGCCGACGCCGTCGAGGCGCATCTGGATACCGAGCGCCTGCTGCACATCATCCTTGGAGATCCCACATGAATTTCGATTGGCTCGCCAGCCCCCCCCATGTCCTCGACGAGTCGGCGCGAGCCGCCGCGACCGCCCGCCAGGCCCAGCTGACCAAGCCGCCGGGCGCCTTGGGCAGACTCGAATCCGTGGCGATTCGCCTGGCCGCGATGCAAGGTCAGGTGCTGCCGACGGTGGATCCGGTCTGGATTGCCGTGTTCGCTGGCGATCACGGCGTTGCGGCCGAAGGCGTCTCGGCCTTCCCGCAGTCCGTAACCGGGGAGATGGTGAAGAACTTCGCCCGCGGTGGGGCGGCGATCTGCGTCGCGGCCCGCTCCCTGGGTGCCCGGCTGGAGGTCATCGACCTGGGCACAGTGGCGGACCTATCTGGTCTGACGGGGGTCGCCCATTTGACCCTCGGTCCCGGAACCGCCAACTTTGCCCTGGAGCCCGCGATGAGCTCGGAGCAATGTGTCCGGGCCATCAACGCGGGCCGCCAGAGTGCGGAGCGAGCACGGCTGGCCGGAGCTCGCCTGTACATCGGCGGCGAGATGGGGATCGGCAACAGCACCAGCGCTGCAGCCTTGTCCTGCGCCCTGTTGGGCGAAGCGCCGGAGCACTTGGCCGGGCCCGGCACCGGTCTCGACCCGGGGGGTGTGGCACACAAGGCCGCCGTGATTGCCAGAGCGTTGGAACGGCATGGCTACGCCCCAGCCCGGGGAGCTGGGAGAGTCGTTTCGGGCACTGCAGCGCCAGATGGCGGAGGAAGGCGAGGGGGCGAGCTCCAAGGTCGAGAGGCCCGCGAAGCACTCGCTCGTCTGGGCGGCTTCGAGATCGCCGCGCTGACCGGTGCCTATCTCGCCTGTGCCAAGATGGGCATGCCGGTGCTGATCGACGGCTTCATCAGCACCGCCGCTGCCCTGGCGGCGGAGCGGATCTGTCCCGGCACGGCTACCTGGCTCATTTATGCGCACGCCTCGGCCGAGCCGGGGCACGCCCGTCTGCTGGCGGTGCTGGATGCCAAACCCCTGCTCAGTCTGGGCCTGCGGTTGGGGGAGGGTAGCGGTGCCGCGGTGGCGGTGCCGCTCTTGAGGATGGCCTGTGCGCTACACAACGAGATGGCGACCTTTGCCGAGGCCGGGGTGAGCGAGCGCGAATGAGGGCCCACGCGTCCGGATCGGCGAGCCCTTCGTTACTCGGGTGTGCTCGCAGTTTCCGAGTGGCGGCCTCGCTGCTGGGGCGTCTCCCGCATAAGAAGGTCAGGGCTGCGTCCTGCGGCGCCCGCTCAGCAGTACCCAGTCGTCCTCTGTCTGGGGCTCGCTCAGCTCGAGCCAGGGCTCATAGGCATCTTGGATCTGCGCGGTCTGGGCGCTGAGAATGCCGGACAGGGCGATGGAACCTCCGGGGCGAGTCAGCTCCGCCAGGCGTGGTGCCAGCTCGACCAGTGGTCCGGCCAGGATGTTCGCGACCAGGAGATCGGACGGCTCGTCCGGCATCTGCTCGGGCAGGCAGGCGAGGAGCCGACCGGCGACGGCGTTCTGCTCCGCGTTGGCGCGGGTCGCCTCCAGGGCCTGCGGGTCATGGTCCACGGCCACCACGCTGGCCGCGCCGAGCCGCAGGGCGGCGATGGCCAGGATCCCGGAGCCGCAACCATAGTCGATGATGCTCTTCCCTTGGAGATCGGCACTGTCGAGCCAGCGCAGGCACAGGGCTGTGGTGGGGTGGTGGCCGGTGCCGAAGGCGAGCCCGGGATCGAGCTCGACGACGACGGAGCCCGGGGCCGGTACCGATTGACCTCGCGGAGCCACCCAGAGCCGCTCGCCGAAGCGCAGGGGTGCCAGATCGTCCATCCACACCCGCTCCCACACCTGATCTTCCATCCGTTCGAGATGCGGCTCGGTGCCCGATCGGGCAGCGAGAGATAGGGAGAGCTCCCGAAGCTTCGGGTGAGCCTCGGGGTCGTCCGGAAACAGGGCGGTCAGCCTCACCTGGGTCCAAAGGGGTGTCGCTCCCGGAGGCGGCTCGAGCTGGGGCTCGTCGCCCGCGTCCCCGAGGGTGACCGCCATGGCGCCGGCGCTGATCATGGCGGCCTCGATCAGGGGCACCTGATCCCGGTCGATGAGGAATGAGATCTGTATCCAGGCCAAGGCGGTGCAATCGCTCGTCGCGAAAGGTCAGCCAGGGGTGAGCGGGGACGAGCCAGTCAGCTCGCCGGCATTTGGAAGCCGGGTGTGGACCGGGACAGCGCGATCTCCTCGACGGTCATCTCCTCCACGATGCCCTCGAAGAGCGGCGAGGAAAGGTAGCGCTCGCCGGTGTCGGGGAGCATGCACAGGATAGTGGACCCCGGGTCGGCGCGCTCGGCGACCTGCATGGCAACGGCGAACGTAGAGCCCCCGGACACACCGGTGAAGATACCTTCCCGCTGGGCCAGTTTGCGTGACCATTCGATGCCGACGGACCCGGGGACGGGGATCAGCTCGTCGAAATAGCCCTTGTCGATCGCTTCCTGCAGAATCAACGGGATGAAATCGGGGGTCCAGCCCTGGATCGGATGGGGCTCGAACGCGGGATGGCTGACCGCGGGCGAGCCGTCGGCGGCCCGCTCCTGCGCATGGCCGCTGCCCACGAGCTGTGCGTTGGCGGGCTCGCTCAGGATGATCTTCGTCTCCGGGCGCTCCCGGCGCAGGACGCGTCCGACGCCGGTCATGGTGCCGCCGGTTCCATAGCCGGTGACGAAGTAGTCGAGACGCATGTCCTCGAAATCAGCAAGTATCTCGCGGGCGGTCGTGTTTTCGTGGATCAGGGCGTTGGCCTCGGTCTCGAACTGGTGGGCGAGAAACCAGCCGTTCGCCTCGGCCAGCTCGACGGCCTTCCAGTACATGCCGAAGCCCTTCTCGGCGCGCGGCGTCAGCACGACCTTGGCGCCGAGGAACCGCATCAGCTTGCGCCGCTCGATCGAGAAGCTCTCTGCCATGGTGATCACGAGCGGATAACCCTTGGCCGCACAGACCATTGCCAGGCCGATGCCGGTGTTGCCGCTGGTCGCCTCGACCACGGTCTGTCCCGGCTGGAGCGCGCCGCTGCGCTCGGCCTCCTCGATGATGCTGACGGCGAGCCGGTCCTTGACCGAGCCGATTGGGTTGAAAAATTCCGCCTTTGCGTAGAGCCGCACATGCTCCGGTGCCAGGTTGTTGATGCGGATGCTCGGCGTGTCGCCGATCGTATCGAGCAGGCTCTCGAAGAGCCGGCCACGACCTTCGGTGGTCCGGAACGTATCAGAAGCCATGGTGAATCCCCCTCTGTGAAGCGGCGGCCGCGAA
>CAYYHR010000282.1:0-4751 GCA_964471705.1 uncultured Chromatiaceae bacterium
AAAACTATTATAACTATATGTTATACATATTGATATTCTGTGGGTATCTCGGGGGCTGAGCCCATTTGCCGGACCCCATTTTCCAGTCAGGAGTTATTCTCCGCGTTGTCGCCGGGAATGACGTCGGCGATAGAGAGGGCGGATTGAATAAGAGCGGCGACTGAACGACTAGCCGCCTCGACAGTATACCCTGAGGCCGTAGAGACCGCGTTCGCAGACAGGTTTCGTATCTGGGATCGGTCTTCGATGAGCTCGGCGCAGGCCGTCAGAACCTCCTGCTCGGATTGGGTATCAACGACCCTGGCGTTCACCCGATCCTTCGCATACTCGCTGGTCCCTCCGCGGGACGGCACTAGAACCGCTGTGCGACATGCCATGGCTTCCAGAGCCGTGCGGCCAAAGGCCTGGTAAGTGGAAAGGTCGATAAATATGTCGCTGCGGCGAAGCACATCGGCAACGCCTTCTCTACGGAGGATGCCTCGATGGTCGTATTCGAATGTAGATGCCGCGGGCAAATCTGCAGCCTCGTCAGAAGAACAACCGAAGGTAACGATCTCCACGGCGTCGCCATACCGCTGCTTCAGCTGTGCCAACACACGCATGGTCATGGCAGCACTGCGTCGCGGCGTTCTCGGACGAACCATTGCGCTGACGCAAACTGACCGTTCAGCGGCCTCGGCATCAGGGCTGGTGGGAGGGAAGTAGACAGCATGGTCAAGGCTAGCAGTGACCTTGTGGACAGGCACTTGATGACGTTCTATTACCATATCGCAGATCCAGTCGGTTTTTGCAAAGCGAAGCATCCCGGGTATGGCATCGTACGAGGCTGCTGCTTCAGCGACCTGCGGGGAGCCGGGTTTGCAGATCCAGGGCTCGTAATCTTGAACGTAGTAGACCGGAAGAAGGTGGGGATGCTCGTTAACGATCTCCGCAAGCAGGCGAACTGAGGTGAATACCGTCGCCACCACTGCGTCCCGCTCCGCGCTTAGCAGGGAGAGATCCTCGGCAGATTCGTAGCTGGTGAATATATCGCTCTGGACCGACGGGTAGGCATCCAAAAACTGTTCCAGCCTCGCGCTTGGCACGACAATTTGCACATCGAGCCCAAGCGCACGCAGACCGCAGGATTCTTGCACAACCGAGTGTACCCCACCGCCACCCGGCCGCGTCGGTAGCAGGTACAATAGGCTTATAGGCCTATCAGGACTAGCCAAGCCGGCTAGGTTTTGCGACACAGCCTGTCTGACTTCCTCCAAGGCTGACGACTCCTTGAGCTGCTTCGACAACTGCTGGATCGCGTCGCTGCCGTATTTTTCGTCGAGTGCTGCGCATCCAATGCGAGCAAGCTCTCTCCTGCGCTCGTGGGAAAAGCTCATGGATTTCGCGTGATAGACATAGGCATCGTCGGCGATCGTGAGCTGGAATCCCGCCTTTGCTGCGCGAATACAGTAGTCGTTTTCCTCGCCATAGCCCAGGGGAAATGTAGCCTCGTCGAATAGTCCGATGGCGTCGATCACTCGTCGCGACACCATGAAGCAGAAGCCATTGACGACCGGGACCCGTGGCCTGCGCAGCTTGGATACGGATGCGATCAACTTGGCCATGGTGCGCACAGAGACGCCCGAGGGCAGCAGGTTGACGGCCCAGTCACCATCGCTGGCGAATCTCTCAGGGACCGATTGCCAGGACGCTGCATTGGACAGGGGGCCGACGATTCCCGTTGACGTATTAGCCGTGAAGCATCGCCCCATGCGCTCCATCCAGCCCCGCGAGACGATGGTGTCGGAATTTAACAGGACGACATGCTCCGCTTTACTTGCACTCATGCCCTGGTTTGCCGCCTTGGTGTAGCCCACAGCGGATGCATTGCGCAATAGAGTGCAGCGGCCATGCTCCGATGCGAAGGCGCGCACGTAGTCTGCGGTTTCCGGCTCCGAGCCGTCGTCAATGATAATGAGCCGACCAAGTCGTGGTGTGTTATGGGTGATGGAGTGCAAGCATCGTCGAACGTCGCTCAATGCGTTGTGCACACAGACGACGACATCGACTTGCCGCAGCAGGCTATGCGTCGGGCATACGGAGTCCTGGATAGGGCTCGCTTTCACCATGTTCTCGGATCTCTTGGCGTTGCGTGCGAGCGTATCCAGGTCCTCCAACACCAGTCGGAGGCTGTCCAGAGCGAATGCCGGTTTGCGAATCATGGCGCCCGTCATGGTGCCAACCAAGGTGTTACCGACCTTCCATCGTGACGAGTGGAGCGTTGCATCGACCAGGGATTTTCCCTTGGCCGCCCGTTTGCGAACTTGTGTGCGTAGTCGACTCAGCGTTTGCTTTTCGTTAAGCAGCCACTGTTTCACCTCGTCGCGCTGCTTCGTCAGCCGCTCCTGATCGCGAGCGCTCTTGTGCTGGGCGCGATTGGCTTCGGCGCGCACGATGGCGAGGTCCCGGCGGCTGTCGGCCAACTGTCGCTTAGCGGTCGCTTCTGCCGCCCGTGCCGTCTTTAGTAGACCCTGCATTCGAGCAAGCTCTTCGAGCTCTTCGAGACCACGTTGCGAGTCGAATGATGAGGTAAGACTGGCGGCATCCCCTAACAGGCATAGAAAATCGTGCTCAAGCCTTCGTTGCAGCTCTGCTTGGGGTGGCGGTAGGAATTGGTCTTGCGTATCAGCATCGCTGCGTGCGCGGTACAAGGACGGGTCGATAAAGGCGCGGATTTCCCGCTCCGCCGGCATTCTCAGTCCGGTCGTCCCCAGGGCCTGTAGGCCGTTGAAGAGCTCGGTCGTGGTCGCGACTGGATCGCAGATCAGCCGGTCGTGCCGAACGGGGACGGATGGAATACCGGCGGAGAAGCGTAGCGCATCAACCGTGTAGCGCTCCCACAATGCCAGCCCGGCGTGCAACGGAAAGCCGTTGCGCTTCTTCAGCGATAGTGCAATCTCCATCGGCCGGCGCAAGCAATGAACGATGATGGGGGCCTCGAGCAATTCCAGCCAGATCGGTAGCAGGATGCAAAGTCGAGGCTCCTTCAACAACCACGGACGGTGCGCATCGAAATCTAGCAGCAGGCGCTTTGCTTGATCGGTGAATTCCGCGCGAGCTGCATCGGGGATCGCGTCGATATGAAATTCGGCCAGTCGGTCCCAATCGGCGTTTGCTGAGCTCAGCAAGGCGTCATTGAGGTTACGGACGTCGCGGCGTTCCCAAAATCCTTTTGGGTTTTCTTCGTTAGCTCCGGTGGAAGACCCTTCCGGGCCGAAATATGCGCCCATCATATTGACGAGACGCGTAACGGCAGATGTGCCGGAACGGTGCATTCCAAGGATGATGATTTGCATATTTTTCTCCAAATCGGACGCTCTGCAACAGCAGCCGAAAGTCGCAGCGGGCGGGCGCTATGTTCGGTGTGATGACGTCGAGCGGCTATGCTGGACGGCATCGGCGAAACGCGCGTCAGCCACGTTCCCGAATATAGTGCAACGGAAACCAAAAGGACCGGGTAGGTCGGAGACCTCACGGTCTCCTTCACCGGGTCGCCGGAGGCGGTCACCCGCCTCCGGCTCCCACAGAACGTAGCGTGCGGATTTCCCGCACTACGCTCTTCGAAACGTGAAAGATTCACAGCACAGCGATTGCCTGTAACTTCGGATAGGGAAGGTACAGCTTCGGTCGCTGCAACGGATAACGCGACTTGATCCGGTGGAAAACTTCCCACGCAACGTAACCCTTTCGACTGCGGCCCAAAGAAGTTCTTCAAATCCGCCTCCAGCACCCATCCCACCTTGCCACCGGCGATCACCTCGTTGAGGGTCGCCAGCGCTCGATGGGCGCCCAACCCTGGGCGTCCGCCAAAGGTGAGGTTCCCTCGGTTTTTCGTCTTCCAAGGGAGTGTGCTCATGCTACCAGATGATCCTCCTGCTGGGCTTCGCTCCAGTCTTTCAGGAACTGTACGGGTGAGGTGTAGCCGAGGGTGGAGTGCAACCGCGTACGGTTGTAAAACACCTCGATGTACTCAAAGGCGGTGGCCTTCATCGCCTTCCGGCTGGCGAAGCGTTCGCCGAAGATCCGTTCGTTCTTGAAGCTGTTGAACCAGCTTTCGGTTGGGGCATTGTCCCAGCAGTTGCCTTTGCGGCTCATCGAGCAGAGCATGCCGTACTCGGCCAGCTTCTCTTGGAAGGCGTGACTGGCGTACTGGCTTCCCCGATCGGAATGATGCATCAGCTCTGGCATCGGCTTGCGTCGAAACCAAGCCATGATCAGCGCATCGATAACGAGATCGGCGCTCATCCGTGCCTTGAGCGACCAGCCCACCACTTCGCGGTTGAACAGATTGAGCACGATCGCCAGATACAGCCAGCCTTCATCGGTCCAAAGATAGGTGATATCTGAGGTCCAAACCTGATTCGGCCCGCTCGGGGTGAAGTTGTGTAAATCAGCGTGCAAAACTGACCAGGTTTAGGGGGGAAACAGCGTCCAAAATTGACCACCCCCTAGAGTCTGTCACCCTCCGGTGTTTTTGCCGGAGGAACCTGGGGTGTTCTGCATGGAAACCGTTGCCAAGATCCGCCGTCGTCACCTGGTCCACGGCGAGACGATCAGCGGGATTGCGCGCGAACTGAGGCTCACGCGCAATACCGTCAAGAAGTACCTCAATCAGAGCGAGCCACCGGCCTACCAGCGCAGCGCACAGCCCAAGCCGAAGCTCAGATGACCTGATTTCGGGGAATTTACGGCGATCCCAATTTCAGCACCAG
>CAYYHR010000283.1:0-1211 GCA_964471705.1 uncultured Chromatiaceae bacterium
TGCGAGGACAGCCGTGCCATGCTTTACATAGATGGCAACTTTACATAGGGGTCGACTGCGGACATCCTCGATTTCCCCGTCTGCGACACGACATGGATCCGCTGGCGCGGCGGGTGCTTCCGGGGGGGCAGTAGGCCAATAGCGATATGAAGCATCTCTTGGGATCAGGGCAGCGTGCGCGCAACCACCACGGTCCTTGGGATGAGATCTCGACCGGTTGTGGGCTGATAGGGACGCTCCTGGTAGCCGGAGGTCAGTATGTGATCGGTTGTGCATGGATGCGCTTACTTAACCCGCGTCATTGCCGCCAGCAGTACCTTTAACCAGCCCCAGGTGTCGCCATCCTACAGCCGCGCCAGCGTCAGCCGTCGGGTGGAAAACGTTCCTCCCTCGCCGTGCCATTCTAGCTCGGTCTTCTTCGCCGCCTTGGTATCAGAACAAAGCGCATCGGCCTCGGCAAGTCCCTGGTCGATCTGCTCTTAACGGTAGATGAGGCGATCGCGCTGGAATGGTCGCAGAGTGTTGAGGGCCTTGACTTGTGCGGGCTACTCGCACAACGCTTGGATGTCGGTCAGGAAGACCTTGCGCAAGAGGCCCCGACCCTTGGAAAGCCCCTCGCCATTGGTCCATGGGTTGGCGGACCTGGGAATCCTTCCCGGGTGCTCCCGCAGCCGGATCTAGCCCTGTTCCGGGCGCTGAATTACCGCGAATACTGCTCCCTGGGAGTCCTGCAGGTAGGCGAAGCGGCCAACGTTCGGGATCTCCATGGCTGGAAACAGGAGATTGCCGCCACGCTGCTGCGCCTCGGTGACGACTCGGTCGCAGTCGTCGACACCGAAATAGACCGTCCAGTTGGGGGGCATGTCGCCCCATTCGGGCTGGATCCGGAGCAGTCCGCCGATCTGCTCTCCGCGGTTGAGCAGGAGGCTGTATTCCCCGTCCGCGAGGCTTTGGCTGCTCCGGGTCGTCCAGCCGAAGACGTCGCCGAAGAAGCGCTCGGCCCGGTCCGGATCCCGGGTGAGGAGCTCGTTCCAGCAGACGGCCCCCGGCTGATTCCAAAGCTGGGAGCCTGGATTCCGGCGCGGCTGCCAGAGCCCCAGCACGGCGCCGGTCGGGTCCTGGATGATCGACATGCGCCCTGCGTCCAGGATGTCGACCGGTGGCATCAGGACGTTTCCGCCGCGAGCGGCGACGGCCGCGGTGGCGGCCTC
>CAYYHR010000283.1:1311-4739 GCA_964471705.1 uncultured Chromatiaceae bacterium
ACGGCGAGATTGAGCAGAAGAAACAGCACACCCGTTTCTTTCAGGTTGGTCCGGTAGGCGGTGACCACCAGCAGGACGGTGACGCCCTGGATGAAGAGGACACCGATCAGGTACTTGAGGAAGCTGGTCAGGCTGAATGGGAGCATAGGCGATCGAGTGAAAGCGCAGCGGACCGGGGGTGATGGTTCGATTCTAACCCGACTGACCGGGATCGACTGCTTTGCTCATAGATCCGGCAAAGACCTTCAGCCCGCCAACTGCTCCACGCGGATCCGTACTACTTCTCCCTTGACGGAATCCAGGGCCTCGATTCGGGCAATGGCCCGATTCATCTGGCCCTCGCGTACCAGGTGGCTGAGCATGACGAGCGGCACATGGGTGTCTCCCTCCTGGGGCTCCTTCTGGTGGATTGCCTCGATGCTGATGCCTTCCTCTCCCAAGATGCCGGCTATGCGGGCCATGACGCCGGGCTGGTCGAGGGCGGTGATCCGCAGGTAATAGGAGGTCTCGACCCGATCCATGGACACCACCGGCATATCCGAGAGCTCGTCGGGCTGGAAGGCGAGATGGGGGACCCGGTTGTTTGGATCGGCGGTGAGGGTGCGGGTGACGTCCACCAGGTCGGCCACCACCGCGGATGCGGTGGGCATGGCCCCGGCTCCAGCCCCGTAGTAAAGGGTGGGACCTACTGCATCGCCCTTGACGAGGACCGCGTTCATCACCCCGTTCACGTTGGCGATCAGCCGGCGGTGGGGGATGAGCGTGGGGTGTACCCGCATCTCCACGCCCTCGTCCGTCTTGCGGGTGATGCCCAGGTGCTTTACGCGGTAACCCAGGTCACCAGCATAGACCACGTCCTGCGTCTCGATCCTCGAGATGCCTTCCTGGTAGGTCTTGTCGAGCTGCAGCGGAATGCCGAAGGCCAGCGAGCCCAGGATCGTTAGCTTGTGGGCGGCGTCGGTGCCCTCCACGTCGAAGGCGGGATCCGCCTCCGCGTAGCCCAGGGCCTGGGCCTCGGTGAGGACTGCGGCGAAATCCCGCCCCTTGTCCCACATTTCCGTGAGAATGTAGTTTGCAGTGCCGTTGATGATGCCCGCGATCCATTCGATATGATTGGCAGCCAGCCCCTCGCGCAGTGCCTTGACGATGGGTATGCCGCCGGCTACCGTGGCCTCGAAGGCGACCACGACGCCGCGCTCGCGGGCGGCCGCGAAGATCTCGTTGCCGTGCAGGGCGATCAGCGCCTTGTTGGCGGTGACCACGTGCTTGCCGTTCTCGATGGCCGCGAGCACCAGCTCCTTCGCGGGCGAGTAGCCCCCGATGAGCTCGACGACGATGTCGATCTCGGGGTCGCGGACCACCGCGAAGGCGTCGTCCGAGATGCGCCCGATCCGGTCCAGTCCCCGGATGCGCTCCGGATCGTACTGGCGCGCCGCGGCATGGGCGATACGGATCCCGCGTCCGGCACGGCGGGCGATCTCCCGGGCGTTTTCCGCGAGAACGATCACCGTGCCGCCGCCGACGGTGCCCATGCCCAACAAACCGATGTTCACCGGCTCCATGCGTCTCTCCCGATTACTCTAGTACTTGGACAATCCAATGCCTTCGGGATTGCTGCCGGAGACGGTTTCTCCTCAACGCCCGAGGCCGTCGCGCCGCAGCATGTCGCGAATCCCGCGTACCGCCTGGCGGGTGCGATGCTCGTTCTCGATCAGGCCGAAGCGCACATGGTCGTCCCCGTATTTCCCGAAGCCGATTCCCGGCGAGACAGCGACCTTGGCCTCGCTCAGAAGCTTCTTGGAGAACTCCAAGGATCCTATCTCCCGGTAGGGCTCGGGGATCGGCGCCCATACGAACATGGTGGCCTTGGGCTTCTTCACCGGCCAGCCCACCGCGTCGAGTCCTTCGCAAAGAACATCCCTGCGGCGCTGATAGCGGTCGCGGATCTCGCTCACGCAGTCCTGCGGTCCCTCCAGGGCGGCGATGGCCGCCACCTGGATAGGTGTGAAGGTACCATAGTCCAGGTAGGATTTGATCCGCGCGAGGGCGGCGATCAGCTCCCGGTTGCCGCACATGAAGCCGATCCGCCAACCCGGCATGTTGTAGCTCTTCGACAGGGAAAAGGACTCGACGGCGATCTCGTCGGCGCCCGGCACCTGCAGGATCGAAGGGGCCTGGTAGCCGTCGAAGACGATATCCGCGTACGCCAGGTCGTGGACCACCCAGATGCCGTGCTCGCGGGCGATGGCGACGACCTCTTTGAAATAGTCCAGGTCCACGCAACGGGTAGTCGGATTGCTCGGGAAGTTGAGGACCAGCATCTTGGGCTTGGGCCAGGAATCCTGGATTGACTTGCGCAGCTCCTTGAAGAAGCTCACCCCCGGGATCATCGGCACGTGCCGCACGTCTGCGCCTGCGATGATGAAGCCGTAGGGGTGGATCGGATAGGCGGGGTTGGGCACCAGCACCGTGTCTCCGGCCCCCATGGTCGCCAGGGCGAGGTGGGCCAGGCCCTCCTTGGAGCCGATGGTCACGATCGCCTGGGAGTCCATGTCCAGGCTTACGTCGTAGCGGTCGCGGTACCAGTTGCAGATGGCACGGCGCAGGCGCGGAATGCCGCGCGAGACCGAATAGCGGTGCGTGTCCTTGCGCTGCGCGACCTCCACCAGCTTGTCCACGATGTGCCGGGGTGTGGGCTTGTCCGGATTGCCCATTCCGAAATCGATGATGTCCTCCCCACGCGCTCGCGCCTCCGCCTTCAACTGGTTGACGATGTTGAAGACATAGGGTGGTAGGCGCTTGATTTGGCGGAACTCGTGGTTGAGCACGACGACGTAGGCCTCGCGGGAAATGGGTGGGTGAAAAAGGGTGGAAGTGTACCGCCATGGCGGTAGGATTCAAATGCGCGCGTACAGCCGAAGCTCCCCCGGGACAGTCCGAATTCGTGACCCATGCGCGGATGGGGACACACCCGGATCGGCCGCATAGTCGATAATTGGGCCGAGGACGAGCGTTCGGTACCTGCTTTGTCCGCAACACGAGACGAGGAGAATAACCATGTCTTTCAGGCTGACATCCACCGCGTTCGAAGACGGCGGAGAGATTCCGCCCCGATTCACCTGCGAGGGAGGAGACCTGTCGCCCGACCTGTCCTGGGACGACCTTCCGCAGGGGACAGTGAGTCTGGTACTGATCGTCGACGACCCGGATGCTCCGGATCCCGCGGCGCCGAAGATGGTGTGGGACCATTGGCTCCTGTACAACCTGCCGCCGGACGGCGGGCTCTCCGAGGGCGTTGCGCCGGTGAACCTGCCGGCAGGTACCCTGGAAGGCGTCAACAGCTGGGGTCGTACCGGCTATGGCGGGCCTTGTCCCCCGATCGGACGGCACCGCTATTTTCATATCCTGTACGCCCTCGACGTGGCGCT
>CAYYHR010000284.1:0-4719 GCA_964471705.1 uncultured Chromatiaceae bacterium
TCCTGTTCTTCGGTAGCTGTCTGCAATGGAGGCAGCAAAATCGCACACTGGCCAGCGCCGAGGCAAACCATTCCGAGACCGTAGCCGCCTCCTCCGTACGTCATGAGCCGTTCGTTCTCTACGAGGACAAAGCATGACGCTTCTGCCATTGCCACGCGCGGGTGAGCGACGCTCACCCGCGGTCGCACCAACGCTACGCAACCCTGACGTGCAATGACTCCTGCGTGATCACTAGCCCCCTGAGCCGATCGATGCAGGAATATCGATCCATGATGAGCGCTCGGGACACCGAAGGCTCAGCTGGAACAGGTTCAGTGATGGTGCGACCGAGCAGGTCCCAAATAGCAATATCCGGGGTTGATTCGTGAAAAAGCTGTTGCGTCAGGCTCAGTACGTGCCGCTTGACACCCGAGTCTATCGCGATTCCGAAGACCGTGACTTTCGCCGCACGTCGATTCAGATCGCCTCCGAATTCGGAGTAGCCCGATGTGTTCGCAACGCGATCATAGGGACTCGGCTGCAGGGTTCCGCTCTCAAGCCATGGAGCGTGTATTGAAGGTATCGAGCAGCACGGTCGGATACAACACGATCACTACCCATATGGCGCGGCAAGTTCCTGAGCTGGGACTCGACGTACCACCGACGGCGATCGGTCGCTTACCTGCCTCGACGAGTGGGTAACCTCGTATTTCGCGCTCCGAGGTACTACCTGCACTTTAGCGACTTTAATATGGCGACGGTCGACATGGGATTCTGCAAAGCTCTCCTTCTTTACGTTCTCGCGGTCGTCCCGATAGCCCACGCCGCCTCACCACCCGTGACAGAGACGGTGGCGGTAATCGTCTCCGAGGCTCGTGTAGACCGTTTTGAGGATCGAGTCGAGGCGCTGGGCACGCTCAAGGCCAACGAGTCGGTTTCCGTAACCGCCAACGTGACGGAAACAGTGTCGGCCATTCACTTCGATGACGGCCAGCGGGTCGACGCGGACGAGGTCTTGGTGGAAATGACGAGCGCCGAGGAGCACGCCTTGCTCGAGGAGGCCCGTGCGCGGGTCGACGAGGCGGAGCGCCAATACGATCGCGTAAAATCCCTGGTCGCCCAGCGCTCCGCCTCCGAGTCGCTTCTCGACGAGCGCAAGCGCGACTTGGACACCGCCCGCGCCCTGCTGGTAGCCATCGAATCGCGGCTCGCCGATCGCCTGGTAAAAGCACCCTTCGCAGGTGTGCTCGGGCTGCGCAACATCAGTCCGGGAGCCCTTGTCGAGCCGGGCGATCGGATCACGACGCTCGATGACGACAGCCTGATGAAGCTGGATTTCACCGTTCCGAGCGTCTTCCTGCCCGACCTCAGACCCGGACTGGGTATCGTCGCGGAGGCGCGGGCCTACGGAAACCGTCGCTTCGAGGGCGAGATCCGCAGCATCGACAGCCGGGTCGATCCGGTGACGCGCTCGATTCAGGTGCGGGCCCTCTTCCCCAACCCCGACCGCACCCTCAAACCCGGGATCCTGATGCAAGTCTCGCTGTTGCGAAATCCCCGCGACGCCCTGGTCGTGCCTGAGTCCGCGCTCCTGCACCAGGGGCGGGACCATTTCGTGATGCGGGTGGGCGACGGAGACATCGCCGAGCGGCGCCAGGTCCGCATCGGCGCCCGTCGACCCGGTGAGGTGGAAATCGTCGCTGGGCTGGCCGCCGGCGACCAGGTCATCACCCACGGTAACGACAAGGTCCGCCCCGGCCAACAGATCGCGATTCGAGCCGTTTCCGACGGCACCCGAAGCCTGCAGGAGATGCTGGAGTCCGGCCGGTGATTCTCTCCGATACATCCATTACGCGACCGGTCCTTGCATCCGTCCTGTCGCTGCTGCTGATCGCCTTCGGACTGGTCGCCTTCGAGCGCCTGCCGCTGCGCGAGTATCCGGACATCGACCCGCCTATCGTCTCCATCGAGACCGTCTACCCCGGGGCCGCCGCCAATGTGGTGGAGACGCGCATCACCCAGCTCATCGAGGACCGGGTCTCGGGTGTCGAGGGGATCGAGACCATCGAATCGGTGAGCGAGGACGGCCGCTCGGCGATAACCATCGAGCTCTCCATCGACCGCGACATCGACGGTGCCGCCAACGACGTGCGCGACCGCGTTTCCGGGATCATGGACCAGCTCCCCGTGGAGGCGGATCCGCCGGACATCCAGAAGGTCGACAGCAACGAAGACGTGATCATGTGGCTCAACCTGGTGAGCGACCGCCTGACGGTTCCGGAGCTCACCGATTACGCGCGCCGCTATCTCGTGGATCGTTTCTCCGTCCTCGACGGTGTCGCCAGGGTGCGCGTCGGCGGCAATCAGACCTTTGCCATGCGAGTCTGGCTCGACCGCAAGGCGCTGGCCGCGCGCGGTCTAACGGTTGCGGACGTGGAGAACGCGCTCCGGGCCGAGAACGTGGAGCTGCCCGCGGGCAGCGTGGAATCCCGAACGCGCCAGTTCAGCGTCCGGGTCGAGCGCGCATTCAGTGCACCCGAGCAATTCGCCCGCCTGGTGATCGCGCAGGGCGAAGACGGCTACTTGGTTCGCCTCGGGGACGTAGCACGTGTGGAGCTCGGCACCGAGGAGGACCGTACCTTCTTCCGCGGCAACGGCGTGCCCATGGTGGGACTCGGGATCATCAAGCAGTCCACCGCCAATACGATCTCGGTGGCGGAAGCCGCCAAGGCGGAGATGGAACGCTTGAACCCCACCCTACCCGAGGGGATGCAGATCAAGCAGAGCTACGACACCTCGGTCTTCATCAAGGGCGCGATCAAGGAGGTCTACAAGACCTTGGGCGTGGCGATCGCCTTGGTCGTTCTCGTCATCTTCCTGTTCTTGGGCAGCCTGCGGGCCATGCTGGTCCCGGCGGTGACCGTGCCTGTTTCCCTGATCGCCACCTTCCTGGTGCTCTGGATCCTCGGCTTCTCGGTCAACATCCTCACCCTCCTGGCCCTGGTGCTGGCGATCGGTCTGGTGGTGGACGACTCCATCGTAGTCCTGGAGAACGTGCACCGGCGCATGGAGGAGCTGGGTGAGAGCCGTCTGGTGGCCGCCTATCGCGGCACGCGACAGGTGGGCTTCGCGGTGGTGGCGACGACAGTGGTGCTCGTCGCCGTGTTCGTCCCCATCGCCTTCCTGGAGGGCGATGTGGGGCGATTATTCTCGGAGTTCGCCCTTACCATGGCGGCCGCCGTCTCCTTTTCGACCTTCGTGGCACTGACCCTCTCGGCCATGCTCGCCTCCAAGATCCTGCCGCAGGGTCACCGCCGCGCCCGCCTCAGCAAGGGTGTCGACTGGACCTTTCAAAAGGTCCGCCGGGGTTATGGCTCGGCCCTGCGCTTCTTTCTGCGCTTCAAGCTGCTGGTCGTGCTGCTTCTCGCCGCCACGCTGGGCGGTGCCCTGTGGCTCTACCGACAGATCCCGCAGGAGTATGCGCCCAAGGAAGACCGGGGGGCATTCTTCGTATTGGTCAACGGACCGGAGGGTGCTTCCTATGCCTACATGGAGGAGTACATGGACGAGATCGAGCGTCGCCTGATGCCCTACTCCGACAGCGGCGAAGCCCTCCGGGTGCTGGTCCGTGCACCGCGCAGCTTCAGTGGCGCCCAGATCTTCAATTCCGGCATCGTCATCATGGTCCTGAATGATTTCGCGTCGCGCCGCCCGGCCTGGCCGATCATCAACGAGATCCGAGCCAAGCTCGGTGACCTCCCGGGGGTCAATGCCTTCCCGGTCATGCGCCAGGGATTCGGCGCGCGTATCCAGAAACCAGTGCAATTCGTCATCGGCGGTGGCACCTACGAGGAGCTCGCCCGGTGGCGGGACATATTGCTCACTCGCATCGAGGAATCAAATCCCGGACTCACCGGCATCGAATGGGATTACAAGGAGACCAAGCCCCAGCTGCGCGTCGACATCGATTACGACCGGGCCGCCGACCTCGGGGTGACGGTTGGTGTGATCGGCCGTACTCTCGAGACTATGCTGGGGTCACGCAAGGTGACCACCTACATCGACGCCGGTGAGGAGTACGACGTGATTCTCGAGGGCGAGCGCGATGCCCAGCGCACACCCGCATCCCTCGACAACATCTATGTCCGCTCCGATCGCAGCGGACAGCTGATTCCGCTCGCCAACCTGGTCGAGATCACCGAGGTCGCCGACTCGCGCAGCCTCAACCGCTACAACCGCGTGCGCGCCATCACCATCGAGGCCAACCTGGCCGATGGTTTGGTCCTGGGTGACGCCCTCGATTATCTGGAGGGCCTGGCACGCGACCATCTCCCGGATCGCGCCCAGGTGGACTACAAGGGACAGTCCCGGGATTTTCGCGCCAGCACCACCGGCATCCTGTTCGTCTTCGTGCTGGGTGTCGCCGTCGTCTTCCTGGTGCTCGCGGCCCAGTTCGAGAGCTGGATCCATCCCTTCGTCATCATGTTGACGGTGCCGCTGGCGATGGCCGGTGCCCTGCTCGGTCTTTGGCTCAGCGGCCAGAGCATGAACATCTACAGCGAGATCGGGTTGATCATGCTGGTGGGGCTGTCGGCGAAGAACGGGATTCTCATCGTCGAGCTCGCCAATCAGTTCCGTGATCAGGGGCGCGAATTCCGCGCGGCACTGCTGGAGGCCGCCGACGTGCGCCTGCGCCCCATCGTTATGACCGGCATTACTACCGCAGCCGGCTCGATCCCG
>CAYYHR010000285.1:0-4717 GCA_964471705.1 uncultured Chromatiaceae bacterium
AGCGTCCAGGTCGGTGCTACCCCGCCGCTGTGCTGGTGGAACCAGCCATCGCTTACTTTGGACGCTCAAGGGCTGTGTGCTGCTGATGGCAGCTGTGGTGATTTTAGAGAAGGTTTCTTCGGAAAACCAGAGCCGGCGGACAACTTCCTCATCCCAATTCTTCTAACCCAGGCCGGTGAGGGGGCTGGGGTCGCGGAGTTCGGGGAGAGCAGCTGGCTTGGTTGCAGTTAATGTGGGTCCGGGCCGCTGTTTGCGGGCCGGGCGGATTATGATTGCGGGCCCCTACAGGGAAGGGTTCATGTACGTTTCCTCTCTGCACGAGGCGGAGCAGATTCCTTTCCGCCCGTTGTTACACCAACACGAGGCGCACCTCAAAGAAAATTTCGCCGTGCGGATCGAGAGGTGGATGCGCTGTGTAGGGGTTGCGACCCGCAAACATCGGGCCCTTACATGTAGGGAATCCGATTCGACTCCAGCCAATCCCGCGCAATCTGCTCCAGCTGGTTGTCGCGATAGGCTTGCCACTGATCACGCAGGTCCAATCGCTCAAGAGCACCGCGGAAGGCGCGAAACGCTCCCCTTCCATGGATGGCATCGACGAGTTCATCGTGTGCGGATGGCTCGTTCACCGTTCGGCAGAACCGTTCCATGATGGACCATTCGTGAATGTCGAAGGAAGTAGGTAAACGAAGACAGGAGTCAGATTCCACGGCCTTCCGGATGCTTGGTAGTAGCTCGCGTTGCCAGTCGGGGAGGAGGTCAGGTTCTGGATCCTCGAGCGCTCTGAGGTCGTCCTCGGTTACGGTGATGATCTCGCCCGTCTGAGGATCGAGAAACGACTCCCACTCCTGGTTCATTAGATCCATGGCGGTCACGACATCTTGGAGAGAGACGACTACGGGCACCGCACACCTCCGATCGCTGTGGCATAACTACAAGTTGGGGGCAGCCCTTGCGTCCGCATAAGCATGCCGTATCAGTAGCAGAGAAACATGGATTCCCCCTAAGTCAAGAAATTGGCCTGGTTGCAGATAATGTGGGTCCTGGCTGCTGTTTGCAGGCTTGTTGCAACTAATGTGGGCCCAGTTGCAGATATTGTGGGCCCAGGACATCGGATAGTTGCAGTTAATGTGGTCCCGAAAAGGGCCTTGTTTGCGGGCCCGGCGATTTATGATTGTGGGCCGCTACATATAGGCACATAGCCGTGTCGATTCAGGGTGATCAGGCCAAGACAGACCAGCATCTACCGATGATTCATCTCGTCTTCGGAAATCTCGATGCGTGGCTCCTGGGTACGCACCACGGAGTCAGTTCGAAGCACCTCCAGGGCTATCTCAATGAGTTCGTGTTCCGGTTCAACCGGCGGTTCTGGCCGATGGTCGCTTTCGACAGCGTGCTGAAGATCGCCGCGTGCACAGCAGCACCGACTTACGTAGGACTGTACCAGGGCACATACCAGCACCCGCGAGGGGGATAGCGACAGAATGCTCCGCCACCTTGTGCATCATCCGGATAGGCATGCTTCGATGCAGTCAGCCAGAGCATTCGCATAGCTCACGGCAACAGCGTCCGGCTTCTCTCCATCGGTCAGCTCCAAGTAACAATCGACTGCGATACCCCTGCCCGTGTCTGCATCGTTCGTGTTTGGAATTTCGCTCATCGTCAAATCTCCTCTTTCAGATATGCCTGTGCGGCTTCCAGATCTTTGATTGTCGCCTGCACGTATTTCCCGATGGTTTCCTGGGCATAGAACAGTCTTGGAAGGGCATGGGCCCTGAGCAGTTGGCTCGGGGTGTGTTCGGGGTGACAAATTGTGTCGGTCATTTCTCCATCTCCGTTCTCTAGATCGAATCCAGGAGGCAATCTAGCTCCGTGAAGCTCGTCTGTTGGAACTCCGGAAGCTAGAAATCCAGCGTGTCGTTGAATGGCGGCTCTCCGTTGCCCGGCGCCCGCGTTCGGCTCGAATCCACTCCGCCCCCGGCAGCGTCCTGTTCCTTGCTCCGCCGTTTCCGACCCGGGCGAACGGTGCGGGACGAATGCAGACTGTCGGCGATCAGCTGCCAGGAATCCCGCTCCGTTCCGTCTTCGCCCGTCCAGTGCGATAGCTCCAAGCGCCCGGAAGCGGCTAGCATGTCGGCCTTCCGATGCTCGGCTAGAAGCTCCGCCAACTTGCCAAACGCAACGACACGAACCCAAAGAGTCGCCTCCTTGTCGCGCCCGCCCACGTCGACCGCCAAGTTTGCCGCCGCCATCGGATTTCCGGTGCTGGTCTTGATCGTTTGAGCGTCCTTGCCGAGGCGCCCGTAAACGCTGGTGTACATCATCGGAGTTCTCCCTCGGTTGTCGGGCGCCAGACCGCGCAGTAGATTTCGCCACGCGGCCATAGAGAGCCGGGGCGTTTGCTCGCGGGGGCCTCGACCAGACACGAGCCCAGTGCCCCGCTCGGGTTGACGGCATCCGTTCGCCAGTGACAACAGTCGGAGCAGCTGACCGGGGGCCGCGGAAGCGGGTGCCCGTTCGCAGTGTTTTCGCACCATGGGCAGCCAAGAACCTGTTTCGCTTCTCCCGGGAACAACCACACGGGACCGCAGAAAGTGCAGTGAGCCGGGCGCGTATAGTGGGCCGGCCTCTCGCCGCGGGCTCGGATCTCAGCCAAGCGCAGAGCAAAGGCGAAGGCTTCGAGAACGTCCGCGTTCGCTTCCATGGCTGAGCGTTCGTCCGGGTGGGCAAGCGTTAGCAGCTCGGCTCGGGCGAAGCCGTGGAACCGCTCGCTTCCGCCGCCTACCATCCAAGGGTCCGGAAGCGCGGGAAAGCAAGACGCTTCCGCTTCGTCTCCTGTCGTTATCGTGTCGTCTTTCTGCTCAAGCAGCGCCGCGTGTTCCGAGTGGCACTGCGCCCTCCCGCGGACATCGGTGCTGTCAACGTCGGCAGGACCACCTCCGGCAGTTGGTCCCGGGTCCTCACCAAGCGCTGCCGCTGGTTGCCAGACAGATTCGGCTTCGCCCTTGTCGCGCGTTGACTCGTTGCCAAGAAAGATCGCGTCAAGAGCATCAAGATCCATCGTCACTCTCCTCCCCGCGGTCATTGGTGCCAGGCTCGATGAAGACATAGACCCGTGTCGTCTTTGCGTGTCCCGGTAAACGCTCCTTCCGGGTAGGTCGGGTCCGACCGCCCTCTGAGCCCGGCATAAGAAGTCCCTCACGCAGCAGCAGCGCCGCCGCCTCCTTTGCCCCAAAACCTGCCGCAATCTCGCGCTCGAATACCTCCTGGTAAACGTACCAGCGGAGCGTTGGTATGCCATCGTCCTCGACCTGACGAACATATCCGGCGCGGTTTGCCGTCCGTGGGTTCCGATCGCCGGCAGTAGGCTCCGGGGGCCGGTCCCATCGGGTAAACCGCGACTCGCCGTGTAGCGCGAAGAAGAGCCTGACCTGGGCCAGCAGTTCGGCCTCTTCACCAGAGCCCGCGCCGCCGCGATCGTCAAGCCAGGCGCGAAACAACGACAGAGCAGCATCGTTCGCCGCTCCTGAGGGCCAGCCGGTAACACCGGCAAGCGTCGCAAGCTCGCCGGCCACGGCCACGAGCCCGAACCGTGCGGCCACGCGCCGGACCTGCCCCACGGGGTTATCGAGTCCCTTTAGGGCCGATGTCACGAAGGCACTCCGAAAGTCTCCGATTTTGCCCGGCAAAGCCGTGCGCTCAGCAATCACAAACTCGACGAACGCGACAAAGGGCGTCCCGTTGCATTCTGCCGCTGCGTCGGTTAGGGCGGTCGCAAAGGCCGCCCCGTCCTGGTATCCATGCAGCTGTTCGAAAACGCCAAGCCCGGCGCCGGCGTCCGCAGGAATCTCGATCATCCGGACCGCTTGTCCCGAGCGATAGCGCTTCCCGGCGGCGGCCATGTGCTCCTCCAACCCGATTTCGCCGCTGGACAAGAAGAGCAGGCGCCAGCGTTTCACGGGGCGGGCATCCCCGGTACGGGCCGCCCGGGCTTTCCCCGCCCCGTTTGCCAGGAGATAGGCTGCTTCACCGGCCGCTCGCGGCTCGATCTGCGCCAGCTCGTCCAGAATGAGAAGCGCATCATTGTGTTGTTCGGCAACGGCCTCCAGCGCGTTATCCGTTGCGCGCCATTTCTGAACATACTCGGGCCTGCCGATAATTGAGGCCGCAACACGCTGGCTCGTCGTCTTGCCGCTCGAGGAAGCGTTCGTGCTCAGTCCCTTCAAATGAAATCCGGACGATTCGTCTCCCGCCAGGTACAGGAGCGGCGCAGCAAAGGCACAGGAACAGGCAAAGAGCAATCGGGAGTTCCCGACGCATAGCGCCCCGATTCGCGCCTTCCAATCGTCCAGCGTGGCGCGGGTGCCAAAGGCCGGAGCCTCAGTGGTCTCGGATTGAAAGATGACAGGCTCCGCCACTTCGCCCAGTGTTCGATCGGGCAGCACGTAGACACCGCCATTTGTCCACCCGGTCCGAGTCACACTTCGGGCACGAGCCTGAGGGACGCAATCCTGCACATAGTCGAGCAGACGTCGCCGTCCCTCTGGGCTCGTCGTGACCCGCAAACCTAACCGTTGGAGCTCGGTCCGCAGGGCCTCACCCGAACCGGAGAGCAGGATGCACGGAGCAGCCCAGCGGTGTGTTGCACCGTCTCTATCTTCAAATTCCAGAAGACGCCCCCAACCCTCGCCGCGTTCATCCCGGGTGAGGGCGAGAA
>CAYYHR010000286.1:0-4716 GCA_964471705.1 uncultured Chromatiaceae bacterium
CTGGCCGACAGAGGACAATCAGGTGACGCTTGGAACGCCGCCAGTTTCCGGCAGGCATTCCCTGAGATTCCACCCACCGTCGGTTCGAGAAAACGTCCGTTTTTCCGGACCGACTCTCTTCCAGCCAAAAACTTCCTGAAACTTCGCTTTTCCGGTCCGCGAAACCATTCTTGGGAATAAAAGTCTGGATTTTCCAAGCTCTGACGGGTAATCGCCTAAGCTTTTTTCCTGCCGCTTGCGTGCTTCTTCCGAATCAGACGAATCGCGCGCCCCGTGATGCCGCGGTAGACGAGCTCGATCACGAAGGATACCGCGATCATCCCCACGAGGATCCACAGATGACGTCGGGTCGCGGGATTCTCCGCGACCTCCAGGCACAGCACGACCAAGGCGACTGCCGTGCTCAGAGCCGCCAAAGCGGATATCCATGCATGACTGCCGGTTTCCCGGGCGAGGCGTAGGTTGGCGACGTTGACCGCCATGAATAGGAGCAGGAAGCCTGCGCTGCCCATGGTGGCGATTGCCTCCAGGGGCACGAAGTTAGCGATGGCCAGGGCGAGCGCGGCTGTGATCAGTGTCCCTTCGAAGTGCTGACCGTGGTAGGAGCGCTCGAGCTCGGTGGGCAGCTCGCCGACCTTCGCGATGATGTAGGCGAGGCGTCCCGTGCCGAAAAAGGTCGCGTTGATTGCAGAGCTGGTGGCCATCAAGGCCGCGACGGCAATGGCGATGTATCCGGCTCTGCCCATCGTAGCTTGGGCGGCGGCGGACAAGGCCGTGTCACTGACCTCGGCCACCTGTGTGAAGCTGAGGTGGCCGACCACGACTATGGCGATCAGCACATAGAGGACGATGACGATCAATACACCGCCGATGTAAGCGATCGGCAAGGAGCGTCGCGGATTGGCGATATTGTTGGAGGCGTTGGCGATGAGCTCGAATCCCTCATAGTTCAGAAAGATGAGCATGGCCCCGGCGATCAGGCCGAGTGGCGTCACGAAATGGTCGGGACCGAGTCGGGTCCACTCCATTGGCGTGACTAGACCGGCTACGACGAAGGCCCCCAGCAGCAGCATCTTGACGCCGTTGAAGAAGTTCTCGGAGCGGATCACGAGGCCGGCGCGGAAGATGTTGACGAAGACGAGGCCGACGATTACGGCGCTGATGAGTCCGTGCAGCCAGAGATCCCTGCTCGGCTCGGGGAAGAAGGCGGCGCCGTAGCTTCCGAAAGCATAGGCGTAGACGGCGAGTAGGACCACGTAGCTGAGCAGCAGCAGGATGCTCGCCGCCCCGGTGACGAGGCCGCCGCCGAAGGCTTGATTCAAGAAGGCGACCGTGCCGCCCTCTCCGGGGTAGCGCAGGGTCAGCCTCAGATAGGAGTAGCTCGTCAGCAGCGCCACGAGCCCGGCGATCAAGAAAGCGATGGGCGCCGAGCCCTTGGTCACCTCCACCGTGAGTCCGGTCACGGCGAAGATTCCCCCGCCGACCATGCCTCCGATTCCTATCGAGAGGGTGGAAAAGGTGCCTAGCTTGCCTTCGCTTGGGGACGACATGGAATCGAAGCCTCCAGATGAGTCGTATCCAATACTTGCGTACCCTGTCAGGGTTCCACGAAATTGGACCCTATTGATGGAATGGTCCAGAGACAGCCAGATATGCCGGCATGCCTGTGGATCACAGGGGCGGATGCTCGTCACGCCAAGCCGTTGGCGTCATCCCCGACCAGCGGCGGAATGCCCGGTTGAAGGCCGCAGAGTCCGCGTAATCCAAAGAGGCGGCCACCTCCACCACCGGCATCCGGGTTTCGCGCAGCAGCCTGCGGGCGACATCATAGCGGGCCTCGTCGATCAAGATCTTGAAGGTTGTACCCTGGGCTCGCAGGCGCCGGTTCATGGTGCGTTGGTGGATCCCGAACATGCTCGCGATCTGTCCCAGGCAGGTGTCGGCTTGGCAGGCGCCACCGATCAGCAGTCGGTGCAGCATTCTCCGGATCTGGGTGGCCAAGTTCCCGGCACCGCGGGCCTCCAATGCCTCGATCACCCCAATAATCCGTTGATGCACCAGCGCATTTGCCCCGCCGAGGGGAAAATCGAGCCAGGATGTCGCGAAGACCAGCTCGGAATGCTCGGTGCGAAAATGTACGGGGGCTTGGAAAAACTCTCGGTAAGGCTCGGTATCTGCGGGAGGAGGGCGGCAGAGACGCACTTGTGTGGCCTTCCAGTTGGGTCCGGCCAAGGTCCTCAGAATGTTGCAGCTAATCGCCATGGTGAGGTCGTATATGACCGCGGTGCCGGGGATATCTGGCTGATAGACCACATAGGAGAGCATGGCGCAGTCATTGCTCGCCGATAGGAAGGGAATGGCCCCACGGTCATGGAGATGCAGGTACAGAATGATGTTCCGCAGGGCGCTACCGAGGTCGGGCGAGCTGCCTGCAAGCTCTCCTACCGCCCCGAGCACGTCCAACCCTAGATTCCGTCCCAAAAGCACGCCGAAGTGAGGACAGTCTGTACGCTCTGCACACAGAGCGAGTAGCCGGCCGGCATCCGCGAAGCCGACGCAGTTCTCGGGGTCTTCGAAGATAGCCGGATCCAGGCCCACCTCCGCCATCAGTGGGGCGGGATCGACATCCATATCGACCAGTAATCCCGGTAGCCTGATTATTGGGGCAATGCGCACCTTGCCCTCTTCTACGTGGGCATGGCGAGACGGGGAGGGGCTCGACGTGTGTGGAAGGGGCAAGGCGGTTCCTATTCGGTCTCCGGAATCTCGAGCTTAGAAGCGGGGAATCTCGAGGTTGGATCGAAGATATCTCAGAGATGTTACGAAGATGCTACGAGTAGATTGCTGCTCTCGCAATTCCGAGGAAACCAGTGCGAATAGTTACTACTGCGATCCCCAAACGGCTTGCATGATGACGAACAGGAAAGCGGTCGAGCAACCGAACTTCAGCAATCCCGCGATCGTAACCAGTGGTCCCAGCTGCCGCCAGGGAGGCGGCAGGACCACGTCACCGTAACCCAGAGCGGTGATGGTCGCGGACGCGAAATAGAGACCCTCGGAAAAGCTGGGAACGAGCCGGTTCCAACGAAGAAACAGTCCATAGGTGGATGCTTCCGCGATGTGGGCGATGAAGAGCACGACAAAGCTCGTGAGGACAATCGTTCTGCCTACCCTATGCGGCCCCAGGTGTTCGCCCAACCAGGCCTTGAGCTGAATCAATGACTCGGCGACCTCGAACAGAAGAAGTGTGTGGAAGAGGAAAAGGCCGATCACCAGCATCAGCGCGAACAGGTACACCCGATGTATCCGACCTGGGCTGACGTCCACCTTTCGCCGATCGATCATGATGTATCCTGACTCGAGAACATTATTGGATCATTGCTTCCCTCTCACCGGCGCACTCTGGGGTAGCTCGTCGATGTCGATCAGGGCGTCGGGGCTGATCTTTTGTGCTCCCACCGGCGGTTCGAAGGAGAAGGCGTCCGCAGGAGGCTCGAAGCCGGTCTTCCAGTTCTTGATACGCAGCGTGTATTGTGGAGCGTCGTTGATGGTCTTGCTCGTGATCACCAGCTTGCGCGGGATCGGCTTGTCCCCGACCTCTACCCAGAGCTGCCAGTCGGTATCGAAGTTACGGAAGGCCAGATGCTCACATTCGACACCGTCGATGACGCCACGGCCGATGTGCTTGGCCTCCAATACCCCGGCTATGAGGGCCGTATAGGGATTCGACAGGAGCAGGTCGGCGCCTGGCAGCGCAACGCCCTGACGAGCCCGGATGGACTCGATCAGCTCGTCCAGTGTGCGCGGAGCCGGGCTCTGTGCATAGGCGTTGATGTTCTTGCCGAAAATACTGAGGGTCTTTCCGTCGGATACCAGCTCCACATTCGCATAGCCACCTACTCGATGCGCGCGCAGCTTGTCTGGGCGGTTCACAAGGAGATCGCCCGAATTGGTGAACTGGATCTTCTCCAGCTGCGGCGTGATGACCTCGATGGAGCTGTCGAATGTGAGCTCGATGGTCTGTAACTTACTGACATAGGTAGACATCTCCTCGAGGATGGCCTTGGCATCGTCTTCCTCTGCCTGGGCGTAGTGTCCCGGGACGAGCAAGGATATCGCAAGGATCAAGAGGCCCGGCACAGTACGAATGTGCCTGTGTGGCTGGGGCTCTATTCTCGTTTCGGTCATGGTTTCGGCTCCTGAATCTGCCAAAGATCTTGGGTCTGCTAAGGCGGTCGGATTGGATGAAGCTCTCTCGGAACAAGCGGTATGCGGCCAGCCTCCGATGAACGTCCCGTCCGATGCTTGAAGCGGGCGGCTTCTCGGTGGCCTTTCGAGCGATTAGTCCACCCTCACGACCACATAGCGTCCGCCTGCAGCTTGGTAATAGGTCGGGCCACACCGGTATAGGGAGGTTCCGTCGACGAGGACGGTCGTGCAGCCCGCGGGCAGCGTTGCCGCGTAGACCGACGTCCTGCGGATTACCCGGCGTGTGGTGCGCCTGGCAACGCCGGCATAGCTCAGCGGTGTCAGGGGTCTGCCGATCACGGCTCGCGCCTTCGAGACGAGAAAGCCACCGTCGAGTGAATAGTCTGCGGCTGCGCCTAGCATTAGGGCAGCCGAGGCGAACAGGGTTGCTCGTTTCCTCATCTGGAACATTGGGAAATCTCCACGTTCGGTTGTTGCCGGTTATTGGTCTTTCGCGGATACGGGATG
>CAYYHR010000287.1:0-4705 GCA_964471705.1 uncultured Chromatiaceae bacterium
TGTTCGATTGGGGCAAGGCCGTGGATGTGGATCTGATGGTCGACGCATACGGCAACATACCTGCGGACGTCCTCAACTTCACCTTCCTCATGGTGAAGCCATTCGCCCTCAATTTCGGCAAGTACCACGACATGCTGGATATTCTGGACAACGAGAAGGCGATGATGAACTTTTTGCGCATGGAGAAGTGGTTGTTCGATGGGCCGGATGCGGCCGGCGAGGCCTACCGCGAGTTCGTTCGGGATTTCCTGCGGGACAACAAGCTCGTGAAGAACGAAGAGACGATCGGTGGCAAGCTCGTGGATCTGGGCAACCTGAGGATGCCGATCCTCAATTGCTATGCCACCGCCGACCACCTGGTCCCCCCTCCTTGCTCGCGGGCATTGGCCGCGAAGGCGGGCACCGAGGACTATACGGAGATGGCCATTCCGGCTGGGCACATCGGCATCTACGTCGGAGGTAAGGCGCAGAAAATGCTGGCACCAGGAGTCGCCAACTGGCTGCGCGAGCGCGCCTGACCTTCGAAATTCCCACGGCTCGGCCCAGGGAAGCGCCGGCTTTTTGACCGCGATAACCAGTTGAGAACGGAGAGGCCGGAAGACGAGGCGCTGTTGCGGTTTTCAGTCCGCGAGCGGCCGGAGGGCCGTCTCCGAACACTAACCTTCGACCACCCTGGAGACTCGATATGAAGAAATTTAACCGTGGTGTCGCGTTGGTCGGGGCGGGTATGAGTAGTTTCGGGGCCTTCCCCGGAAAGACGACCCGCGACCTGTTCGTCGAGGCGTTCAGAGAGATGCATGCCTCCGTCGACAAAGGCTTCGACCCGAACGATATCGATGAATGCTATTTCGGCAACTACAGTAGCAGCCAATTCGAGGGGCAGGGCTTTACCGCCCCCTTCATCGCCAACGCCGTGGGGATGAATCCGCGGCCGGCGATCCGCGCCGAGAACGCCTGTGCAAGTAGCGGCACCGCCGTCCGCCTGGGAATCACTGCGATCGCCTCAGGCATCGCAGACATGGTTCTGGTCGGTGGCTACGAAAAGGAGACGGATCGGTCCACGGAGGAGGTCACCGCGATCCTGGCCACCGCCAGCGACAACCTGTACGAGAACGTCGCCGGCTTTACCTTTCCGGGGCTCTATGCGGCCTTGTCTACTGCCTACATGCACAGGTATGGCGCTACCCCTGAGACCATGATGAAGGTGGCTCTCCAGAACCACGAGAACGGCGCCCTCAATCCCAAGGCCCAGTTCGGGAAGCGCATCAGCGATTTCATCAAGATGAAGCAGCGCAGCGCCGAGAAGAAGGGCAAGCCCATTCCCGAATGGGACGACGAGATGGCGTTCCTGCGCGACCCACGCGCCAACCCGGTCATTTCCTGGCCCATGCGCCTGTTCGATTGCTCCCCGGTCTCCGACGGTGCGGCCGCCCTGCTGCTGGTAGCGGAAGACATGGCCCACAATTTCACCGATAAGCCGCTCTATGTCCGCGCCAGTGCCTTGGCCTCCGGCGTGCCCATGCACGATCGTTCCGACTTGTCAATGATCGAGACGGCGACACAGGCGGGGCAGACTGCCTACGAAATGGCCGGTGTAGGACCTAAGGACATCCAAGTCTGCGAGGTCCACGATTGCTTCACCATGACCCAGGTGATCGCTACCGAGGACCTGGGATTTTTCGCAAGGGGCGAGGGCTGGAAGGCTCTGGAAGAAGGCCGTACCGCCCGCGATGGTGACCGCCCCATCAACACCTCCGGCGGCCTCAAGTCCAAAGGCCATCCCGTCGGTGCCTCCGGTGCCGGCCAGGTCATCGAGGTCTGGAAGCAGTTGCGGGGCGAGGCCGGCGAGCGCCAACTACCGGGTGAGCCCGCCCTGGGCCTGACCCACAACCTGGGTGGCAGCGGTCAGGTCTGTGCCGTTCACATTTTCGAGAGGAGATAAGACCATGAGCAAAGATCTTTTCAGTGCGGCCGGCTTCTACGAGTTCGTTGACGAGAAGAAGCTCATGGGCACCAAATGCAAGTCCTGTGGCGAGTTATTCCTGCCGCCGCGCCCCCTGTGCTCCTCCTGTCACAGCGAGGACATGGAGTGGGTCGAGATGGGCGGAAAGGGCAAGCTGGAGGCGTTTACCGTAACCCTGTATGGGCCGACACGCATGGTAGAGGCGGGTTACAGCGCCAAGAACCCCTATTGCGTCGGCATCGTGCGTATGGATGAAGGCCCGGCCATCAGCGCCCAGATCCTCGGCTTCGACCTGTCGAAGCCGGAAGAGATCAAGGTCGGCACGCCCATGAGCTTGACCTTCATCGACCGGAAGGAGGGGGAAGAGGAGAAGACCTATATCGGGTTCGAGCCCGCGTAGAGACAACAATAAAGAAAACACCTCTGCCTCTCACGGGCCGACATTCGTCGGCCCGTTTTTTCTTTGCTGCCACGAAACGCCTCTCCCGGACCAGGATGGTCGCCTCATTAATTTCCCTAATTTATGTATTGAACAAACTTTTGTTGCGCTGCACAAACATTCCAGTAACATAACTAGGGATACATATCGCCGTCACGGTCCGACAGTCCCACCGGGGTGAAGGTCGGCAGGCGGCACGAGAAGCCGGAGAGAGTAAGCCATGATTATTGAAGGCAAAACAGCTGTAATTACTGGTGCCGCGAGCGGCATCGGGAAGGCGACGGCATTTGACCTCGCCAGTCGCAGATGCGGGGCGATCGCGATGGTCGACATCACCGACAAGGTCGCGGAGGTGACGGAAGAGCTCAACAAGAAGGAAGGCAGGGAAGTGGCACGGGCCTTCCAGGGGGATGTGACGAGCGAGGACTTCCGCAAGGAAGTCTACGACACGATGTGCGGCAAGGACGGCGTCGTCAACATCTGCGTGCCTTCCGCCGGCATCTTCCGCGACCGCCTCTCCGTCATGCTCGACAAAGAGACGGGCGAGCCCGACATCTATCCCGTCGAGCTTTTCCATCAGGTGCTCGAAGTCAATCTGGTACACCCGGTGTACTGGGCATTGGAGCTGGTTGCCCGCATGGCCCACAACCGCAAGACGCGAGGCCTGAAAAAATGGCACCCGGACGAGAAGGTTCAGGGCACCGTTATCTTCATCGGCTCCGTCGCCTCCCAGGGCAACAAGGGGCAGATCTCCTACTCGTCGACCAAGGCTGCCCTGGAAGGCGCGGCCCAGACCCTGATGAAGGAGTCGATGTTCCACGGTGTCCGCACCGCCGTCATCCATCCGGGCTTTGTCGACACCCCGATCCTGCAAGGCATGCCGCCGGGGTTCCTGGAGAAGTACGTCCTGCCCGATATCCAGCTGGGCAGGTTGATCCGGCCGGAAGAGCTGGCCGATGCGATCTGCTTCATGATCTCCAACTCCGCGATCAGCGGCGAGCTTTGGTGCGACGCAGGCTGGCATCCGCCGGCAGGCACCTGATCCCGCGTCCACAGCAAAGATTCACGAGAAAAGCTCGCAGTTGCCCTCGCGGAGGGCAACTGCCCCCGAGGGGGGAAGGTCGAACGACAAATTCGGCCTGCCCCTCAGGGGAGCCGGACCCCTCCAGTCCCTGCGGCCCAGCGGTCGCTGCCGTGATCGCTCGGGTGAATTGACAGGTCAGCTTCCTGTTTTTGCTCTGACTCCACAAGGCGATACCCGGCCACGCAGGACGAGCCTTCCCCAGTTCTGATGAATCCAACCTTCACGGTGACCTAGCCATGTATGGATCAATCGACGCTGTCTTGAAAGAAATGCCCGACGTCAGCACCAGCTGGCTGCGCTACATGACTGCACTGACCCGTTCCTTCAACCGCGAGCAAACGGAGTTTCTCGACAGCTACCTGATCGCGGCCCAGATCGCGCTTCAGGCGGCCAAGGACAACCCCATGACCCTGCGCGACACCTTGGAGATCATGCAGCACAAGTCGGCACTCATGGGAAAAGGGATGCGCGCCACCCAGGAAAAATTCATGGACTTCACCTTCGATCAGTTCAAGGAGGTCAACGAGGCGTTTTTCAACACCATCCTCGATTTAGAAGGCGAAAAGCTGGCGGGCTACCTCAAGCGGGAAGCGGAGGTCATGGAGGCGGTAGCCAATTTCCCGGAGCAGATCGAGAAGGTCAAGGACGATTTCGGCTTCCATTTCAATACCTCGGCCTATCGTCTGATCCATGACACCGGCTCCTTCCTCATGTACCAGGTGCTGCCGATCAAGGAAGGCGTCAAGGTGCGGGACGACCTGAAGCCCATGCTCATGGTGCCGCCCTATATGCTGGGCGAGCATATTCTCTCGTTCCTACCCTACGAGGACAAGAGCTACGCCCACAGCTTCGCCAACGAGGGAATCCCGACCTATGTGCGCGTGGTCAAGGACATCGACGAGAACGAGATCGTCCAGAAGATGACCCCGGACGACGATTGCACCCAGACCCGCGAGCTGTGCGAAGTGCTCATGAAGAAGCACGGCAAGAAGGTCACTTTGAACGGAACCTGCCAGGGTGGCTACATCTGCCTGATGAACACCCTCTCGGGGACGCTTACGGACGTTAGCGATGCAATCATAACGAACGTCGCCCCCATCGATGGCACCTACAGCGACGCCATCAGCGGCATGCCCAACATGCACCACGACTTCATCACCCACACCTTGCCCAATGGCGGTAAGGTTGCCAACGGCTACATGCTGAGCCTGGGAATGCG
>CAYYHR010000288.1:0-4668 GCA_964471705.1 uncultured Chromatiaceae bacterium
ATGGGCAGAAATCCACCCCACCAATCGCGGCCCCCGCTGCGGAAATGGATGAGTCCCTCGGACGGACGCGCCTCCGCCTCCCAGGCGGCAACGGCATTGAACAGCAGCGGCCCCCCCGGGTTCTTGCCGGCAGAGAAGAACCGGGCGTCCGTTGCGGCGGAGCTGTCGGCCTTGCCCTGGCTCGGCACATAGACCCCCTGGTCGTCGCTGACCAAGAAGCCGCGCCCCCCGGGGCCCAGCGGGAGCTTTCCGAGGGCGGCGACGATACGGCTCAGAACCACGTCCATGCCCAGCACCCGGGTAATGCCGTCTTCTTTCCAAGCGATGGAGGCCGTGATTCCCGGCACTTGGAGCGCGTGGAAGATATAGGGCGCACTCCAGGTCACCCGCTTGCCTCCCGCTTCCACCGCATCGAGAAACCAGGGCCTCAGTCGCGGGTCGTAGTCCAAGGCTCCGCTCTGGGCACTGAGCTCTTTGCCCTGGGTGTTCCAGCGAATCCAGTTGGCCGAGGAGCTCCTGCCGGGTTGCCGCTCGCGTCCGATCCACTCGCCGTTTTCCAGTCGCAGGAAATACTCGGTTCCCCGGTCGTCGGCAAAGATGATCCCGGAGATCTGATCAACGTGGCGAATGACAGGGCGAAAGCGTTCATTGAGCGCCTTGGCATCCGCCGGTGTCAGATCGGCGGAGCGCAGGTCGTCCCGAATGATCAGCAACTGCTGTTGTACCGGTCCGATCAGGGCTTGGACCTCCTTGCGCACCAGGGCCGTTGCCGTAGCGATCTGGGCGTCCGCCTGCTCCCGTTTCAACCTGTCGATGAGGAGCCAGTTGACCAGTCCGAGCAAGCCGAGGGTAACCAGTACCAGCAGCACCAGATCCCGGAACAGGCGCCAACGGATGTGACTGGGCGATCTGTGTAACAGAGAGGCGAGGCGCATGGACGGATTATAGCGTGAAGCTTTCGCGCCCTCCGGGTTGCTGCTAACATCGCCCGCCTGATCGTCCGGGCATTTTCTTCCGATGCCGCGATCCGCTACGGGGGAGGGGAATGAAAATCGGGAAACGGGAAATCAGCCCCCTCGACCTTCCTCTCGTCTTCGTCCCGATCGCTGCCGCTCTCCATCGCCTTGGAGCTAGTGCAAATGCTCGCAATCCGGATTCGGCGATGTAAGTCCGGAAAGCGTATTGCAAAGACGGACGAATGGCCCACGACCCCCTGACGCAATGCCATGAATGCGGTCTGCTCCAGCGCAATCCCTCTCTGCCCGCCGGTGCTGTCGTGCGTTGCGTGCGCTGCGGTGCAGTGCTCCACCGCAGCATTCCCGGCAGCCTGGACCGCACCCTGGCCCTGACGATAGCAGGGATCGTCCTCTTCCTGGTCGCCAACAGCTTTCCCTTCTTGTCGTTTTATCTCCAGGGTCAAAGTACCGAGACGAGCCTGTTCACCGGGGTCAAGGACCTGTACCAGCAGGGGATGTGGGGCTTGTCCCTGGTGGTCTTCTTCACCAGCATTCTGGCCCCAGGGATCCAGTTGGTGCTTCTCCTGCTCGTGCTGGTCCCCCTGAAGCTGAATCGCCTGCCGCGGGGGTTTGCGAGCCTGTTCCGCCATGTGGCGACCCTGACCCCTTGGGGGATGATGGACGTCTTCATGTTGGGAATCCTGGTGTCGGTGGTCAAGCTCGCGGACATGGCTACCATCGTACCCGGAACCTCCCTGTTCGCGTTCGGCGTGCTCATCTTCGTCCTCGCGGCGGCCCAGGCGTCACTGGATCCGGATATCGTCTGGTCCCGGCTGCCTGTTCCAGACAACGCCCGGCGCCTTCCGCGGCCGGGAGAGCCCGTGCTCGCATGCCCCGTATGCGAGCTGGTGATGCCCAGGTCCGCGGCGGGCATGGTGTCGGGCCGTCGCTTCTGTCCCCGTTGTGGCGAAGCCCTGCATCGGCGCAAGCCCGCCAGTCTGCAGCGCACCTGGGCCCTGGTGATCGCCGCGATCGCCTGTTATTTACCCGCGAACCTCTTGCCCATCATGACTGTGACTTCTCTGGGCAAGAGCCAATCGGATACCATCCTGAGCGGAGTCATCTTCCTGCTCGATCAGGGCATGTGGCCCCTGGCCCTGGTGGTGTTCGTGGCCAGCGTCCTGGTGCCGTTGCTGAAGCTGGCCATCCTGATCTATCTCTTGATCACGGTACAGACTGGCTCGACGCGGCGCCCCGCTGACCGCACCCGCCTGTACCGGCTCACGGAGGCGGTGGGCCGCTGGTCCATGGTGGACATCTACGTGGTCACCATCCTCGTGGCCTTGGTCAGGTTGGGGAACCTGGCGACCATCCAGGCGGAGACCGGGGCCATCTTCTTCGCGGCCGTTGTCGTCATTACCATGTTCGCCGCCATGAGCTTCGATCCCAGACTCATCTGGGATATCTGGGAGAAAGCCAATGACAGACGGGGAGCGGGCGGGCACGCCGCCTGAAGAGCTGCCGCCTGAAGAGCTGCTGGAGGCAGTCGTCGCTCGCTCCAGCCGGATCTCGCTGGTCTGGCTGGTGCCCGTCGTCGCCCTTCTGATCGGCGGTTGGCTGGCCTACAAGGCCTATAGTGAGAGCGGCCCCACGATCCGCATCCAATTCAAGACAGCTGCGGGTCTGGAGGCGAAGAAGACCAAGGTCAAGTTCAAGGACGTGGACGTCGGACAGGTCAAGTCCATCGCCGTGCGCCAGGATATGAAGGCGGTGGTCGTCACCGCCGAGCTGGTCGCCGGGGCGGAGAGTTATCTGACCGACAAGACCCGCTTCTGGGTGGCACGCGCCCGCATCACCCCGAGCCAGGTGTCCGGCCTGGATACTCTGCTCTCGGGGTCCTACATCGCCATCGACCCGGTGACCGAGGGGAAGCCGGCCAGGGATTTCATCGGACTGGAGGTGCCGCCCCTGTTCACCACCTCCGAGCCCGGCAAGAAGTTCGTGCTGCGCTCCAGGACGCTCGGCTCCCTGAATATCGGCTCGCCCGTCTACTACCGGCAAATCCAGGTGGGGCAGGTGGTCGGCTACGATCTCGACAAGAAGGGGGATGACGTGAGCATCGAGCTGTTCATCGCTGCCCCCAACGATCGCCTCGTCTCGACCGACACGCGCTTCTGGAACGCGAGCGGAGTGGATTTCAAAGTGACCACCGACGGCCTGAGCCTGGACACCCAGTCCCTGCTCTCCGTGCTGATCGGGGGCGTGGCCTTCGATACCCCTCCGACCATCGGCGAGAAGGGAACGCCCGCGCCAGAAAATTACCAGTTTCCCCTCTACGGAAGCCGAGTCGAGGCCCACGAGAAGGTCTACCTGGACAAGAAACGATTCCTGCTCTTCTTCGACGGATCGGTGCGTGGCCTGGACGTGGGGGCGCCCGTCCTGCTTAGGGGCATCGAGCTGGGCCAGGTTCTGGACGTCCAGCTCGAGCTCGATGTCAAGGCATTCAAGTTCCAGGTTCCGGTGCTGGTGGAGATCGAGCCCCAGCGCATCCGGCTCATCGGTGGCGATTGGGCCTTACTGGAGAAGACGACCCCCATGGATCGGTTCGTCGACGCCGGGCTGCGGGCACAGCTCAAATCCGGCAGCCTGATTACCGGGCAGCTCTACGTGGATCTGGACTTCTATCCGGACGAGCCTCCTGCCGAGATGAGGGTCCAAAACGGGTATCCGGTGATTCCCACGGTGACGTCCGCCCCGCTGGAGGCCATCAGCAACAAGGTGAACCAACTGATGGATACCCTGAACGGACTGCCGCTGCGGGAGATCGGCAGCGACCTGCGGGATACCGTCGAAGGGGCGAAGCAGATCTTTACGTCCAAGGAGCTGACACGGTCCGTCAAAGAGCTGGAATTGGCCCTCGCGCAGGTGCACGAGACGGCGCAGGATCTGGACAAGCAGGTCGTGGGGAACCTGAGCCGAACCCTCGACCAGGCGCGCGCCGCTTTCAGGTCGGCGAGCAATCTGGTGTCGGAAGACTCCCCGCTGTATCAGGAGCTCAGTCGCACCCTGCGGGAGCTCTCCGCCGCCGCACGCTCCGCGCGAGTCATGGCAGACTACCTGGAGCGTCATCCGGAGGCCCTCATCCGGGGCAAGGGGGGGTTTTGAGCAAAAAGCGCGTCCCGCAGCTTTGCGACCGACCAGAGTAACCATTAAATGAGGCAGGCATGACTACCACCACCGCCGAGCATGAGCACACCCGCGTCGGCCTTTCCAAGGATGCCCTGAAGCGGGCCTATATCGACAACCTCTTCTATCTGCAGGGGCGCTTTCGGGAGGTGGCGACCCTGCACGACTTCTACATGGCCGCCGCCTACACCGTGCGCGACCGGCTGCTGGAGCGCTGGATCAAGTCCGCCCGGACCTACAAGAAGCACAACGCGCGGACGGTATGCTATCTCTCCGCGGAGTTCCTGCTCGGCCCCCATCTGATGAACAACCTGATCAACCTGGGGATCCTGGAGAAGGCGCGCGAGGCCGGTGAGGAGCTCGAGCTCGATTTTCAGGGCATCGTCGAGCAGGAAGTGGAGCCGGGTCTGGGTAACGGCGGTCTCGGGCGTCTGGCGGCCTGCTACATGGATTCACTGGCCAGCCTGGAGGTCCCGGCCATCGGCTACGGCATCCGCTACGAGTTCGGCATCTTCGATCAGCGCAT
>CAYYHR010000289.1:0-4646 GCA_964471705.1 uncultured Chromatiaceae bacterium
AGCGTGTCCAGCCAGATTTGACTCCGACCCCACTGAGATATGGGTAATGACATGGGCATCATCAAGGTGCCGGGAACGGCTTTGTGCCAAAATGCTTCGTTGTCACGATTTGGGCGTTCAATCCGCAAGAAACTGCCCCGTTCACACCTGAGCGCCGATTTGCCAAATTAATATTACGACTCATTCCGAATAACGCCGTTTTCCCAGGATAGTTTTGCAAGAGGCTCCTGGGTGTGATACTCGGTGCGGGGCAGAAAGTAGAGACCGAATGCCCAAAGCAGGCAGTAGACGTCGAAGAAGACGGTGAGGCCCCAGCCCAAGGGCCCGACTTCGCCGAATCTGAGATAGAAGATGAAGGGCACCAGCACGGTGCTGGTGAGGATTCCGGATAGCCATTCGCCGATGGCACGAACCCGCGAGGCATCGTCGGTCACATCGGAATAGACCCTGGCCATCTCGGCCGCCGTCTCCCGGGGTGTCGACTTGGGCTTGAAGCTCGAGGCGTCGGCGCGGGCCAAGGGGTCCTGCGGAGGCCCAATGCGTCGGAGCAGATCCCGTCCGAGCACGGCCAACACGCCGAAGAACACCGCGGCGATGCACAGCCTGAGCCATAAGGGATCGACACCCCCGTGCGCGCCGTAGCGCAGCTCGGGAAGGCTGAAATGGACGACCACACGGGCAGCCAATGCGGCCAGTCCGGCCCCCAGGAACGGCCAAGTATCCTTCAGCGCTCGATTCATCTCAGGTGAGGTGCGAGCAAGTGCGCGATGCCGTGGATGGTGGGCCGCCTCCAATCCGACAGACATCAGTGTCCGCTCCCAGCATCGTACCGGACCTTACCGGACCTTACCGGAAGTCGGGCTAATGCCTTTTCCTGGCCGCACCCGGACATAGGATAAAGGATAGTACCTCAAGCGCCTGGATGCCCTGGGAGCCCCCCAAGCCGTCAGGCCGGGACTCCGAACGAAGGATGCCACATCTTCGATCTGTGGCTCGCCTGCCATACCCACCACCAGAAGAAGACGGCTAGATCATCCCTTGTAAGCCATCGCCTACAGAACGTAGCGCCCTCGGCTGACAGACCTCGTCTTGTGGACTGAGTATCCTGAAGGAGACGGAGCGTCGCGTACGCGACCGATTTTGGCCACTCACAGGGCTGAAACCGGCGCAACGGCGGACCGTCACAGCCTCCATCCTCCTCTTGGTGGTTTTCCCGCCCTTCCCCGGGGCGGGTTTTTGTTTCCAGATCTCGGAATCTCCAGGGTCTTGTCCGTTAAAATGATTTGCCAACGCAATTGGTGAACTGCCTTGGGGCGAATCATGTGGACAATTCTTTTCTGGATTTGCGTAGGTATTCTCATCGGCTGGAATCTGCCGCAACCGGCTTGGGAAAAGACTCTACAAGAAAAGATCGTTGCCGCGATCAAGGATGCGTGGAGCAAATTGGGCTCCTGAAGCCACGACCCCCTTCCTGGGGGTTTTCGCCCAAACCGGCAATTTTCTGCACTAAGGGAGGCGACGGGTCAACGCGTCGCACCCATCATATAAATCAGATGGTTACCGGCTGGTTCGCAGCGCATACTGCGTCTGCACACCCGTCTCGTGAGCCGATGTGAGGCCGACGCAAGCCGCATCTGCGGCGCTCATTATGGCGTATCAACGCGGTCACCGACAGCCGTACCGTCGGCCAAGGCAACGACAACCATCGGATAACTTGGGAGTTTCTTGTAACCATTCTTCCCAAGAAGGGCCAAGACGCTTAATGCCTACTGCAGATTTCTGACGGTTTGGGCGATAAACCCCTACTTCCATGAGCCCGACAACGAGGTCTACGAAGGGGTCTGTATCTACCTCGACGGCATGAGCGGGCATCTCCACGGGAATCCTGAAACCCGCGCCCGGGATCGGCAGATCCGGGATGAGCTGAGGAACAAGGACTACAAGGTTGTCGAGATCCAGTACCAGGAACTGTTCGACCTGGAAGTGATGCGCGACGTGATGGCTCAGATCGGGCGAGCACTGGTTGGTCGCCAAAAGGCGAGGGAGCTGAAGGAAGATACAAGCTGGTTTGTTTGCGATGAACCACCTCCTTCCGAGCCGCAGGCCCAAAGCGTCGACGATGTTTGGAATGAGATCATCCAGTTGACAGACCCGCTTTGGGCCGACTTTGTGCAGCGCATGCGGGAAAGAGATTTGCCTCCGCCGGACGATGTGGATGCGGAAATGGTTGATGCTTCAGGTAAGGTCACGGGTGAGACCGCGGCGTTCCTGTGGAGGCGCGACAATCAACCTGATCTCGTCGTGGTCGCGGAACCAGCTTCGGGCTTTGCTGGCAAGCCCGGTGGGCTCGATGGTCTCCAGGTCGTCTTTACGAACCCGCAGTCGGTTCCGGATCAGGCCCTGGATGCGATCGAGGACGTTCTGAAGGAGACGACGACGTGAGGTTCGTGATCGCCGACACCTTCAATCGCTCCCTGGACAAGCTTGATGGGCAGTCGCAGAACCTCATCAAGCAGACGGCCTTCGACATGCAGCGAAACCCGGAGAGCCCCGGGCTCAAGCTCCATCGCCTGGACCGCGCGCGGGACAAACGGTTCTGGTCGGCACGCGTGACCGGCGACCTGCGCCTGATCATCCACCAGCAGCCCAACGTGTTCATGCTGTGCTACGCAGGTCACCACGACGATGCCTATGACTGGGCCGAAAACCGAAAGTTGGATGTCCATCCGGACACTGGAGCGCCGCTCTTTGTCGAGGTAGAGGAGCGCATCGAAGAGGTTGTGAGGACCGTCGTCCGCGAAGAAAGCGTCAAGCCTCCGCTGTTCGCTGAATTTGATCCGGGGTACCTCAGAAGGCTCGGCGTGCCCCCTCAATGGCTGGACGCGCTGAAGTACGTGACGGAAGATAATATCGATCAGCTTGACGAGCGCATCCCTCAAGAAGCCCTGGAGCGGCTGTACGACTTGGCGGCAGGAACGCCTGTTCCCTTGCCGGTCGCAGAGCTATTCGACGACCCGCTCAACCATCCGGACGCCGGTCGCCGATTCCGCGTGATGACGGACAGCGATGAGTTGAAGGCCGCGCTGAATGCGCCCTGGGAAAAGTGGCTGGTCTTTCTGCATCCCCGCCAACGGCACGCGGTCGAGTCCAATTACAACGGTCCGGCCAAGGTCGTGGGGGGCGCCGGAACGGGCAAGACCGTGGTGGCCCTACACCGCGCGGCGCGGTTGGCGAAGGAGAATCCCGGTTGCCGTATCTTGTTGACGACCTTTTCTTCGACCTTGGCGAAGCGGTTGTCCGACAGTCTGGACCTCTTGGGCGGTGAGCATTGCCCTTGGCGAAAGTCGATCGAGGTCACCCATGTGCACAAGCTGTTCGCGGACGCATGGCGTCGCCGAGAGGGTCCGTTGCGAGTTGCTGGTGCCGGCGATATCAACGCCGCGTTGGAGAACGCGTTCCGCCGCTCTCCTGGCCAGGATCTGGATCTCCCGTTCTTTCGCTCCGAGTGGCGTCTGATCGTCGAGCCCAACGGAATCGAGGAGTGGGAGCAGTACAGGACAGTCAGCCGTCAGGGCCGGGGGACACCGCTCGGAGCGCGTCAGCGCCTCAAGGCCTGGGCGGTGTTCGAGCTGGCTCTTCGGGAACTCGACGGTGCCGGCTTGATGACTTGGTCGTCGTTGTCGAAGTGGGTGGGGCGCAACCAAGTGTTGGAGCCATACGACCACGCGGTGATCGACGAGGCCCAGGACCTCGGTCAGATGGAGCTTGCGGCGCAACGTGCCATTGTCGCACCCGGACGCAACGATCTGTATTTCTGCGGCGACGCTGGGCAGCAGATCTATCGCGTCCCGTTCGCGTGGAACTCTCTGGGCATCGACATTCGTGGCCGGTCCTCTCGACTGCGAGTCAACTATCGGACTACCTCTCAAATCAAGTCGTTCTCTGAAAGGGTCTTGCCGGACGGCACATCGGACGAGGGAAGCGATGAGGGTCGCGACGTGATCTCGCTCATGTCCGGGCCTGAACCTGAGGTGCACGTTTGCGAGACCGCGGCCGAAGAGCGCGAGCGTTTGGGCACCATACTTCGGGACCTCGTATCCGAGGGGGTCGCGCCCGGCGAGATCGCCATCTTCGCCCGAACCGAGCACTATCTGGACAAGGTGGCCCGCGGCGCGGTGACCGATCAGGGATTGGAGTATTGCAACCTTTCGGACGACTCGGACCCGAGCCCGGACGGCGTATTGTGCGGGACCATGCACCGGGCGAAGGGGCTCGAGTTCCGAATCGTAATCTTGGTGGGTTGTTCCGACGGCCTGATTCCCTTGACGGCCGCGCTGGATGCTGCCGGTGACGACGCCGAGCGCGACGAGTTGCTCCATCTCGAAGCCCACCTGCTCTATGTGGCATCGAGCCGGGCACGGGAACGGCTGCTGATCCTGGCCAGCGGAGAGCCTTCACCTTTGCTTCGCACAGTGGGAGAGCATTAGAACCGGGGGGGCCAAGTGGGAAGTAAAGAAAAGGAGGGTTTTCTTTCCGTAACCGTTTAGCCCCCTCAGCCAGGGACCGGGAATCTGCGGCCGAAGAGAGATCATGCCAGGGCGAGCGCGCTTTAATTTCCTATGCAGCAAAGAGATAAGGCATCATCA
>CAYYHR010000290.1:0-4643 GCA_964471705.1 uncultured Chromatiaceae bacterium
GGCACCGCGATTCAGCTCCAGGCGGGTCCCTGGCACGAGATGGTCACCCGGGCCGAGGCCGGGGCGCTCGATGGGCTGACCCTGTCGGCGCCCCTTGCCGAGCGCCGGGCGCATTTCCTGTTCACCAAGCCCTTCGTCACCGTACCGGACTTCCTCTATCTGCGCGAGGGAGACTCCCCGCCCGCGAATGGCCCGGCAGGACTCGCCGGGCGGCGGGTCGGCTACCTGCGGGACTTGCAGCGTGTGCACGATCGGCTCGCAGCCTATCCCGCCATCGAGGCCATCCCCATGGACAGTCAGGCGGCTCTGGCCGAGGCGCTGACCAGCGGACGCATCGATGCCGTGGTCGGCTCCTATGCCTTGGACTATTGGCGCGCGCGGCACGGCGTGCTTGGCCTGGGGCCGAAGCAGATGCTGCCGCCGGATGGTCGGCGTACCCAGTTGGTCTATTCCATCCGCCGCGATTGGCCGCAGCTGGTCGAGATCCTGAATCGGGGACTCGCAGCGATCACCGAAGACGAGACCGCAAGGCTGCATCGGTTCTGGCTGGGTGCCGCCATCTCGGAGCGAGAGACGTCCGGCGGAGTCGAGCTGGATGCCCCGGAGCGCGCCTGGCTGCGGCAGCATCCGGTGGTGCGGGCCGGTATCGACTCCACCTGGGCACCGGTGGAGTACGTCGACGCCGACGGCGAGCCGCAGGGGATCTCGGTGGCCTACCTGAAGCGGATCTCGCAAGGTCTCGAGGTGCGCTTCGAGCTCATTCCCATGCCGTCCTGGTCGACCGCCATACACCAGCTCGAGGACGGGAAAATCGATCTGCTGCCGGCGATCTCGGATCTCCCGTCGCGTCGCCATCGGCTGCGTTTCACCGAGCCCTACGTGGGCTTTCCCGCGGCCATCTTCGCACGCAGCGAGGTCGCTTACCTGGACGGCATCGACGCGCTGGCGGGCAAGCGCGTCGCCGTCATTCGCGATGACGCGATCCAGGGCTGGCTCACGGAAAGGCACCCCGATCTCGACCTTCTGCCGGTTGCCGATACCCGCGAGGGCCTGCGCACAGTCAGCAGAGGTGACGCCTTCGCCTTCGTCGGTAATCTGGCCAGTACCAGTTTCTACCTGAGCCAGTCCGGCCTGAGGGACATCAAGGTTGCCGGGGAGACCGCGTTTCGCTATCGACTGAGCATGGCTGTCCGCGCCGATGAGCCTCTCTTGGCCAATATCCTGCAGCAAGGTTTGGATGCGATTCCGACCAGTGAGCGGGCCGCGATCTACAACGACTGGAGCTCGGTCCGCTACAGCCACGCGATGGATCTTCGCCTCCTGTGGCAAGTGCTCGTCGGAGGGGCGATACTGCTCGCGGTCGTGGGATGGTGGAACCGCCGTCTGGTCCGAGAGGTGGAGCGGCGCCGTCTGGCCGAGACGGCGCTGATCGAGGCCCGGGACCAGGCCGAGCGGGCCAATCGGGCGAAGAGCGATCTTCTTTCCAATGTCAGCCATGAATTACGCACGCCCTTGAATCTCCTGCTGGGGTCCTCGGGCCTGCTGCGCGAGCACATCGCGCAGCGCGGGGCGGATATCCACGAAACCGGTTGGCTCGATGCCATCAGGGCAGCCGGCCGGACCCTGGCGCACCTGATCGAGGACCTGTTGGACCTGTCGAGGATCGAGGCAGGTCAGCTCAGGTTGAGCCCGTCATCGGCGGACCTGCGCGCGCTGCTTCAGGAGTTGGTGGCGCTGTTCGCTCAGGCTGCAGCCGACAAGGGCCTGTGCTTGACCCTCGACCTGGACGCGGGGCTGCCGGATGCCCTCTGGCTCGATGGCCGGCGCCTGCGCCAGATCCTGATCAACCTGATCGGCAATGCCCTCAAGTTCACCGATGCTGGGGCTATCGGGCTGCGCGCGCAGGTCGAGCAGTCGGGGGCGGATCCTGTCTGTCTGCGAATCAGCGTTCAGGATAGCGGCCCGGGCATCGACAAGGCGCAATTGACGTCCATCTTCGAGCCGTTCGAGAAGGTCCCGAGATCTGACGGCGACGAGGGAAAGGCAGGACTCGGGCTCGGGCTCAGCATCAGCCGTTGCTTGGCCAGGTTGATGGGCGGCGAGATCGCGGTCGAGAGTCGACCCGGAGAGGGGAGCTGCTTCACTCTGGAGTTGCCGGAGGTGGCTGTCGTGCCGCCCGCGGTAGGTGCTACCGCATCTACTGAGGACGCACCGCCCATAGGCCCTGCTCGGACGGAGAACGGGGCCTATGCAACGCCCCGGGATTCGGCTCGAGTGCCGCGTCCGGATGGGCGCCATAACGGATCGATCCCATCCGCATACGATGCGACATCGCCCGCGTCGGCGGACGAGCTTGTCTCGCATCTGCCTGCCGATCTCCGTGAGCAGCTGCTGGCACTCAGACCGCCGCTGGCGTCGATCAACGCCATCGAGCGTTTCATCGAATCTCTCGCAGCGCACGCGCGCGAGCCCGGCGATGAGAGCCTGCTGCGCGAGGCCGAGGCGCTGCGGGAGTCTGCGGATGCCTACGATTTGCCGACCTCGAGCGCGCGTCTCGACAGGCTCAGGAATGCGGCGGAGCGCGCCGTTGGCCCGGCTGGCTCAGCGCCTCCATGAGCCAACGAACAGAGCCCGCGCCGAACGCTGCCGGGATGCGCCGGAGCGTCCTGGTGGTCGATGACGAGCAGGCCGGCCTGCGTCTCGCGGGCGGCCTGCTGCTGGAGCAGGGTTTCGAGGTGTTTGCGGCCCTGGATGGGCTTACGGCCATCGAGATTGCACGGGCCGTTACGCCGGGTCTGGTACTGCTCGATCTCGCAATGCCGGGTGTCGACGGTCTGGCGACCTGTGCGGCCCTGAAGGAGTCGCCGGAGACGTGTGCCATTCCGGTGATTTTCCTGACCGGACGCACCGACGAGCCGAGCCTGCTCGAAGCCTTCGAGGTGGGTGCGTCCGACTACCTGGTCAAGCCGTTCCAGCCGCAGGTGCTGTTGGCGCGGGTTCGGGCACATCTGGAGCTGTCCCTGCTTTCCCGCGACCTCGAGGGTGCGCTGTCCGAGCGCACCCGCGAGCTGGAGGCGGCCAACGACCGGCTACGGCGCCTAGCAACGGAGCTGAGCCTGGCGGAAGAGCGCGAGCGCTCGCTCCTTGCGAGTGCTCTGCACGATGGACCGATGCAGAAATTTGCGCTGGCCCAGATCCAGCTCGATGCCTTGCTGCGCTCTCCGCGGGATATTGCGGAGGCGCGGTTGCGAGACGCAGACCCGGGGAATACCGCGCTTGCCTTGATGAATGAGGCGATCGCCGATCTACGTACCCTGCAATTCGATCTGAGCCCCCCGGTGCTTCACCAGCGTGGGCTGGCCGCGGCGTTGGAATGGCTCGCGGAGAGCATGGGGCGCCGCTCGGGTCTCGCACTTGGCTGCATCATCGAGGACGATCTGCCGCCCTTGTCACCGGCCTTGTCGGTACTGTTGTATCAGCACCCGCGAGCTGGTCGTCAACCTGGTCAAGCATGCCGATGCCACCGGCGGTGATCTTTTGCTTCAGTCCCGGGGTGACGAGCTGATCCTCACCGTCGAGGATGATGGTCGGGGCTTCGGGGCCTATTCAGCAGCAGCGCAGCACTACGAGTCCGGGGGTTACGGTCTTTTCAGCATCCGCGAGCGACTCCGACTCTATGGTGGTCGCCTGGACATCGACGACGGAGCGGCGGGCTCGCGGGTCAGCCTCCGATTGCCGCTGGCGGCACTGTCGGGTGCTCCGGGCGGTTCGGCAGCCAGTGTGGGGTGATCGCCGACTATGGCCTTGCGATTTCTGCTCTGCGACGATCATTCCTTGTTTCGGGAAGGCTTGGCTGCGCTCATGGAACGTCGCGATGACTGGCAGGTCGTGGGCCAGGCCGCCGACGGCGAGGAGGCGGTGCGGTTGGCTGCCCGGCTGCGGCCGGACTTGGTTCTTCTCGATGTGGCGATGCCGGGAATGAACGGGATCGAGACCGCGAGTGCAATACGCGCCGTATCGCCGCACAGCGCGATTCTGGCCCTGTCGATGTATGGAGACGCCCACTACCTGCAGAGCATGCTCAAGGCCGGCGCGGTTGGTTATCTGCTCAAGAATCAGGCGAGCGCCGAGCTGGAGAAGGCCATCGATACCGTCCAGTGCGGTCACATCTTCATCAGCCCCGCGCTGCATACCGGCGGGGAGCGGAGCAGCGCCCCGGAGCTGGAGCTGGCGAAGCTCACACCGCGCGAGCGAGCGGTGTTGCGCTCGCTCGCCCAAAGCCGAAAGATGCGTGAGATCGCCGAAGAAATGGGCATCAGCGTGAAGACCGTCGAGACCCATCGCAAGCGCATCATGTCCAAGCTGGAGATCGATAATTTGCCAGGCTTGGTGCGCTTTGCGATTCGAAGCGGGCTGATTCCGCCCGAAAACTGACGCCGCACAACAGCGCCGTTCGGAAAGTCGGGATTTTCCCGACGGGATTTTCCTGGCTTGTTTCAGCCCCTCTGCGTCGGTAGGGTGTCCGCGCCGGCGAGAGGCAACCCTCTGCCTTTCCATGTAAAACCCGCCCGGCCGTCTCCAGGCGTCGTTGCCTCGGGACTCGAGCTGCAGCGGACAGACCGCTTGGTTATTCCCGACGACGA
>CAYYHR010000291.1:0-4638 GCA_964471705.1 uncultured Chromatiaceae bacterium
TCTCCGAAGGATTTCTCGCCCGCAGTGGATCACAGTTCCCCATGCATATTCAATTGCACATCACAAATATATTACATCTATCTGTTATAATTATATATATTCTGGGAATATCTCAGGGTCTGTCCCCTATTCTCTCCACTCGCGTAGGTGCCGATAGCGGAACGTCAGTCCCGGTCCGTCACTACGATCTACAAGCTCCAGGACGCCGCCCAGGCGCACGGCGGCCTCGCGGGCAATGCTGAGGCCGAGCCCGCTGCCCGCCGCGCCGGCGTGCTCCAGGCGATGGAAAGGCTCCAGGACGTTGGCTCGCTCGGCAGCTGGAATGCCAGGACCGTCGTCGATGACCTCGATGATCGCCTGATCTCGGTCCGCATCGATCCTGACCGTGACTTGCCCCCCCGCACGTCCGTATTTCAGCGCATTCTCGAGCCCGTTGCGCAGCACCAGCCGCAGAGTGGCGGGTTCGGCAGTGATGTGGATGAGTGCACCCTCCTCCAGACCCAGATCCATTCCTCCGGCCTCCGCCAGCGGCAGGTGCTCCGCGATGAGCTCGCGTGCTAGTGCGGCGACATCCACGACCGCCTGCGTCGGTGGTGCGCTCGACTGGAGTCTGGCCAGGCTGAGCAGTTGCTCGGTGAGCTTGCGCGCGCGCTCGATCCCGGCCAGCAGTGGTGGTAACCGCTCGCGCATGCTCTCCGGGGTTTGGGCCCGGCTCAAGTTCTGCGCCTGTACCGAGAGGGCGGTGAGCGGACTTCGGATCTCATGGGCCGCGTCGGCAATGAAGCGCCGCTGCTGCCGGACCAGCTCCGCCACGCGCTCCAGGAGTCTGTTGATCGCCTGCACGAACGGACGGACCTCGTCCGGGACATCCCGGTCTACCATGGGACTGGGGCGGTCGGCCGGCTGAGCATCCAGGTGTCTGGCCAGGTCGCCGATGGGTGCCAGCTCATTGCGCACGATTCGCAGGATCAGCCAGGCGATCACCGGCAGCAGGAGAAGCATCGGCACCAGAGTTTGGATGGCGCTGCCGAGCGCGATCTCGTCACGGGTCTCGGTCGGCTGGGCGGCGATGATGGTGCGCCCCATGCGCTTCTCCTTGCGCACGAAGACCCGCAGCCGTCCCGAATGCGATTCGACCTGATGAAACCCTGGCGTCACCTCCGTCGGCAGCCAGGCGGGTCGCCGATCACCGGGCAGCCGAATGAGGGTGATGCGGGAGTCGGGGTCGCTGAGGGCAGGCCTTGGCTCGGCGTGGCGTGCGGAATCGACCGTTACGCTCCCGCCCGCAAATGCAGCGACCTGTCGCAGGAGATCGTCCTGGAATTCCGCCGCCTCCCGGTACACCATCACCATGACTGCCAGGGCGGCGATAACGGCGGCGAGCAGGATGGCACCGCCGAGCATCAGGGTGAGCCGGCGTTTAAGCGAGCGATTCACCTCGGGTGCTCCACCAGCCAGCCGGCGCCGCGTACGTTCTTGATGACGTCGGCGCCGAGCTTCTTGCGTACGCCATGGATCAGGAAGTCGATGGCGTTGCTCTCCACCTCCTGGCCCCAGCCGTAGAGGTGCGTCTCCAGCTCGGCGCGGCTGAAGATGCGACCTGGATGCAGCAGCAAAGCCTGGAGCAGCGCGAGCTCGCGGGCGCTCAGGGTGGCCGCGAGCTCGCCCGCGCGCGCCTCACCGGTTGCGGGATTCAAGCTCACCCGACCGTTGCTGAGCACCGGCGCGGCTTGGCCGCCCTGGCGGCGGATGACGGCCCGCAGCCGGGCGAGCAGCTCCTTCACGTCGAAGGGCTTGACCAGGTAGTCGTCGGCTCCGAGGTCGAGGCCCTGGATGCGATCCTCGATTTCGTCCCTGGCCGTGATGACGAGGACGGGGATGCGGCTCCCGTCCCGGCGAAGGCGCTGCAGGACCTCCAGACCGTCGCGCTTGGGCAGCCCCAGATCGAGCAAAACGGCCTGATGGTCTCCGTCCTGGAGGACGCTGCCTGCGGTTGCGCCGTCTTGGACCCAGTCCACGGCGTAGGCGGCATCCTCGAGTGCGACGGATACCGCCTCGCCGATCATGGGGTCGTCTTCGACCAGCAGGATACGCATCATCCGCTCCAGGGAATTCCTGTGGCGCCGAATGCCACGCCGGCATCGGATCCGGACCTCATGTGAATCGCCTCCCGGGGTCGGCGCATTCTCTCAGTGTGCCGTCTCGGCCGCCCGATGCTGGAACAGCAGGAGACAGGCTCCGATGAAGACGATCAAGGCCAAGGACGCTGAATAGCGGCTCAGTGCCAGTCCGCCATCGGCCAGCGGCTTGTCGAGCAGGTCGCCGAGCACCGCGCCCATGGGCCGTGTCAGGACGAAGGCCAGCCAGAACAATAGGGTCCGCGAGATCCTGGTCCCGTAGTAGGCCAGGACCAGCACCGCCAGCAAGGCTCCGAAGACGAGGGCACCGCCTTCGTATCCGAGACCGGCCGTGTCCGCCGTCCAGTCGCCCAGAGCGGTGCCGAGCGTCTGCGAGAACATGATGGTCACCCAATAGAAGATCTCGGCCTTCGGCGAGCTGATCGATGAGACCGAAACGCTCCCGAGGGCTCGATACCAGAGCGCCAGGGATGCGATCAGCAGCAGGAGAAGCAGTGAGCTGCCTCCCGCATAGCCGACCCCGAGTGAGCGGTCAGCGAAGTCCGCCAGCGTGGTTCCGACCGTCGTTGTGGCAATAATCGTCGTCCAATAGAGGCCGGGATGAAACCCCTTTGCCCTGATCTGAGCGGCGACGGCGATCAGGAAGACACCGGCGAAGATGGCAGTGGCGACCAGGTAGCCAAGGTCCATGGACATGGAAACGGCGTCACCGCCGGTCTCGCCCAAGGTGGTGGCCGCGATCTTGATGACCCAGAAGAGCAAGGTCACCTCGGGAACCTTGCTCAGGGCGGCTTCGTGGGAATTCTTCATGGCTCGGGTGCTCCTCTGCGATCGGCATGGCCCGGAGACCGGGTGCACGGTCACGGGCGGTGATCCGGCCCGGGGCTGCTTTCGAGCCCCGGACCATTGTGGCCTGACGATCAGTCGTTCGCCTCCTCCGCTTCGCTCTCGCACTCGTGATCCTCGTCGTCTCCTTGATCGACCTTGTCATTCTCGGCGCTGAGCACCTTTCCGTTCGTTGGATCGACCTGGACGTCCATGACCTCGCTGCCCTTGACGACTTCGACCTCGAAGACGCCACGCCCCTGATCGAGCTCGTACTCGGCGCTGGATGCCTTGCCGCCGACATGCTGCTCCGCGGCCGTAACGGCCTGAGTGAGGCTGATTCCAGCGTCGGCAATGCCGAGTGCGTCGTTTTGCATGGTGGTTGCGGCCTGGGCGCCGCCCAAGCCGGCAAGAGACAGGATCGTCAGTGCTGCCGTGGGATAGAGCTTGGCTTTCATGCTCGTCGCTCCTCTTTGAGTCACGCGGATGTTCGCGTGGGGATGACGATAGCGACGAAGAATTAGCTGAGACTTAGTTTGACGTGCCGAGCTCAGCCGGTCGCGGCAAGTCATCGACTACAATGTCGCGGCGTTTCCGATGTCGAAGGGCTTGGGTCCTTGAAAGTGGCGAGGTAGCCAGGCCCCTGGCCGGCACTCGAATTTCCAAGGCGCCCTCTTGCCGCGTCGGGACGGACCGTAACCCAAACTTGTTGCCATGAGATGACATCCCATGTCTATGTACAGATGGCGAGCAAGAACGATGCTTGCTTTTTTCGCGATGGTGAGCGCGCTGGGCTTGGCCACCACGCTCGCTGCGGAGCAGTCGACCGGGCCTTCGGTGAAGGAGCAGCACGCACTGGACCTGCTCAAGGGCATGAGCGACAAGCTTGCCGCCGCCAAGTCCTTCACTTTTCACACGCGCAGTACCGTAGAAGCCCCGGGGGGTACCGGGCAGCTCCTCAACTTTTTTGCCCGGTCCGAGGTCGCCGTGAAGCGCCCGAACAAGCTGCAGGCCAAGGTTCGCGGCGACTCGCCGCCCTTCGATCTCTACTTCGACGACGGCAGGATGACGGCCTACGAGCCAGTGCAAAAGCTCTACGCCACGACCAGCGCGCCCAAGACCATCGATGAGATGCTCCCCTTCGCGGCTGAGAAGGCGGGCATCCTCCTTCCGTTTGCCGACGTGCTCTACAGCGATCCCTACGCGGTGCTGACCAAGGACCTGACGAGCGCCTTCTACGCCGGTTTTTCGACGATTCAAGGCGCCAGGTGTGAGCATCTCGCCTTTGCCGCACCCGGTATCCAGTGGCAGATCTGGATCAACGCCAAGACCTCGCTGCCCTGTCTGCTGATGGGGACCATCCTCGACGTGAGCGACGCGCCGCGGTTCGCGGTCGAATTCTCCGACTGGCGCCTGAGCCCGAGGCTTCCGAGCACAGGGTTCACCCTGGCAAAGCCGACCGATGCCGATACGATGGACTTTCGTGCCCTGACGCAGGAGACCTCGGAAGAATGACACTGAGTATCGGAAGGAGAACACCTATGTCCAAGCGCTTTCTCATCCCCTTGTTGGCAGGCATCTCGATCCTTCCCTTGCAGGCCGGGGCCTGGATCGGCTATCACGGCGGGGGCTACGTGCATGGTCCGAGAGGCGGCACGGCGGCCTGGCACCGGGG
>CAYYHR010000292.1:0-4638 GCA_964471705.1 uncultured Chromatiaceae bacterium
CGATCGCTACTTTCTCGACAACGTGGCCGGTTGGATCCTGGAGCTCGACCGCGGCCACGGCATCCCCTGGGAGGGCAACTACTCCTCCTGGCTGGACCAAAAGGAAAGGCGTCTGGAGCTCGAGCAGAAGCAGGAGGCGGCTCGCATCCGCACCATGAAGCACGAGCTGGAATGGGTGCGCTCCAATCCGAAGGGCCGCCACGCCAAGAGCAAGGCGCGTCTGGCCCGCTTCGAGGAGCTTCAATCCCCCGAGTTTCAGAGCCGCAACGAGACCAACGAGATCTACATCCCGCCCGGTCAGCGCCTCGGCGACCTGGTGATCGAGGCGAAGGGGCTGCGCAAGGCCTACGGCGACAACCTCCTGTACGAGGACCTCTCCTTCAACCTGCCCAAGGGAGGCATCGTCGGGATCATCGGCCCCAACGGAGCGGGCAAGACCACCCTGTTCCGCATGCTCACCGGCCAGGAGCAGCCGGACGCGGGTGATCTGCGCGTCGGCGACACGGTCGAGGTCGCCTACGTGGACCAGAGCCGCGATGCCCTCGACGGATCCAAGACCGTCTGGGAGGAAGTCTCCGACGGCTCCGATACTATCGTAGTGGGGCGTTACGAGATGCCCTCGCGCGCCTACTGCAGCCGCTTCAACTTCAAGGGCTCGGACCAGCAGAAGCGTATCGGTGATCTCTCGGGCGGTGAGCGCAACCGGGTGCACCTGGCCAAGCTCTTGAAGAGCGGTGGTAATCTCTTGCTGCTGGACGAGCCCACCAACGATCTGGACGTGGAGACCCTGCGCGCTCTCGAAGAGGCCCTGCTCACCTTCCCCGGCTGTGCCGCGGTCATCAGCCATGACCGCTGGTTCCTGGATCGCATCGCCACCCATATCCTGGCCTTCGAGGGCGACTCTCAGGTGACCTGGTTCGAGGGCAACTACGCCGACTACGAAGCGGACCGGCACCGTCGCCTGGGCGAAGAGGCGGACCAGCCGCACCGCATCAAGTACCGTCGCCTCTCCGGGTAACGCCGGTCGGTGTGCTTCCGATGACCGATGTCGCCGCGCTCATCGACCGTGCTGCAGCTCTGCTCGACCGCCTCGACGAGCTGTTGCCGGTAGCATCCGCGCCCCCGGATTGGACCAAGGAGGCCTTCCGCTGGCGCAAGAGCGGGCGGCAGGGGCTCCTTCAGGCGCTGCGAGAGCCGCATCGGCTGGCCCTGAACGACCTTCTGTGCGTGGAGCACCAGAAGGAGGAAATCGAGCGCAACACCCGCCAGTTCCTTGCCGGAAAGAGCGCCAACAACATGCTGTTGTGGGGCTCCCGAGGGACGGGCAAGTCTTCCCTCGTCAAGGCGATCTTCAACGAGCTCCGCGGCCAGGGGCTGCGTCTGGTAGAGGTGGACAAGGACGACCTCATCGACCTGCCGGACATCCTCGATCAGATCCGTTACCGTCCGGAGCACTTCGTCCTCTTTTGCGACGACCTTTCCTTCGAGGCCAGTGAAACCGGGTACAAGGCCCTGAAGGCCGCCCTGGACGGCTCCGTTAGTGCTACGCCGGACAATGTGTTGATCTATGCCACCTCCAATCGCCGTCACCTATTGCCGGAATTTCAGCGTGAGAATCGCGAAGCGAGGGTGGTCGACGGAGAGATTCACCACGGCGAGGGGGTGGAGGAAAAGATCTCGCTCTCGGATCGTTTCGGGCTCTGGATCTCCTTCTATCCCTTTACGCAGGAGCAGTACCTCGAGATCGTGCACCACTGGCTGCGCCGGCTCGGCGTGGATACGCGCGACCATGAGGAGATCGACCGGGCTGCACTGCAGTGGGCCCTGCGCCGCGGCTCGCGCAGCGGGCGCACCGCCTGGCAGTTCGCCCGCGACTGGGCAGGAAGGGTGTAAGCGTTTGGGTGCCTCAGACCAATTGTCTAGCCAGGGAGTGTTATCAGATCAGTTTTCGAGTCGATAGACCTCTGCGGAGGTTTGGAAGAACAGCTTCTCGCGCTCGTTGTGGGTTAGCTCGGCGAGAAGGGTCTCAAAGGCCGACCGTACGTCTGTATAGGTCGACGAGAGCTTCTCCGGGGGGAAGTTGCTGCCCAGCATGCAGCGCGCGGGCCCGAAGGCTTCAAGGACCTCCAGCACGAACGGGCGAATGCTCTCGACCTTCCAGTGCGCATCGGCTTGCGACAGGCCCGAGATCTTCATAAATGTGTTGGGTAGTGCCGCCAGATCGCGCACGCCTCGCACCCAGGTCTGAAACGCATCGGTGTCACCTGCAATCGGCGAGCCGAGATGGTCGACGACCACCGTGACGCGAGGATGATCGACAAGGAACGTTGCGAATGGGCCGAGCTGCCAATGCCAGCAGGTAAGGTCGAAGGTCGCATCCACCCGGCTCAGGGACTCGAAGCCCTGCCGCCAGTCCGAGCGCGCCAGCAGGTCGTCTTCAAGAATGTCCGCGCGGGGCGAAGGTCGTTTCCACCAGATCTCTTGGCGAATTCCGCGAAAGATCGGGTACTTCGCATGGCGCTCGAGGATCTGCTCGATGTCAGGACGAGCGAGGTCCGCGTAACCAACAAAACCGGCAAGCCGGCTTCCATCCGTGTGGTTGTCGGCGATCTCCTGCATCCACTTGGTCTCTTCAACGGAATCGGCCCCGTGGTCGACCTCCGCCTGCACGACCACGAACGCCGTCGTCGTGTCGCCGGCGTCCGCGATCGCCTGGTCGAGCCCATAGGTGTCCGGCAACTCAGGGAACGCCCCCTCCTGGAACCAGGGGTAGCGGAAGCGCCTCGTGTCCCAAAGGTGCAAGTGCGTGTCGATCAGTTTCACGGCGTGATTACCTTGCCCGGTTCGTCCCATTACTGTTGCTGAACACACTTAGCTCGCGCGTGGTGGCGGTCACAAGATCACCACTCTGCAAGATCGAGGAAATCACTCTACGTGGCGTAGCATACACGTAACCGTCTGAATTCAGGGTGCCTGCTGACTAATGGTGACATTCTTCCCGACGCAGCAGAACTAAGGGAGCTCGGCCCGCGCGCGGAAGCGCCATCAGGGCGCGGGACTTGAGCCCGGCGCACTTGGAACCACCGTTCCGCGAGCGTCGGATGCCCCGGATGCGATCCCGATCATAGTCGTGAACCGGCGCCATGGCCAACCACCGTAACGATGGAGATCGGGCGCATACATCTCGGAGATGTGCCCATCCAGATAGAGGGCGTTGTGACAATGGAGCTTATCCCTGAACAGGGTTCCGAAGTCGTAGAAATTCACCGGCTCATCGGAGATGGCGAAGACCACGCGCCCTTCCCGATCGACACCTACGCCATTACGGACGTACTTGCTGTCATAGCCCTTGATGAAGCGGGGATGAATCAGTCCATTGGTCACCAGGATAGGACCCGACTGGATCGCATTGATGACTTGCTCCCTGGGATGGTAGTCCCCTGTCTCGACGACACGCGCCCCTTGCTCCGTGACGTAGAAGACACCATTGGGCAAGAGAAAAAAGTTGCCTCCGCCGTCACCCCGGGTCAGCTGGTAATAGCGCTTGCCGCCCTCGATGTACAGCCCGAGTGGCGTGAATTGCTCGGAGTAGATCCCGCCGTTGATCGCGAAGATCAGATCTCGGCCCTCGGCCTGTAGTGCCTCGCGCAAGGCGTGAATGCTCGAATAGGGCGTCCCGTCCGACCGCTTCCAGAAGAATTCCAGCTCTTGCTCTTCGCCTTTATCCAGGCGGTAGACATCGAAGTCGACACCCTGATGCTGAACGGAGAAGGCCGTGGCGGCGGGGACCGCATCGACGAGAGGTAGAAGAAGCAGGGGGGATAAAAGTAGCCTGAAAAGAACCATGGAACTGCCCGCCGGGCAACCTGTCGATCATGCGAGGCATGGTAACGCTTCCAAGCTCGACAGTATCAGATCCGCCGAAGTTCCCGAGAAGCTCCAGGCTAGCTTGTATGCGTACACCACACTCAGGATTCACCTGAATCCAAAACACGGATAGAATTTCCACTTCGCGAGCGCAGGTGGCGGAATTGGTAGACGCGCTGGATTTAGGTTCCAGTGGGGAAACCTGTGGGGGTTCGAGTCCCCCCCTGCGCACAATTTCCAATCAAGTAGGTTATAACCGCTGGGCGGACTTAGCCCGCTCTCCATCCTCTCCAGCGTGACAAAATCGTGACTCGTCGAACCTCGCGACAGTCGTCCTCGGATTGTCGGGCGCCAAATGAGCATCCGGCGTAGGGACTCCGGTCACCCGGAGCCCCCGCTACAGACCCGGACGTGCAGTTTCCCCGCATATGGTTCCTCGGTTGGACTCACTTCCGCGCGAGCCATCACAGTTACCCGTTTCATGGCTCAACCTAGAAGGTGATTAGCCCTCTCGCTCAGCCAAGAAGATTTCGGCCCCCCCGATGAAGCAGAAACATTTTCTGCCCAGCACCAGCGGTATTGGAACCCCCAGATCCGCTTGGAATTGGGCCGGAAAATCCCACCGGCGGTTGTCTGAGGTTCCCTCGGTATTTCGTCTTCCAAGGGGATTTGCTCATGCTACCTGATTTTCCTCCTGCTGAGTTGCGTTCCAGTCCTTGAGGAACTGCACAGGGGAGGTGTAGCCGAGGGTGGAGTGCAACCGCGTACGGT
>CAYYHR010000293.1:0-4636 GCA_964471705.1 uncultured Chromatiaceae bacterium
GCAACTGCTGGGACAATGCCCCAACCGAGAGCTGGCTCAACAGCTTCAAGAACGAGCGGATCTTCGGGGAACGCTTCGCCTCCCACGAGGCGATGAAGGCCACCGCCATCGAGTACATCGAGGTGTTCTACAACCGTACGCGGTTGCACTCCACCCTCGGCTACACCTCCCCTGTGCAGTTCCTCAAAGACTGGAACGCAACTCAGCAGGAGGAAAATCAGGTAGCATGAACACACCCCCTTGGAAGAAGAAAAACCGAGGGAACCTCACTCTTTGCCGACAGGGACTACGTCGAAGCGGTCGATGAGCCTGGCTATACCGTATGCGACGCCGCGCACTAGCAGCGTATCGACCACGACCTGAAACGCCGGTATGGGCTCCCCGCCAGGTCCTCGGCAGGCAGAAGCGCATCCTCGTAGCAGCGAGGAAATCTCCGTGACTGTCCGGCGACGGTATACATTTCTCTACCTCCTACTACCTCCGCCCTGGAGCGAACGGCTCGGGAAAACCCCCGAAGGCTCCGGGAAGGTTGCCGAGAAGGCTTCCCAACCCCTAGACTGCAAGGATCAGCAGCGGCACTGCACTTTTGGTATTTGACGAGCACAGAGAGCGATTCTTCCATGACCCCATTGACTCTATCCATTGCAAACCAAATTATCGGCTCGGCACTGAGCAAGGCGCGTGAGCTGGGCCTTCCTCCGATAGGTTGCGCGGTGCTGGATGCCGGCGGCCATCTCAAGGCATTCCAAGCCGAAGACGGCCTTGCCTTTGCCCGGGTCCTCGTGTGCCAGGCCAAGGCGTGGGGATCGCTTGGCGTCGGCGTCGACTCCGAGCAGATTGCCGAACGCTACGTTTCGGGAGGTCCGAACCCCGGCTTCATCGATGCGCTCAACGCGATGACCAACGGCAAGGTGGTCCCATTGGCGGGTGGCGTGCTCATCCGAGGCCGTGACGGTGTGGTGGTGGGTGCCGTCGGCGTCTCGGGCGCCAAGCCAGAGGAAGACGCCATCTGCGCGAGAGCTGGGGTCGATTCCTGCAATCTGTGATCCGCGCATCGGCACACCGGGGCCGGCTTCTGCACCAAAGCGGACCGCCAAGAGGGCCGGATCAGGATCGGCTACGTGGGAGCGCGGTGGAGAATCAATCCTGCGGGATGCAGAGGGCGTCCTGACTGAATGGAAACGGCCAGATCTGAAACACTCTGCTCAGTGCGGACAAGGCCAGCGCATGCTTCAGCTCCCCGCTGGCGACGGCGTCGCGCACGGCCTGCTGTGTCATCAGCTCGACTGTAATCGCCTCCCCCTCACCGACGTCCTGCTCGCGCGTGCGCGCAACGTCTTCGGCTAACCAGTGGTGGCAGAGGTGGTTGTGGAAGGCGGGATTGGGCTCGACCGCGCCTAGATAGGTCCACCTGTCCGATTCGTACCCGGTCTCTTCGAGAAGCTCACGCACGGCCGCGGCCTTCGGGTCTTCGCCGGGGTCGACCATGCCGCCCGGCGTCTCCAGGGTCGTATAGCCCACACCGAAGCGATACTGTCGGATCATGACCGAGCGCCGCTGCTCGTCCAGGGCAACCACATTCACCCAGTCGGCAGATTCGAGCACCAGGCGGTCGAAGACCTTGCCGTTGCGTGGGTTGCGAAGACGGTCAATCCGCTTTTCAAACAGGATCAGACCGGCGTCCTCGTAGCGTGACTCCAGCAATTCCCAGTCGAGCTCTCGATCCGCCATTATCAGTTGTGCCTTCGGTTTCGTGTCGTCGGCTACACCGCAGACGTGAAAAGCGGTGACGATCAAGCCTATGCGGCCCGCCAAGTCCTGGCGGGCACCTTCCACGCCGTCCTCTCGACCCATTCCATGGAGCAGGGTGGCTACCCCTTCGGGTCGGTCGTGCCCTATGTGCTCGATCAGGATGGATTGCCGCTGCTGTTGCTCAGCCACCTGGCGCAGCATACCAAGAACCTCGATGCCGACGGGCACTGCGGGCTGACGGTGATCGAGGCGGGCGCGGGCGACGTGCAGGAGCGCGGACGCCTGAGTGCTGTCGGCGATGCCGCACCATCCGGCCCGGTCGCGGACTCCGAGCGCTACTTTCGCTATTTCCCCCACGCCCAGATGTACTTCGAGCAGCTCGGCTTTCGCTTCTACCGCTTCACTCCTCTACGCTTTCACTGGAACGGCGGCTTTGCCACGGCGCGCTGGCTCGGTATCGAGCGGATCGTTCGCGCCAACCCGTTGAGCCGCGAAGAACAGGCGCGAATCATCACCCGCATGAACGAAAGCTACGTCGATCCCCTGCGCCGGTACGTGACGGCCACGAACGGCATCAACCCCACGGATGACGTTTCGATGCTTGGGATCGACGCCGAGGGGATCGACCTTCGGGTAGCGGATGAGCTTCGCCGCGTACCATTGACCCGCACGATCGGCTCGGAGGCAGAGACACAGACGGTCCTGGACCAGGTTCTCTCTCGGAGCCAGCTTTGAAAATGAAGCTCATCGATAACCTATTGTTCGAGAAGCTCTGCGAGAAAGCCGAGGAGTCGCCGCGCCGACGTGCCCACCATCTGATACACGACTCCCACGGCGACCCGGTGCAGCGGATGCTCATTGCCTTACAGCCGTGAACTTATTTCCGGCCCCACCGCCACAGCCGTCCCGCAAAATGGGAGCTGGTCCTGGTGCTCCGGGGAATCGCCGCATGGATCGGCTTCGATGACCAAGGCCGGATTGCCGGGCGAACAGAGGCTGGGGCACACCGGGACTGCAAGGGCCTGGAGTATCCACCGGGCACCTGGCATTCCCTGGTGTGCTTGAGGCCCGATACGGTGATTTTCGAGTGTAAGCCGGGACCCTTTTCGCCGGTTCAACCCGAGGATTTTGCGCCTTGGACTCCAGAAGAGGGCTCACCCGATGCGGCACACTGGGTGCGCTGGATGGTCCGGGCCATGCCTGGTGATCGCTTCGATCAGCCAGGGGGAAGAGGCAGGACGGCGTTGCCCTGACCGTGTGAACCGCCCTGAGTCCGGGACCTGATGCCTCAATTAAGTACAGGTCACCGCTCCATTGAAGCGTGCTCATGCTCGCAATGGCTTCCCTCTGGTCGATTTCGGTGGCTTTCTCGCGGAACGGTTCTTGCTCAATCGATTGCCGTTGTTTCGGGCAGGGTCTAGAAACCGGGGGCATCTCATGGGCTGGGCTGAGCAAAACACGCCGTTTCGTCAGCACCACGTAAGTGTCGACATTTCGCTTGCGACCTTCGCGCACAACATCGCATTCCTGCGCCGCCGCGTGCTGCCGGCCAAGCTCTGTGTCGTCATGAAGGCGGATGCGTACGGCCACGGACTCACAGCGCTTGCGCCTACAGCAGCCTCTGCCGGTGCCGATTGCATCGGGATCTACAACAACCCCGAGGCAGCGACCGTGCGACGATCCCTCCCGCGCATACCGCTTTTGCGCTTGCGCAGTGCCCTGCGCGATGAGCTGGATGAGTCCGTCGAGGATCTAGATATCGAGGAACAGATCGGCTCGCTCGAAACGGCGGAATATCTCCATCGCAAGGGGATGGCGCGGGGGAGACCCGTGCGCGTACACATCAAGGTGGATACTGGTATGGGACGAAGCGGCTTTTTCCCTCACCAAGCCGAGGCGGCGCGGGAAGTCTTGCTCATGTCCGGACTCCAAATCGTCGGTGTCATGACCCATTTCGCCGGCGCCGACGCGGCTGATCTCTCCGGCACGAACAGCCAGCAAGAGACCTTCGACCGATTCCTCGCCGAGGTTTCGTCCTATCTGCCGCCGAAGACCATGATCCACACCCATAACAGCGCCGCGACGATCCGGCTGCCCGGCAGGCGACGGGACCTGGTGCGCGTCGGCGCCGCTTGCTATGGCGTGCGCACGAGCCGCGATTTCGAGAACTCGGCCGAGCTCGGGCCCGTCATGTCGTTCAGGACCCGGATCATGGCGCTGCGCGAGGTGCCGGTCGGCGCAACAATCGGGTACGGCAGCCTGTTCAAGACAACGCGCCCGAGCCGCGTCGCGACGATTCCCGTCGGCTTCGGCGAAGGCTATCCACGCTCACTCTTCAACAAGGGGATCGTGCTGATCAGAGGCCAACGCTGCCCCGTCATCGGCCGCGTGTCGCTCAACGTGACCACCATCGACGTGACCCATCTCGGCAAGGATGTCGCTGTCGACGACGAGGTCGTGCTCGTCGGACGGCAGGGCAACGAATCCGTGACCTTCGAAGAGCTGGCAGATTTATTCGGCAGCGTGCATACCGAAATCAACCTCATGGCCGGGCAGATGAACGCCAGGTCGTTACTGACCGAACCCAGGTAGGGCCAGAAAGCGAGACTGGTGCACCCTGCCGGACTATTGGTCTCTGCGGAGCACATCGTCGACGTGTCGTATAGTTAAAGAAGGAGGTCCGTCTGGGTTCGTGAGGGAGTGAAGGATGAGCACAGGCACGACCGGTCTCGTGGCAAAGGTGACAAAGCTGAAGAGTGCCGAGAGTGACCGTTTTCAGTGCTCGGATGTGTACCAGCTCTGGGGGTCGATGGGCTGATATTCAAAACCCTGGCCGCATCACGGATGCCACTCCCATTGCAATGCCATTAAGTTAAGCGCTAGC
>CAYYHR010000294.1:0-4608 GCA_964471705.1 uncultured Chromatiaceae bacterium
GGCAAGCAGCAATCTTGCACAGTTATTCTTAACGGGTTTTTTGGTTGCTCGAACGAGCATAAACACCCCCTCGGGGCGGTGCAAGAATAACGAGCGTTTTTCTGAGGCGCCGAAGGAGAGCTCCCGGCTATGAGCCGGCACTCATCGAGCTCCGGGCGAGCAACTCCAACACACTTTCCAATTCGGGGAGCATCGGCCGCGGGATAGGGGTTATTTGCCCTGGTCCAGAGCCCGTAGGACAATTACAGATGCCAGAGGCTAAGCTGGAAAGTCTATACGCTTATTGCCAGATTTGACCTCGCCGGGTTCCGGGCTCGATGCCCACGTCAGCTACCACGTACGGAGAAACCTTCCTATGGGGGCCATTGCAGACGCCATATCTCGCTTCGCACAACCTCTGATCGATGCGACCGATGGCTCGCCGGAACAGCTACAGCGGGCGCTCACACTGAGCCAGTTATGCTGGAACCTGGCGATAACCCCGGAGGAGAAGCGCGAGGAGTTTCTGGCCAACATGCAGCCGGCCCTGAAGATGGATGACGAGGAGCTTCAGGAGCTTAAGCGCACCGTCGTCGCGCCGATGATTCGCCGCCACCAGGAGATGTTTCCCGCGATGCAGCGTCCGAGGGTTACGGGTCCCTCTCGCCCTGTGCTCGGCCACGCGATTCCGCCGCCAGCACCGCGGCGTCCCGTCAAGAAATATGCCGGTACCTGTAGCGGCCCGCAATCATAAATCGCCTGGCCCGCAAACAAGGTCCTTTTCGAGACCACATTAACTGCAACTATCGGGTGTCGCCGGCCTACAATATCTGCAACTGGGACCACATTATTTGCAACCAGCCCGCAAACAGCGGCGCGGACCCACATTCGCTGCAACTGAGCCAGCTCCCTCCAGCAAACCCTGCAGAGCAGCTCCAACTACGGGCGGATTCCTGACCTCGAAGGCGATACTTTTTCTCATCCGTCCAGAAAAAAGGTTCGGTTTCCCCGGCCTTACTTGCCCGGATCTTATGGCCTAAATAGCACTCTATCCGTTCGGAAAAATCGATCACTGGCTTTCCTCCGGAAATCAATGGTTCCACGGCTACCTACGTCAACCCGAAGGTATCGACCGATCGGCGGGACTGGGCCGATTAGTCACCCGCAGTCGAGTCCGGCCTGGCTCAGAATCCCCTCGATGACCTGCGCTTCTGGAATCCGCAAGCGCCGGGCATCGTTCAGAGCCAGGCAAAGCAGTTTATTGGCATGCCGGCGGTCATCCCGTTGACCACGCTGCAGATACGCGATGGCGAGATTGGCGCGACCGACTAGGAGCGAGCGCACATCCCCGAGCTTCTCGTAGACCGGCAGCTCCACCTCGCGGCGGATGCGCAGGGCCTCGTCCAGCTCCCCGCGGGCCTGCAGGATGTCCGCCACCTTGCCCATGGCCAGGGCGACCTCCCGCTCTTCGCCTCGCGTTCGGTCCAGGTCCGCCTTCTCCCGGACGACGGTCATGGCCCGATCCGGCTGGCCGGAGCTTTGGGTAACGTTGCCCAGGGTCCAGAGCATGTTGGAGCGTTCCCGGTCCTCCAGATCTTCGGCCAGGGCGGTCTCGCAGAAGACCGCCCAGGCATGAAAGGGGCCATTACGCATGGCGTACCGCGAACCGGCGCGCTCGATACCCACCCACAGCTGCCTCGGCGCCCGCCGCAGCCAGTCGATCAGGGCATCGCTTTCGGCGTGGACTGCATTCCAGTCGCCGCCCTCGGGCAGGCGATTCATGAACCACGCCCCGATACGGGAGTCCGCCTCGGCCCCGTCGGCGCTACCCTGACGCAGGTATTCCGCCAGCAGGGGGTGGATGCGCCAGCGCCGTTGTGCATTCCCGCTCGGACCGCCCGTGCTCCGCTCTCCGTCCAGCAAGGAGAGTCCGGCGGCCTCGAAACACAGGTCTTCGAATTCGTCCGGGTCCAACCCCGACAGGGTCGCGCCCAGGCTGTCGCCGAAGCCACCGACGGGGGCGTGGCCCAAGTAGCGAAAGGCGGTTAGATAGCGCTCCGTCAGCAGTTCCAGCGAGAGATCGAAGGTGGCGGACAGGATCGCGCGGGCACGGTCGGTGCGCAGCCCGTGGTCGGCGATGTCCACCGGCGCCAGGTTCAGGCCCCGGCTGCGCAGCTTGGCCAGGAAGCCAGCCGCTGTCCGGCCTCGGGGCGGGCGCAGGTGCCCAGCGGCCAGGTGGATGGCTAGCGGCAGCCAGCCCAGCGAGCCGACCAGTTCGCGGTGGCTGTCGTCCAGGGTGGCCTCGCCGCCCAGTTCCTGACGCAGTTGCTCCAGGGCATTGGCCGGGTCGAACGGGCGCAGTGGCACCCGCGCCCTGCCGGCATCCTGCCCCAGCCCTTGCAGCCGCCCGCTCAGCGCAAGCGGGGCGCCGCGCAGCCGCTCCACCAGGTCCACGGCGATGACCGCCGCCGCTTCGGAATCGACGTTCTCGATGTGTGCCAGGGTCGGACCACGGGCGAGCGCGCCGGCCAGCTGGACATCGCGGTCGGGCAGGCCGGCGGGAAGCTCAACGCGCTCGGTGAGCTGGTCCAGCAGAGCGCTGGCGTCCAGCGGTAAGTCGGGGTTCAGGGTGATGCGCTGGTAGCCACCGGCAAAGCGGTCCTTGTGCAGCACATAGAAGCGGTCCACCAGGTAGGATTTGCCCACTCCGGGCATCCCCTGAACGCCGCACACGGCCACCGGCCGGGAATGCCCCCGGACGGGCAGCAGGGCGGCCTCCAGTTGTTGCAGTTCCTGCTCGCGCCCGACGAACAGGCGCTCGACCTTGGGATGCAGCTCGGGGGCGACGGCCGGGGAACGCATCCACCACACCAAGCGACCGTCCTTGGTGCCGGGGTACAGGCTGTTGTCGTCATACCAGTGGCCGCGGGAAGACCAGCCGCGAAAGCGCAGCTGATAACGCTGGGGACGGCCGTCGGCATCCACACCGATCTCGACCAGGGTGCAGGCGTTGGGGTACTGGTCGGCACCATGACCCTCGTAGAGGCAGCCGGCAGCGACCTGGCGTAAGCGCCGCTCGGGGTCGGCCCACTCGTTCGGCTCGGACTGGTGCAGGTGGCCGCGCAACAGCAGGTCGACGTGGTCGGCCAGCAGGCGCCGGCACTCGGCGCCGTCGGCCAGGTCGTCCAGGGGGTGGTGGACCAGCGCGATGCGCAAGCCCGCCAGGGGGTTTCCCTGATCGTCGGTGACCTGGCGCATGACCTGGTCGTCGGTAAGCCGCAGGTGCCCGGCATCGCTGTCGTCCCCAGCCAACCAGGCCGAATCCAAGCCGATGAGGTGCAGATCGAAGGGGCGAGGCGCGTCGTCCGCGCCCGGCTCGCCGGGGAGGCGCAAGGTCTGGCGCCAGCCGAGGTGGGGATGGGCGCCGCCACCACCGGCCAGGTGCGGCAACCCGAGGTCGTCGGCCACCCAACGGCGATAGGCCGCTTGGCGCTCCAGCAACTGGTCTCGCTGTCGGTCTTTGAATCCCAATGGGGCATTACCGCCGGCAAGCCAGCGAGAAACTGCCTGGCGGTCGGCCCGCGGTAGGTCCCGACGCAGACGCTTCCACGGGGCTTCGGCCACCTTGCGCTGGATATCATGATTGCCCGGCACCAGGAACAGCCGATCCATGGGCAGTCCAAGACGCTCCATCAGCGCGTGAAGAAATTCACCGGCCTGCCCGTACTCGGTTTTCTGGCCCCAGTCGGCGATGTCGCCGGTGAAGCAGACCAGCTGGGGCGATCCGCCCTCGCACAGTGCGTCCAGATTGGCCTCCCAGGCGCTACCGAGCACCCGCCGCCGACGCCAGGGCTCACCCTCCCGGGCACCGCGCTCGTGTAGGTCGGAGAGGTGCAGGATTCTGAGAGTGAAGGGGTCCATGATCGTGGGTATCCGCTGCTATCGGTTAGTCGAAATAATACCGTTGCAGCGAATGTGGGTCCGCGCCGCTGTTTGCGGGCCGGTTGCAAATAATGTGGGCCCAGTTGCAGATATTGTGGGCCGGGGACACCGGATAGTTGCAGTTAATGTGGTCCCGGAAAGGGGCTTGTTTGCGGGCCCGGGGATTTATGATTGCGGGCCGTCACAGGTACCGGGCGCAACGGACGTTGCCCCTGCGGTAGTGGGAAAAAGTACAAGGTTTGCTGCGGGCGATGAGGCAATCACTCACGAAGTCAGCCAACTCCGGGCGGTCCGGGACACCTCACTGAGAGTCTGCATCTGGGAGACTCTGCTGCTTGGTACAACAGGTTGGGCACCCGCCATGGGTCGGAAGCGGCTTTTTTGGCGGTCTCGGAACCCTGGTACTTTATCCAGCAAAGCTGCGTGACCAACCGGCGTGACCCCTGACACGAAAACACTTCCCCCTATTCTCAGAAAATGTGAGTCCGGGCCGATGTTCGCGAGCCCATTCGCATTTCGGGGAGTCCATTCGCAAATAATGCGAGCCGAGAAACCCGCTCGTTCGCATTTAATCTGAGCCCACGAAGGCGGATGTTTGCGAGCCCGGTGCGTTATGTTCGCGAGCCGTTACATCTATGAATCGCAGAGAAGATCCAAGATCGTGAACGAGAACCCGATCCCTACACG
>CAYYHR010000295.1:0-4584 GCA_964471705.1 uncultured Chromatiaceae bacterium
CGCTTCTACACGATGCATCTCGCTCCGACCCTTTTCGGCGGCTGGGACCTGGTACGCGAATGGGGCCGCATCGGCAGCCCTGGAACCGTGCGCATAGATCCTTTCGAGACGTTGGAGGAATCCGAACGCGCCTTGCGGCGCATCGAGAAGCAAAAGCGAAAACGCGGATATCTGTCGAGACGCACCGAAGTACAGCTGACCATAACCGGACCTGCACCATCTCCTGAGAACGGCAGCCTCGCTAAGTAAGGCGAAGCTTGAAGAACCTTACCCTGCTGACGTTTCTGGATCGGCGGACCTCCGCCCCAGGCCGACTTGTCCGGGGCCGATCGCCACCTGTGAGACAGTGGTGAGGTAAGAAATTCTTAGACGTTCGTGCCGAGCTACTGTTGGAAACGACAGCCCCTAGCCTGCTCAGAGGAAGTTGAATGCGAGCTGTCCCTGGATCTTGAGGTCGATGCCCGATGCCGCCTCGAAGGCGGTGCAGACCTCTTCCAGCACTTCCTGCTGCAACCCGGGCACCTGGACCACGATGCGATTGGCCGCCTCGTCGTAATCGAACCCCCTGATCCGATACCCTTCCGGAAGGGTGGATCTCAGCAGAGCCCTCGGGTTCACCCGGCGTATGCGCCTCTTGGGCTCGGCAAAGGTCGTGCGCCAGCCCGTCGCGCGCTCCATGTGCCACTGCAGGTACCGATGCCGCTCGTTGTTGACCTCGGCTTGCAGCAACCTGATCTCGATATGCCCGCGCTCGCCATCGCGCGGTGGCGAGAGGATCATCTTGGTGGCCACGGCACCTGCCTGCTTGAGCAAGTCCTGCACACGCCTCTTGGCCTGTTCCTCGGTGCAACCGGACTCCTCCGGGTCGTAGCGAGGAACCGGCTCACCATCCAGGCCGGCAAGCACGACCTCCGGGGGCAGCGCCATCAGCAGGTCCTGAACCGCCTCGAGGCTGTTCGCCCGTTTGATCGCCAGGAAGGCTTCCGGGTCCGTCACCTTGATCTGCGAGATGGCCCGCGACTCGCGGAATGGATCGCGCCCCCGGCTGCTCCAACCGCGCGGTAGGTCCGCGAGCTCGCTCGCGCTGTACTGGAGCTGGTGCGTCGAGCGATCCACGATGTCGATCACCGTGCAGTGGGTCTTGTTCGGCGCCGGGCGCAACCCCCGGCCCAGGCACTGGTTGTAGACCAACGGTGAGGTCGTTGGCCTGGCCAGCAGGACGCACTGGATGCTCGGGTCGTCGAACCCCTCGGTCAACACGCCGTAGTTGAGCAGCAGAGCGACATCGCCACGACGAAACCGCTCGAGAATCTCCTCCCGGTTCCTGGTGCGGCCATCGAGCACCTCGGCGCGGTGGCCCTTTGAGGCGAAATCCGCAGCGAGCCGGTGCGCGTGCCGGACACTCGCGCAGAAGACGAGTGTCTTGCGGCCGTGTGCCTTTTCCTCCCACGCACGCAGGGTAAGCGCACGCACCTGCGGCGTATCCATCACCGCGGACAGGGCACCAACCTGGAAATCGCCCCCGGAGCGCTTGACCTGGTCCAGGCTGAGCACGGCCTTCACCCCCCAATACTGGATCGGCACCAGGTAACCGAGGTCCTGCAGCTCCGGCTTGGCGATCTCGTAGGCCACCAGGTCGAAGAGGTCCAAGGCGGAACGCCCGTCTGTGCGGCGCGGCGTCGCCGTCATGCCGAGCAGCAGCGCGTCGCCGTCGCGCTCGTCGTTGAAGTGCTCGATAACCTCGACCCAGCTCGGGGCCAGCGCTCGGTGACACTCGTCGCAGACGATCACCGAGAATTGGTCCGGCCGGTAGGCATCCTTGCGCTTGCTGAGCGACTGGATGGAGGCAATGATCACCTGCGCGGTCGGGTCGGCGCGCCGCTCTCCCTGATCGATGCTGATCGCAAGTCCCGGAAGATGCTGCTGCAGCTTCTCGGACGTCTGGTCCAAGAGCTCCCGGCGGTGGGCGATGAACAGGACCTTGCCCGAGTCGATCAACGGCAGCAACCGCTCGATAATCAGTGTAGCGATGATCGTCTTGCCCGCACCCGTGGGCAGGTGCAGCAACATCTTGCGCGAGCCGCCCGTGTAGAGGGAGAGCACCTCCCGGACGGCCTTTTCCTGATAAGGGCGCGGCAGGAACCGCTCGCATTGTGGGCTCATGACGTGAATGAGAACAGATACCCGAATCTGAGATCAGCGAGCGAGATCAGAGAGTACCGAGCGCCCGTGAAAGGCAACAGAAAACCGTCAATCGGATCGGCGTACAACGCTCAACACCAGTGCGACGCTGACGTCAGCGACGACGTTTGTCTGGTTGCGGCGACGAGGTCGCCATGCGTCGTAGGATCGACCCGAACATGCCCTTGGGCATGGCCCGATTGACGAGCTCTCTGGCCTGCGTGAAACGACGTTCGTCGTCCTCAGTCTCGACCAGCGGCTCGAGACTCGCGAGAAATCGCTGCGCGGCCGCGTCGTCGCCTTTGGCCATGTGCAGCATGGCCAGGGTGCCATAAAGGGTAAACATGTCATTGACGTGCATCCGCTCGCGCTCGGCGAGTCCATGAAGCAGGTCCTGCGCCTCCTCGAGCTTGCCCTCCAGGATCAGCAGGCGCGCGAGGTTGCAGCGACCATACAGATAGTCCGGGTGCTCGGCAGCCACTTGGCGGAGCAACGGACGGACCTCTCTATGCCGACCTTGCATCTGGCGCAGGGCCGCCAGGTTGCTGGTCGCAACCGGGTGCCCTGGGGCGCGTTCGAGAAAGCATTTGAGCAACGGCTCTGCCTCGTCGATGCGCTCTTCCTGCATCAGCTCGATGGACTGGCTGAGCAACGCATCGAGGTCAGCCGGCAGGCCGCTCGCTGCGGGTTCGCGGTCGACGATGGTGCTCAAAAACTTCACCTCGGTTAGGCCATCGTCAGCCCAAATCTCCATAGGCTCTACAGGGTCTGTCAGATCCTGCTCACGCAGGAACTTGAGGTAGCCCAAGCGCTCAAGCTTGTTCCCGATCGGCAGACGCGCAAAGGCCTTCAGGCGGCGGACGGCGTCAGCATCTCCCCGTCCAGCGCGAAACTTGAGCGGTAGGCTCGCCAACGAACGCACGACCTCGTTGCCGCTGCTGTAGGCGGCCTTGAGATAAGCATTGGATGCCTGGACCGCGTCCAGCTCGACATCTTTCTTGAGGTCACGCAGGATCAATATGACGCGCACGGGAAAGAGCGTCTGAAGCTCCAGTGCTTGCGGGAATGCAGGCGGCTCTGCAGCCCGCTCCAGCTCCCCGAGGTTGGCCTGTGCGAGGTAGAGATCCGGGTCGATGTCCAGTGCCTCGCGCCACAGGCGGCGTGCCTCACGACGATTCCCAAGGCGGCAGGCCGCACAGGCACCGTAGTGGCGCAGCAGTGCGCCGGCGCGCCCGGTTGCGGCCTCTTCCCAACCACTGTCCAGCGCCGTACGGAATGCCTGCAACGCAGGCTCGTTCCGCTGCATCAGCAGCAGCACCTGGAGCTGTGGCAGGGCGTGGTCCAAGCGGTTCGGTATCCCGGCGGCCAGCGGTGTGCACAGGCCGAGGGCACCGCTCTCGTCACCGCGGTAAAGTCGTAGCTGGATTGCCCAGCTCAGCGCGAAAAGATTTTCCGCATGCGCTTGCCATACATCCATGAAAACGGCAAGCGCCTCATCGACCTGCTGCAGGTGAAACAAGGCGACGCCGCGATTGTTGCGGGCCGGAGATTGCTCCATGCCGTCCAGCCAGCGCAATGCGCCATGCAGGTCCTGGCCGGTCAGGTGCAGTTGACCGATCTCGAACCGCTCCAAGTCTTCGACGGTGGAGCCGGGGCCCAAGGTGTCGTGACTGAGCTCCGCCAGACCCGTCGGGTCGGGCATTCTGCCCGGCACGTCGCCCCCCAACTCCCGGACCCGGCGGCCGGCGCGGCGGGCAAGCGCAGGAAGGTAAAGCTCCGACGCGTAGTACAACAGAGTCTCCTGCGCGGGCAGACTATTGCGCCGCTGTTCCGCCCAGTCGAACGCGGCAAGGCCCGCTGCCCTCGGTCCTTCCGCAGCTTGCAACGCTTCCACCAGCAACCGACGCAGTCCACCGTGGCTCGGGAACTGCTGCACCAGCGGTCTGATTCGACGAACGACCGCCTGGTAGTCCTCCTGCCCCAGCAAACGTTCGATGGCCTTGAGTTGCGCGAGCTCCGGTTTGGCCTTGGCCGCCGCTTTTTTCCTGGAGGGTTTTCTTACCACCGGTCGGGATTTTGTTCGTCGGAGACGGAAAACGAGAAAGTATACAGAGATCACCGCGGCCAGGAGCGTAGTATGGACCGCTTCGATACGATGCATCTCGCACCGACTCTCTTCGGCGGCTGGGATCTGGTCCGCGAATGGGGTCGTATCGGCAGCCCCGGAACCCTACGCAGCGACCCCTTCGAGACGTTGGAGGAATCCGAACGCGCTTTGCGGCGGATCGAGAAGCAAAAAAGAAAGCGGGGATATCTTTCAAGATATGGTCGCAATGTTTCCACGCCGCGGATGATTTGCACCGAAAATACCCAGACTCATCGCTGCAGAGATCGAAGATGGCC
>CAYYHR010000296.1:0-4573 GCA_964471705.1 uncultured Chromatiaceae bacterium
GAGAAGGCCACGCCCCAACCATAACTGTCATCGATTCGTCCTTGATAATTTTCAATCTTCCATTAGCATACTTCAGGTATGGACACTCCGAACGCCGATCGCATCAAACATCGCCTGATACCCTTCAGCGAGCTGCATCCGGACAAGGAGCAAGCGCGAACCGCCGCCATTCTGCTGGCGGATCTGGATGGCATACTTCACCTGGAGGCCGTCTCCGCAATCGAGCTGAAGATCAGCTACGATGTCCTCCAGACGACACTGTTGGAAATCGAGGCGATCATCGCTGGATTTGGCCTGCACCTGGATCGTAACCTGCTGTACCGCCTCAAGAGCGCCCTCTGGCATTACGCAGAAGAGACCCAACGCGCTAACTGCGGCTGTCCGCGAGGGGAGAGCAATTGCGTCAAGAAGGTGTTCGCCCAGCGTTTCGAAAGACGCGATCACGGCTGCCGCGACCACAAACCCGAATATTGGCGGCGGTACCTCTAGCGCCACCCTGCGCCGATTTCAGGGCGCAAGAATCAGCGTCAAATCTGGAAGCCCCTCGCCGACAATCCCGATTCCCTTCCCTGAGCCTTTGATGGTCTCTCAGCCCGTCAGGCCGACAAGCACGACCAAGCGGATCCGCGGCAAGGCTACGCGAAGCACCGCACGAGTCCTGACCACGGATCAGGAAAAAGCCCCCTGACAAACCGACAACAGGGAGGCGGGAAAGACGCCCAGCACGAGCACCGCCAAGCCATTGACTGATAGGGCAACCTTTGCCCCGGCTCCTGCAGTCAGAGGCTCCCTCGTCACCGGCTCGTCGAAGTACATCAGCTTGATGATCCGTAGGTAATAGAAGGCGCCGATGATCGAGAAAAAGACGCCGATCAGTGCGAGCCACCAAAGACCGGCGCTCACGACGGCCTCGAGAACCAGCAGCTTGGCCATGAAGCCGACGGTCGGCGGCACGCCGGCCATCGAGAACATGATTAGGGCCATCATGGCGGCGTGCCAGGAATCGCGGTCGTTGAGACCCTTGAGGTCTTCCAGATTTTCCGCATCGAAGCCCTTGCGACTGATGATCGCCAGGAGTCCGAATCCCCCCGCCGCCATCACCGCGTAGACGATGGCATAGAACATGGCCGAGGCGTAGCCCTGCTGGCTGCCGGCCAGGAGCCCCAGAAAAATGAAGCCCACGTGGGAGATGGTCGAGTAGGCCAGCATGCGCTTGATGTTACTCTGAGCGATTGCGATCAGATTGCCCAGGCCCATCGACAGGACGGACAGGATGATCAACATGCCCTGCCAATCCCCGTGCAGACCGCCCAGGCCGTCCACGAGCAACCGGATCGCCAGTGCAAAGGCCGCGATCTTGGGGACACTGCCCAGGAAGAGGACGACTGGTGTGGGGGCACCCTGATAGACATCGGGCACCCACATGTGGAAGGGTACGGCACCGAACTTGAAGCCGATGCCGACGATCAGAAAGCTGAGCCCTAGCACCAGCACCTTGTCCTGGGTCCCATGCACCGCGGCGGCTTGCGCCACCGCCCCCAGCTCGATGGATCCGGTAGCCCCGTAGATCATGGACATGCCGTAGAGCAGCATACCGGAGCCGAGCGCGCCGAGGACGAAGTACTTCATGGCCGCCTCGGAGCCGCCGACCGAGTCCCGATCGAAGGCCACCATCGCATAGAGGCACAAGGCCAGCACCTCCAGCCCCAGATAGACCACGAGCAGGCTGTTCGCGGACACCATGATCAGCATCCCCAGCACCGCGAAGAGGCCGAGGACGTAGTACTCGCCCGCCCACAGGTCGCGGTCGCGCAAGTAGTCCTTCGCGTAGACGAAGGCGAACAGGCTGACGACGAAGATGAGGATCTTGAGAACATCGCTCATTGCATCGCGCACATAGCTGCCGAAAAACACAACCTGCCGCTCGCCGCCCCCGACCAAGCCGGTGAGACCGATCGCGACCAGCAGACCGACGATGGTCAGCCCATGGTTGATCCCCTTCTGCTCCTCCTTCAGGTACAGATCGACCACCAGAACGGTGCAGGCCAGCACCAGGATGCAGATCTCCGGGAGAGCGGGTACGAGGCTGGCGTAATCGAAGGTGAAGGGCATGGGCGTGCTCGCTAGAGATGTATGGCGGCGACCGATCCCGCGGCGGCGGGGATTTTGGACACCGCGACCTGTTGCACCAGGTTCTGGATGGTCGTGTCCATGACCTCCACCAGGGGCCCGGGCCACAGGCCCAGCACCAGAACGGCGGCGGCCAGGCTGCCGAGCACGAGAAGCTCGCGTCCATTCGCATCCTTCAGCCCGGCCACGCTCTCGTTGGCGACAGGCCCGAAGATCACGCGCTTGACCATCCATAGCGTATAGGCCGCCCCGAGGATGAGGGTCAGCGCGGCCAGGAAGGCATACCAGAAATCGGCCTGGAAGCTCGCGAGGATGACCATGAATTCGCCGACGAAGCCGGAGGTCCCGGGCAGACCCGAGTTGGCCATGGCGAAGAAGACCATGAGGCCACCGAACAGAGGCATGGTGTTCACCACGCCCCCGTACGCCGAGATCTCACGGGAGTGGACCCGGTCGTAGAGCACACCCACACAGAGAAAGAGCGCCCCAGAGATGAAGCCGTGGGAGACCATCTGCACCATGCCGCCGGACATGCCCAGGACGCTGCCATCGACGGATGTGCTCCTGGCAAGGATGACGAAGACGATGAAGAACCCGAGGGTAACGAATCCCATGTGGGCGATCGAGGAGTAGGCGATCAGCTTCTTCATGTCCTGCTGCGCCAAGGCCACCAAGCCGATGTAGACGACCGCGATCAGGGACATGGCGATGATCAGCCAAGCCAGCGAGGCGCTGGCATCCGGCGTGATGGGGAGGCTGAAGCGCAGGAAGCCGTAACCGCCCACCTTGAGCATGATTGCCGCCAGGATCACGGAGCCGCCCGTTGGGGCCTCCACGTGGGCATCCGGAAGCCACGTGTGCACCGGCCACATGGGCACCTTGACCGCAAAGGCGAGCAAAAAGGCGATGAAGATCAGCAACTGCTCGGTCATGCCGAGCCCGAGATTCTGGAAGCTGGGCAGCCCGGGTGCGGAAGCGACGACCTCGAAGGTCCCTGACTGGAAATACATATAGATCAGGGCGATCAGCATGAAGACCGAGCCGAAGAAGGTGAAGAGAAAGAACTTGATGGTGGCGTAGACGCGATTCGGTCCGCCCCAGACCCCGATGATGATGAACATCGGGATCAGCATCGCCTCCCAGAAGACGTAGAAGAGGATCGCATCCAGGGCGGAGAAGACACCGACCATGACACCCTCCATGATCAGGAAGGCGGCCATGTAGTGGGACGGCTTGTACCGGATCACCTCCCAGCCCGCGATGATCACCAGGATGGTCATGAAGGTGGTCAGTATGATCAGGGGCATGGAGATGCCGTCCACCCCCAGGTAGTAGTAGACATGGAAGGTCGCAATCCAGGGGGCATGCTCGACGAACTGCATGGCGGCAGTGGAGGCGTCGAAACCCGCCCAAAGACCGAGACTGACCAGGAAGGTAACTATCGAGAACGCCAATGCGGTCCACTTGGACACGTTGGCGTCCTTGTCGCCGCTGACGAGGACGGCGATGCCACCAATGATGGGCAGCCAGATCGCGAGGGTGAGAATCGGGAGTGATTGCATCGACGGTCCCACTCGGATCAGAAGACCACGAAGATCGCCTGCAGGACGACCAGGCCCAAGATCATGGCGATTGCGTAGTTGTACAGGCGACCGGTCTGGATCCTGCGAGCACGCTGGGCGAGCCAGCCGACAGACTTGGCCGAGCCGTTCACCGCCACACCGTCGATGATCCCGCGATCCCCGTTGAGCCATAGGGCCTTGCCGATATCCCGGCTGCCGTCCGCAAAAAATGCCTGATAGAAATCGTCGAAGCCGTACTTGTGGTCCAGCACCTGGTAGAGCCATGCAAGCCTGCTCCGGAGCTTCTCCTCGGTGCTGGGGTCCTTGGCGAAGCGATACCAGAACACATAGACCGCCAGCACGAAGCCTGCAAGGGCGAGCCAGAAAGGTACGCCTGTCAGGCCGTGGAGCACGAAGGCCGCCTCGCCGTGATAATGATGGTTCAACTCGGCGAGAACATCGTGCGCTGGTGCCACGTAGATGGCATTCCGGAACCATTCTCCGAATAAGACGGGCTCAACGGTCACCCAGCCGATGACAACGGACGGAATCGCGAGCAGTACCAGGGGCACCCAGACGACCGCCGGCGTTTCGTGCAGGTGATGGCGGGTGTGCTCATCCATGCGCTCCTTGCCGTGGAAGACGAGGAAATACAGCCGAAAACTGTACAGGGAAGTGATCAGTACGCCGATGGTCAGCAATGCGTGAGCATAGCCGGCACCGGCCACCCGCGAATCACCTACCGCCCAAATGATGGCATCCTTCGAGAAGAAGCCCGAGAAGCCCGGAAATCCGATGAGCGCCAGGGTGCCGATCAGGAAGGTGATCCAGGTGAAGGGCATGTACTTGCGGATGCCTCCCATGTTGCGGATGTCCTGATC
>CAYYHR010000297.1:0-4545 GCA_964471705.1 uncultured Chromatiaceae bacterium
TAACGAGCCAGAATACCCCTCATGCCTCGCGGTTGCCACTTGGCGCTTGCCGACCGGACTCGCCGCCGCAAATCGGACAACCGGGATCGGCGGGAAGGGCTACGCTGCGAAAGTCCATGGTCAGGGCGTCGACCAGAAGCAGCCGCCCGAAGAGGGGCTCGCCCATGCCGCTCAGGACCTTGAGAGTTTCGGTAGCCTGGATGCTGCCGACGATGCCTACCACAGGGGCGAGCACGCCGTTGGCGGAGCAGGTCTCGTCCAGCTCTCCGTCGCGGGGGTAGAGGCACTGGTAGCAGGGGCCGCCCGGCTTCCCCGAAAAGACGGCCACCTGGCCTTCGGTACGAATTGCGGCGCCGGAGATCAGAGGGACCCGGGCGCGAAAGCAGGCCTCGTTGACGGCGAACCGTGTCGCGAAGTTGTCGCAGGCATCCACGACCGCGTCTGCGTCGCTGACCAAGTCGGGCAATGTATCTTCGTTGATGGTGCCCTTGAAACCTTCGACGCGTACCTCGGGGTTGAGCGCCCGCAATCCCCGGATCGCGGAGTCCACTTTCGGCATACCGATGTGCTCGCTGGTGTGCAGGATCTGACGCTGAAGGTTGGATAGATCGATGGCGTCGAAATCCGCCACTACCAGGGTTCCGACGCCGGCCGCTGCCAGGTACATGGCTACCGGCGATCCCAGCCCGCCGAGGCCGATCAGGAGAACCCGGGCCTCCAGCAAGCGCTCCTGGCCCTCGATGCCCAGCGCCGGCAACATGATCTGGCGGCTGTAGCGCAGGAGCTGTTCGTCATTCATGTTCAGGTCATCCGCGACCGGTCAGCAGTCGCTCCGCTTCCCGATACTTGGCTGCGGTCTTTTCGATGATCTCGGTGGGCAGCTCCGGTCCCGGCGGGGTCTTGTCCCAGCCCAGAGTCTCCAGGTAGTCGCGTACGAACTGCTTGTCGAAGCTCGGAGGGCTTACTCCGGGCTCGTACCCATCCCTCGGCCAGAAGCGGGACGAGTCCGGGGTGAGAACCTCATCGATCAGGTGCAGGCGGCCGTCTCCATCCAAGCCAAGCTCGAGCTTGGTGTCGGCGATGATGACACCGCGTGTCACGGCATATTCGGCGCATTGGGTGTAGATGCGCATGCAGATGGCGCGCACCTGCTCCGCCAGCTCGCGGCCGATGAGCTCTGCGGTGCGCTCGAAATCGATGTTCTCGTCGTGCTCCCCGGCTGCGGCCTTGGTCGACGGGGTGTAGATGGCCTCCGGGAGCTTGTCCGCCAGTCGCAGTCCTGCAGGAAGGGCGATGCCGCAGATCGCGCCCGTGCGCTGGTAGTCCTTCCAGCCCGAGCCGATGATGTAGCCACGCACGATCGCTTCCAGCGGGAGCGGCTGGAGCCTCTTCACGATCAAGGCGCGGTCGCCGAGCAGGGCGCGCTCCTCGGGATTGGTCACCACTTGGTCCAGGGGGACATCGGAGAGGTGATCAGGGATCATGTCCCGGGTGTGCTCGAGCCAGAAGCCGGAGAGGCGTGTCAGCACCTCGCCCTTGCCCGGAATGGGCTGCGGCAGCACCACATCGAAGGCGGAGAGGCGATCGCTGGCGACGATCAGTAACAGGTCCCGATCGACCTCGTAGATGTCCCGCACCTTGCCGCGGCTGATCAATCTCAAATTCGAGAGCTTGGATTCGTAGAGGGCTGACATGCTTGTTGATCGCGCCGAAAAAAGAGGCAAATATAGCAGGAGGCGCCGGGCCGGGCGCAAGAGCGGTGCCCACGTCCATCCGCTTCCGGTGGCGCCGGCGGCTAAGCGATTCGGCGGAGTGGTCATGCAAAGTATCGACGGTGCGGAACATGCCTACCTGCAGGCGTTCCGGGGCAGTTTTACCTCGGCGCTGCGGTGGCACCAGCTCGATGACCTCTGGGAGCGGGTGCGTGAGCGCGCGGGGGAGGACTGGTACATCTACGCGGTTGGGGAGGAGCCGCCGAGCGAGCCAGCGGATGCTGCCCGGGTCGAAACCTTCCTCACCGAGATCGATCAGCTGCTGCGCTCCGAGCACAAGGAAGACTACTGTGGGATCGTCTATGCGGATGACCTGCAGGCGCCGAGCTTCATCAAGATCTACGACCCGGGAAATCTCGGGGTCAGCTGCGGTTACAGCGACAACCCGCCGCTTCCCGGTTGGGTCATGAGCCGGATTCCCCCGGTCGATCTGCCGGCGACCCGGGTGGCCCCGAAGAATCGCCGGCGTTGGTGGCAACAGCTCTTTTCCTGACCTCGGAAGGGGAGGGATTTCCCGTCTTGACCGGCGCCGCCCCCTTGCCTAATCTTGTGCCTGGCGGGTTTTCTCCTGTTCTGCGCGGGGAGAATGGTGCCTGCCGAGAGCGGTTTTCACAGCCGAGCAATGAAAAAAGAGATCATCCATACGGACAAGGCCCCCAAGGCCATCGGGACCTATTCGCAGGCCGTGAGGGTGAACGACACCGTCTATCTCTCGGGGCAGATCCCGCTGAGCCCCGAGACCATGGATATGGTGCAGGGGGACATGGAGGCACAGATCCGGCGGGTCTTCGAGAACCTCCGGGAGGTCGCATTCGCGGCCGGCGGCGATATGGCCGACCTGGTCAAGCTCAATGTCTTCCTCACTGACCTGGGAGATTTTCCCTTGGTCAACAAGGTGATGGCAGAGTATTTCAGCGAGCCCTATCCGGCGCGTGCGGCGGTCGGCGTCAGCGCCCTCCCCAAGGGGGCCGCGGTGGAGATGGACGCGGTGATGGTGCTCGGACGCTAGCACCGAGCAGATCCCGAGGGTCGAACAGTATGAGAGCTCTTGCCCCTGCCCTCTTTTCCCTCCTCGTCCCGATGCTCGCCGCCTGCAGCTCGAATCCGGAGATCGACGCTGGCGCATCGCCTCGGGGGACACAGCTGAAGGCCTCTGCCCAGAGCCGCACACATGCCGGATTGCGGAGCGCCATTCTCACCTCGGGGCATGGAGACTATTCCGACTATCCCGCCACAACCAGGTTGATCGACAAGCTGGTGCGTGAAGAGGGCTTCGACCGGGACTACCTCGCGCGCGTCTTTGCGGGGGTCGAGCGTCAGCAGTGGATACTCGACTTCGTCAATCGTCCCCGTGGCGGAAAGTCCTCGGGACCGACCGGTGCCTGGTCCCGCTATCGCGCCAAGTTTCTCACCCAGGACAACATCTCCAACGGCGTCGCCTTCTGGCGGCGTCACGAGAGCGCATTGCGGCGCGCGCAAGCCGAGTACGGGGTGCCGCCGGAATATATCGTCGCCATCCTGGGCGTAGAGACCCATTACGGCGGCTACACAGGCAAGCATCGGGTGATCGACGCCCTCGCCACCCTGGCCTTCGATTATCCCCGCAGGTCCGATTACTTCACGGGCGAGCTCGAGCAGTTTCTGATCATGTCCCGCGACGAGGGGATCGATCCCTTCCAGCCCAAGGGCTCCTACGCCGGTGCCATGGGTCTCGGCCAGTTCATGCCCACGAGCTTCCACAAGTGGGCGGTCGACTTTGACAGCAACGGGAAGCGGGATCTGTGGGACCCGGAGGACGCGATCGGCAGTGTAGCCAACTACTTCGCCTCTTTCGGCTGGCACAAGGGCGAGCCCGTTGCGGTGCTCGCACGTTCCACCGGCTCCGGCGCCGGGGCGATGAAGACGGGCTTCGACACCAGTTACAGCCTGGATACCTTGGGTAGGAACGGGGTTCTCACCACAGCCGACCTCGACGGACATGGACCGGTCAGCCTGATCGAGCTGGACGCCAGGGGCGGCTACGAATACTGGCTGGGGCTGAAAAACTTCTATGTCATCACTCGTTACAATCACAGCAACTACTACGCCATGGCCGTGCACCAATTGGCGCAGACACTGCGGTCACGCTACGGTGCCGCCAGGCCGGTCTTGACCCAGGCCGATCCTACCGGAAGAGAGTCGATGCTGTGATTCCGTGCGGGTGATTATTCCCCGCTGATGGTCACCGTCACCTGGCGGTGATGGCCCATGGTCCGATGCTCGTAAAGATAGATGCCCTGCCAGGTCCCCAAGGCGCAGCCTCTCCCGGTGACGGGCAAGGTGAGGTCTGCCTTGGTGAGAATGGTGCGCACGTGGGCGGGCATGTCGTCCGGCCCTTCCTGCGTGTGACGGAAGAGGGGATCCCCGTCGGGGACGAGTCGGGCCAGGAAGGCTTCGAGGTCGTGGCGGACGCCGGGATCGGCGTTCTCGCACAGGATCAGCGAGGCGCTGGTGTGCTGCACGAAGACGTGGCAGATGCCTGTGGTGAGTCCGCTCTCGCGCACGGCCTGCTCGACCTCCTGCGTGATGTCGTAGGTGCCTCGCCCGCGGGTGGGGATGGTCAGTCGCTTCTGGGCGATCATGCGTGAGACTCCTCCTGTCGCTCGGCCCGGCGATCTAGCCTACATCCTTTGCCCAACGGACGAAACTTGGAATCCGAAACTTGGAATCAGGGAACCGCCAGCCCGCGAGCCAAGTGCCGATAGGCGCGCTGCACGGTGTGGGGCCCAAGGTC
>CAYYHR010000298.1:0-4526 GCA_964471705.1 uncultured Chromatiaceae bacterium
AATAAATCAGCGTTTCCTTTGGGCCGTCGGTGACAGCATGCAAGGCAAACGCAGCTTCTGCCTTGCCCTGTAAGTCAATGGCTTACAGCCTTGGATTCAGGTTGACTATGCCTTGCCCGCGGGCACCTCAGGTATTGCAGTTGGGCACCACCAGGACCGGTACCTCGCTGGCATGGATCACGCGCCGGGCAGTCGAGCCGAGCAGTTCGTGACCCAGAAGACCGTGGGTGCATGTTCCCATTACGATCAGATCCGCGCCGCGCTCCTTGGCCTGACGCGGGATCTCTACGCCGGGGCGGCCATGGGTAACGACCACGTCCGAGATCAGCGCTGAGTCGTCCGGACACGATCCGGTCTCGTCCTGGCAGAATTTGGAAACGCGCTCACGCATAAGCTCCAGGATCTTCTGCATGCCCTCGTGTTGAAAGCGGTCATAGTCGTCCTTGGGCACAAAGAGCTCCACCACGGCCATGCCCGTGGACGTGAGTGGCTCGGCCACGTGCAGCATGACGATTTGCGCCTCGAACCGCTCGGCCATGGCGATCGCCCGACGGAACACGGGGAGCATGTGATCACCGAGGTCGGTCGCGTAGAGGATGGTTTTGATGGACTGAGGTTGGCTCATGTCAGTGCACTCATTGGTAGCCCTGCAGCTTGTCGATGAATTCCGGCAGGAACAGTGAGATCTGCGGGATGTAGGTGATGAGCATCAGGAAGATTAGCAGGAGCACCAGCCAGGGCAGCACGGCCTTGATGACCCAGCCGATGCCCTCTCCCGTGATGCCAGCCGTCACGAAGAGATTCAGACCCACCGGCGGGGTGAGCATGCCGATCTCCATGTTCACGACCATGATGATGCCCAGGTGGATGGGGTCGATCCCGAGCCGGGTTGCAATCGGAAACAGGATCGGCGCCATGATCAGAATGATGGCGGACGGCTCCATGAAATTGCCGGCGGCCAGGAGCAACAGGTTCACCACCACCAGGAACATCCAGGGCTGCAGGCCCCAGCCGACGATGGCCTCGGCAATATGATGGGGGATGCGCTCGGTGGTCAGCACATGGGCAAACAGCATGGCGTTGGCGATGATGAACAGCAGCATGATGCTCACCTTGGCCGCATCCAGCACCACCTTGCGCACCTCCGGGTGGACGACGCTACGCGGCAGCGCCAAGGCCACCTGCCAGGCGTTGCGCAACAGGATGCTCCCGGCCCCCTCGCCGTCCTTGCGCCAGGGGGTGCCCTTCAGCGGACCCATATCCCGGTAGCCGATCACCGCCACCAGGAATGCGTAGACGGCGGACACGGCGGCCGCCTCGGTGGGGCTTGCGATGCCACCGTAGATCGAACCCAGCACGATGACGATCAGCAGGATGCCTCCGGAGGCGCTGAATGCGCTCGAGGCCACATCCTTCAAGCCCGGGAATGGCTGCGCGGGCAACCGCTTGGCGCGGGCCACCAGATAGATGGCCAGCATCAGCAGGAGCCCCATGAGAATGCCGGGGATAAAGCCCGCCATGAACATGCGCGCCGCCGAGACCTCCGTGGCCGCCGCATAGACCAGCATCACGATGGATGGCGGAATCAGGATGCCGAGCGTCCCTGCGGTCGTGATGGTTCCGGCGGCCAGCTCCTTTGGGTACCCGGAGCGCACCATGCCGGTGATGACGATGGTGCCGATCGCCGCCACCGTGGCGGGTGACGAGCCCGAGACTGCGGCGAACAGCATGCACGCCATGATTGACGCCATCGCCAGGCCGCCTCGGATGTGGCCCACGAGATCGGTGGCGAACCGAATCAGGCGGCGTGCCACACCCCCTGTGGAGAGAAATGCCGAGGACAGAATGAAGAAGGGGATGGCAAGCAGAGTGTAATGGGTCGACAGGGCCTCGAACAGCTTGAGCGCCATGGAGGCCAGAGAGTCATTGGAGAACAGGAGGATCGTGACGATGCTGGCAAAGCCCAATGAAAAGGCGATCGGCATGCCGATCAGCATGCAGCCGAACAGCAGGATGAACAGGGTTGCAATGGTCATTGCGAGCCCTCCTCACGCTTGATCTGCTCGGCGAGGCGCATGCTCTCCCGGGCGTCGTCCGCATGACCGAAGCCGGTGGCCTTGCCGGTAGCCACCGCCCACAGGAGCTCGAGCAGCCGGATGGAGAGGAGGACGAGCCCGATCAGCAGGATGCTGTGGGCGACCCAGGTCTGGATCGGCAAGTCCTCCAGCTCGATGCCGATCTTCTTCATCTTGGCGAGGTAGATCCAAGAACCGTAGATGAAGAGTCCGCAATAGATGAGGCTGAGTATGACCGCCACGGCCGTCAGCACCCTCTGACCAAGGGGCGAGAAGACCCGGACCAGAGCGTCCACCCCGATATGCGCACCCACCTTCAGGCCGTAGGAGGCACCGAAGAGCACGAACCAGGCGGAGAGGTGCAGGGTCAGCTCCTCGGACCAGAGCAGCCCCGTGTTGAAGCCGAACCGCAGCACCACGTCGACGAAGACGAGCAGGGTCATACCCACAAGTAGCAGTGAGATAATCACCTCCTCAGCCTGGTTGACGAGTCGAGCGAGCATGGGCGAATCCTCCAGCGATGGCGCGCCCGCGCCGTACCGGGAGCGTGGGCTTGTTGTTGTTTAGTCTAGGCGGCTTCGTAAGAGGCGCCGATCGAGTGAGAGAACGGAATTCGATCGGCGTCTCCCCGAGGGGTTGGCGGTCTTGGTTTATTTCGCCTGATTCGCCGCCCGGGCGGCGTCGATATATTCCTTGCCAATCTGGGGCTCGAACTTCTTCCACACCGGCTTCATTGCCTCGACCCACTGGGCGCGCTCCTCGGGGGTCAGTGCGATGACCTCGGTGCGCTTCGAGTCGATGATCTTCTGGCGGTCTTCCTTCGCGAGATCCGCAGCGACCTGATTCCCGTAGGCGACGGCCTCGTCGAGCGCCGTCTTGAGCTCGTTGCGTACGTCGTCCGGCAGGTCCATCCAAAACTCGGACGAGGTCACGACCATGTAGTCCAAGACGCCGTGGTCGGTCTCGGTGATATACGGCTGCACCTCGTAGAACTTCTGGGAGTAGGCGTTGGACCAGGGGTTTTCGGTCCCGTCGATGGCCTTGGTCTGGAGCAGGGTGAAGACCTCGGAAAAAGGCTTCTTGACCGGCACCGCCCCGACGGCCTCGTATTGGGCGGCCAACACATCGGACGCCTGGATGCGCATCTTGAGACCCCGAATGTCTGCGGGGGTGTGCAGAGGGCGGTCCGCGGACATCTGCTTCATGCCGTTATGCAGATAGCCCAGTCCGACCAAGCCCTTCTTCTTCAGCGAGCCTAGGAGCTTCTGTCCATCGGGGCCCATCTGGAAGCGGTCGACTGCCGCTATGTCGTTGAACAGGAACGGTAGATCGAAGATGTCGAGCTGCTTGGTGTAGCGGCTGAACTTGGAGAGGCTCGGCGCGGCTAGCTGCACGTCGCCGAGCAGCATGGCTTCGAGCACCTTGTCGTCACCGAAGAGCTGGGAGTTGGGGTAGACCTCGACGACGACCTTGCCGCCGAGGCGCTCGGCGACGAGGTCACGAAACTTATTCGCCATCTGACCCTTGGGCGTATTCTCGGCAACAACGTGAGAAAATTTAATGTCGATGGGATCATCGGCCAGAGACGCACTGGTCGCTATCATCGCTGCTAGGCCGAGCGCGGCCACGGTAAGCTTGCGGATCATGGATTCCTCCTGTGAGTGAATTTGTGGTTTGTCGGTGAAAGTAGATCCGAACGATATCATCCCGAAGTCAAGAACGCCCCAGGAGGACACATGACGAGCGCCGCCACCCCGATGCAGTACCTCGACAAGGCGATGAGCCAGCTACACGACCTCGGTCTCGTGCCTGAGGGCAAGAGTCAGGAGGCACCAATCATCAGCCTGCTCAATCAGATCTCCGACCTGGACGAGGGTCGCGTCACCGCCATCGCACGAACCCTGAGCCAGGCCTCGCTCTTCAACGACGTAGTGCGCGAGCAGGTCCAGGCGATGCAGATCGGCGAGCGCTACAAGGAGATCACCAACGCCTTCAACAGCATCCGCGACGACGCCAAATCCCTGGTCGATCAGGTCGAGGACGGCAAGATCGACACCTTCGAGCGCATGGGCAACATCTGGATGAAGGTCACCCGCGGCGACATCGCGTCGAGGTTCGACAAGATCAAGGGAACCTACCTGGAGGTAACCGCCTCCACCCAGGACCAGATACAGCGCGAGCACAAGATTCTCGAGGCCTATCAGGACTTTCGCGGCGCCCTCAAGCAATCCGAGGTGTTGGCCTTGGAGGCGCTGAAGACCGCCGAGGGCAAGCTCGATGCCGCCAAGGCGGCGGTCGACGCGGCGATGAAGGCAGTGGAGGGCTACCAGGGCGAGGACATGGCCGAGCGTGCCAAGCTGGAGCTTGCCCGCGACGAAAAGGTACGGGCACTGCAGAATGAGGACAGGCGCTACCAGATTGCCAAGGACCTCTCGGACAACCTTACGGTTA
>CAYYHR010000299.1:0-4520 GCA_964471705.1 uncultured Chromatiaceae bacterium
CATCGAAGAACGAAATGGTGCTTCGTCCAAGTTATGTTTATCGAACCGGTGCTCGGCGACGACAGCATCACTGTATGCGGCGCTGACGCCTCTGATCTGGGACCACGTCAACCCATACGGTCGTCTCGATCTGGACATGAACGCCAGATTGGTGTTGCGCTGAGCGAAAGGGCGGCTGATGACACAACTGCTTGTTCCGTCCCAAACCCTGGACTCATTTTTGCGATCGTATGAGATGGTGCCCAGCGGATGGGCTTTTGCCCATCGTTATGTAGATAAGGTAACAACGATGCCGACAAAACCCACTGCAAAGTCCGTCGCCTCCCTGACAAAGGCTCGCAAGCTGGACCGCGTTGCCCTGTTGGAGCGGGTGGCGGAGCTGGGCTCGATCAACGCCGCTGCCAAGGCCATGGGCATCTCCTACAAGGGCGCCTGGGAGGCAATCGAGGCCCTCAACAATCTGTCAGAGCAACCCGTCGTAGCTCGAACCACCGGCGGCAGTGGAGGTGGCGGTACCCAGCTCACCTCTCACGGTGAGAAGGTCCTCGCCCTGATGCGGGACATGGAATGGGAGTTTCAGGGATTTCTGCAGGCGATGGGCCGCGGGGGGACGCGCTTCGAGCGCTTCTACGAATACTTTCAAGTCATGCGGAGATTCAACATGAAAACCAGTGCACGTAACCAGTTCCTCGGCCAGGTCACCAGTGTGGTCAAGGGGGCCGTCAATAGCGAGGTCGTCCTCGATATCGGTGGCGGCGACACCCTGGTTGCCATCATCACCAACGAGAGCGTGGACGTTCTCGGCCTGGCCCAGGGCATGGATGCCTACGCGCTGTTCAAGGCCCCGTGGGTCATCGTGACAACCGATGAGGGGCTCAAGACCAGCGCCCGCAACCGGCTTTGCGGCGTAATTTCGAGCTGCATCGAAGGGGCGGTCAACGGCGAGGTCATCATCGACCTGCCGGGAGGCAAATCGGTTTCTGCCATCGTCACCAACGAGAGCATCCGCAGCCTGGGACTCGAGGTCGGCGTCCCTGCCTGTGCCCTGATCAAGGCTTCCCACATCATCATGGCTGTCAGCGCGTAAGGAGGTTTGAAATGAAACTGCGTTTCCTGATCGTTACCCTGATCCTTGGGATTGCCGGCACGGCCCAAGCAGAAGATGTCCAGGTGGCCGTTGCCGCCAACTTCACAGCCCCGGCCCGGCTGATCGCTGGCGATTTTGAAAAGGACACCGGGCACAAAGCTCTGCTCTCTTTTGGCTCCACGGGAAAGCTGTACGCACAGATCAAGAATGGCGCCCCTTTCGGGATTCTGCTCGCTGCCGACGCCGGCACACCGGCCAAGCTGGAAGCGGAGGGCGCCGCCGTGCCCGGCAGCCGCTTCACTTACGCTGTGGGCAGTCTGGTGTTGTGGTCCCCCAAGCCCGACTTCGTTGACGACCAAGGCAAAGTGCTTTGGACAGGTGACTTTCAGCATCTGGCCATTGCCAACCCCAAGACGGCCCCCTACGGAGCGGCGGCTATTGAAGTCCTGACGTCCCTGAAAGCGCTGGGCGCGATAGAGCCGAAGCTCGTGCAGGGCGAGAACATCGCCCAAACCTATCAGTACGTGAAAAGTGGCAATGCCGAGCTGGGATTCGTCGCGCTGTCCCAGGTGATATCGGACGGCGAGATCGCCTCGGGGTCGGCTTGGGTGGTTCCCGGAAAGCTATACAAGCCGATTCGCCAGGACGCCGTGCTCCTGAAACCGGGCGAAGGGAACGCCGCTGCGGAGGCGTGGCTCGCCTATCTGAAGGGCGAGAAGGCAAGGGCGGTGATCAAGGCATTCGGCTACAGATTCTAACCACAGAACAGATGGCTCAAGAGAAAAAGGGGGCAGACACTGGTGACCCCTTTTCTGTTACCTCAGCTCCGGTTCGCGCAGAAACGCGACACACGATAATTGGACACGCATTGTCACAGAGCGTGAGCCCAAATCGAGGGCCGTTTGCGAGCCAGGACGTCCTGTTAGCGAGCCTTCACACCTATCGCTCGAATTCGGTATACGGGAGCCGGGTAAAGGGACGCCATGACGGACGACCTAGTCGAGGCAAAATCTGGGCTTTTGGAAACTGCGGGCGGCGTATCGACGAAACCGTCCTTGATCGTACACTCCGGCGGCGGCGCCGAGAAGCGCTTCATCGAGTTTTTCGCCGCCCAGATCGGCAACCGGAACACACGCGAAACATGAATGTAAGGACATGTACCGGAAAAAGGTGAGCCTGTAGGTGCGCCTGCACGAGAAAGGCGGCAAGCACCACGAGATGCCCTGGCAGCACAATCTCAAGGACTGGCTCGGGAGTACAATGAGGCCGCCGGGATCGCAGAAGCCAAGGATGGTCCCCTCTTCCGCACTGTGGGTCGTAGGACCAGAAAGCTCGGCTCTACCCGCCTCGACCGGCAACGCGCCTGGGCCATGGTCAAGCGCCGGGCCGCCAAGGCCGGGAGCGGGACGGAAGGAATCTGCAATCACCTCTACCGGGGAGCCGGCAGTGCGGCGTACCTCGAAAACCCTGAAGCCAAGCACGAGCACGCACAACAGATGGCCGCCAACTCTGGTCCGATAACCACGCGGCTGTATGATCGGCGCAGCGGCGCTATCTCCATGGATGAGGTTGAGAGGATTGGGATTTAGATATGCCGAGACGCATTGAAATCCGGGAGAGCCGACCGGGTGATTTGGCCAAGATCGCGTTGCTTTATCCGAAAGCGTTTCCGGATGAGGATTTGCTGCCTCTGGTTCGGAGTCTATTGCAAGAAGTACCTACTCCTTTGTCACTTGTCGGGATCAACAGCTCGCAACTTGCGGGGCATGTGATCTATACAGCATGCAGCGTGGTCGGGAGTAGCCACAAAGCTGCGCTGCTCGGACCGCTCGCGGTTGCACCAGCATGGCAGAGACAAGGGATCGGAAGCGCGATCGTCCGTGCTGGCTTGCGGCGGCTCGAGGACGCAGGCTTCAGTCACGTGTATGTGCTGGGAGACCCAGCCTACTATGGACGCTTTGGCTTTCTACCAGAGTACGGTGTAGCGCCGCCTTACGCTCTGCCCGCTGAGTGGGATGGCGCATGGCAATCGAAGAGTCTGAGCGACGCTGCGATGCCCTGCCCAGGGAACCTCTCAGTGCCAAATCCGTGGCTCCAGCGCGCCTTGTGGGCACCGTAAGCGGGGTTCTTGTCCAAAATCGCCGTAAATATGCACTTACGTTGCGCTCCGCAGAGCCGCTTCCCCAGCTAGGGTGATCCGGTAGCCGACGCGAATCATGGGCAATGGTAGGTGCATGAGGGGAACCTCTTCCACCATTCCACCGGCAATCAAACGTTGGAGCACATCCTCCGGGCATTCGCCGCCCGCCGGGCATGCGCCTGCCGCCAGCGTGGTCAGGCAGCGTCGGTCGATTTCATTAAGGGAATGAGCGCCTATTGGAATCTCTCCTCTTAGAGCCATTCTAATCGGGGCAGCCCCAGCAGTCTGGTCACCAACCGCCATCTCGGCAATTGGGAAACGCAACCGACGAAGTTTCTGGCATAAGGCGCGATCCGACAGGATTTACGTAATGTTATAACCTGATCGAAATCACCGGTCACGGATCGCTGCCGGCAGATGGCCCGCCGTCGACACCCGGCACCGCATGGGGTGTGCTGTGCAGGTGCACAGGCTCGGGGAGCACCTGCCCGGCTCCGTGGGCACGCCGCCGACGTGCCCGGATATTGAGCATCTCCACCGCTACCGAGAAGGCCATCGCGAAATAGATGTAGCCCTTCGGCAGATGCTGGCCGAGTCCTTCTGCGATCAGTACCACGCCGACCAGGATCAAGAAGCTCAGGGCCAGCATCTTGATGCTTGGGTGGGCGTCGACAAAGTCGCCGATCGCCTTTGCGGCCAGCATCATGATCCCTACCGCGAGCACGATGGCAATCACCATGACGGGCACATGGCTCGCCATGCCGACGGCCGTGATGACCGAGTCCAGCGAGAACACGATATCTATGACGGCGATCTGCGCGAGCACCATCCAGTATCGAGATGGCACGCGCACCGCCTTGTCCGCCGGGTCGGCCTCCAGGCTTTCGTGGATCTCGTGGGCGCTCTTCCACAATAGGAACAGACCGCCCAAGAGCAGGATCAGATCGCGCCCCGATACGGCGAGTGCTTCACGCATGTGATCGCTTGCGGTCGTCTCCACGAGCTCCGGCATCAGGGTGAACAGGGGCTCGGTCAGCCGCATCATCCAAGCGAGCGAGAGCAAGAGCAGGATGCGCGTGAGCATCGCCAGTGCCAGCCCTTGAACACGCGCCCGGTTGCGCTGGTGCTCCGGAAGACGGCCCACCAGAATGGAGATGAAAATGATGTTGTCCATCCCGAGAACGATCTCCAACGCGGTCAGGGTGGCCAGGGCGATCCAGGCTTCCGGGCTTGCGATCCAGTCGAACATGGGGTGCACTCAATGCGTTCGTGATGATGATTGACGCGAAGGAA
>CAYYHR010000300.1:0-1844 GCA_964471705.1 uncultured Chromatiaceae bacterium
CGCAGCACGGCATGAATCGGCTCGAGGCGTCCGAGGGTGCGCAGCCAGAGCCCGCCGTCGCGTACCGTGAGGTCGGCTCCCTGGACCAGGGTATAGCCCAGGTAATTGGCCAGATAGGCGTGCTCGAAATGGGCCTCGTTGCTCTGTCCGGGCGTCATGACGACTACCCGGGCGTGCTCTTCCCGCTCGGGTGCCAGGCGGGTCAGGGTGCGGCGCATGGAGCGGAAGAAGCCGGCGACCCGGTGGACGTGGGAATCGCGATACAGGCTCGGGAGGACGTGCGAGAGCACCACCCGATTCTCCAGCGCATAGCCGGCACCGGAGGGGCTTTGGGTATGGTCGCCGACGACGCGCCAGCTCCCGTCCGCGGCCCGGATCAGATCCGCCGCGTAATAGACAAGGGGACGCTCCGCGGCTACCGAGATGCCGTGGCACGGAAGCAGATAGCCGGGATAGCCGCAGATCATGTCCGGCGGTAACAAGCCCTTGTAGAGCAGCTCGCGCTTGCCGTAGAGGTCGAGCAGGATCCGGTTGAGCAGCTCGGCGCGCTGCATGAGGCCGCGCTCGATCGCCGCCCATTCGTCGCTCTGGAGCAGGAGGGGTATCAGGTCCAGATTCCAGGGCCGCGCCAGGCCCTGGGAATCTCCATGCACGTTGTAGGTGACCCCGTTGTCCCGGATCAGGCGCCGCGCCTCCCGGCGCCGCTCCTCGATGCCTGCCGGTCCCAGGGACTTCATCGCCCCCAGGAGATACTCCCAGTGGGGGCGCAGCTCGCCGCTTGGAGAGAGCATTTCGTCGAACCCGCCGGATACCGGCAGGTAGTCGTCGGCGAGGGAGCAGGGCGAATTCGCCGCCGCGACGGCACTGGTATCGGAGGGCATGGACATCACCGGATACGCGTATTTCGCGGACCATTAAACATGCTAGGGGTGGTGCACCGCAATGCCGTAGGGGCTTCGCCGGCATGATCCCACGACTTGATTTTTTGACAGAAATCGCCTTACTTCAAGGTTCCCAGCCACGCGGCGATGGCGCGCATCTCCTCCTCCGAGACCAGGCCCATGACACCCTTCATCGCGACAGATTGGCCGTTGGCACGTGCCCCGCTCGCGATGTCCATCATCTGATTGAAGGAATACTCGGGGCTTTGCCCGGCGAGCTTCGGGTAGATCGGGAGAATGGGGGTCTTTGCGTCCCTTCCATGGCAACCGGCGCAGGTCTTCTCTGCGTAGAGATTGAAGCCGTTGAGCGCGAAGGCCGGTGCCGAAAGGGCGAGGGCGATCAGGGCGGCAGCGGCGGGTTGTCCCTGTGGTTTCATCTCCAACCTCTCGTTTTTGAGTCAGACTCCATCATATGACTTTCCGGCAATCGTCTGAATGCAGCCTCTCCTATAGTCCCCGACGCGGCGTTGTGCCTCGCAGCAGCAAGCGGCGGTTGTTGCGCCGTCGGGCCGCATTCGAATCCCGCTGTCTCCCGGTCCGAGCCAGCCCCGCGAGATAGTGGCTCGAGAGGCCATGGTAACGGCCGCCGCGCAGCACATAGTCCAGATACCAGTCGAAGGGCCGCAGCCCCTGTGCGATGGCCTCGGGACGGGCGACATAGGTGAAGACGAGGCGCGGGCGCCCTTGGAGCGATACCAGTAGCCGTACGCGATCGTACCCCTTTCCCTTCTGCTCAGCCCGGTCGAGGAAGCGCTGCTCACCCCGCGGAATGCGGTAGACCACCCCCCGGACCAGATCTTGACGCCTCCCAGTGCTGGCTGCGTCGCACTTTGCGGAGAGATCGCGCCCCCGCTTGTGGAGCTTCAACCGGTATCCGCGAAGAAGGGCCTTGCCCAGGACGCG
>CAYYHR010000300.1:1944-4512 GCA_964471705.1 uncultured Chromatiaceae bacterium
GCCACCATGCTGGCCCGTCAGGGCATCCTGACCGGTGAGGAGCGGGATGCGATCGTCGCCGGCCTCGAGCGTGTGCGCGAGCGCATCGAGGCAGGCCGTTTCGACTGGTCCATCCCCTTGGAAGATGTGCACATGAATGTCGAGGCCGCGCTCACGGCAGACATCGGTGACACGGGAAAGAAGCTGCACACCGGACGCTCGCGTAACGACCAGGTGGCCACGGACATGCGGCTCTACCTGCGTGCCGAGATCGACCTCGTCCGTGCTGCGATCGGGCGTCTGCAGGGCGTGATCCTGAATCTGGCCGAGCGCGAGGCCGAGACTATCCTGCCCGGCTTCACCCACCTGCAGGTGGCCCAGCCCGTCACCTTCGGCCACCATATGATGGCCTGGCTCGAGATGTTGGAGCGCGACGGCGAGCGTCTCGCCGACTGCCGCAAGCGGGTCGATGTCCTGCCCCTCGGGGCAGCAGCTCTGGCCGGGACGACCTATCCCATCGACCGCCACTATACGGCGGAGCTGTTGGGCTTCTCCCGTCCGGCGGAAAACTCCCTGGACGCCGTCTCGGACCGGGATTTCGTCATCGAGGTCGCGGCCGCCGCCTCGATCCTGATGATGCACCTGTCGCGCTTCTCCGAAGAGCTCATCCTCTGGTCGTCGGCCCAATTCGGCTTCATCGAGCTCTCGGATGCCTTCTGCACCGGATCCTCGATCATGCCCCAGAAGAAGAATCCGGACGTGCCCGAGCTGGTGCGCGGGAAGACGGGGCGCGTCTTCGGGCACCTCATGGGACTGCTGACCCTGATGAAGGGTCAGCCCCTTGCCTACAACAAGGACAACCAGGAAGACAAGGAGCCCCTTTTCGATACCCTGGACACCCTGAAGGGCTCGCTGAAGGTGTTCGCCGAAATGATGGGCTCCCTGACCTGTAACCGGGAGCGCATGCGCGCGGCCGCCCTTCAGGGCTATGCCACGGCGACCGACCTGGCGGACTATCTGGTCCGCAAGGGCATTCCCTTTCGCGATGCCCATGAGATCGTCGGCAAGGCGGTGGCTCTCGGGATCCGGGAGGGTAGGGACCTCTCGGAGCTGTCGCTGGAGGCGTTGCGGCAATTCTCCCCCCGTATCGCCGAGGATGTCTTCTCGGTGCTGACCCTCGAGGGCTCCGTCGCTGCCAGGGACCACATCGGCGGGACTGCCCCTGCACAGGTGCGGGCCGCCATCGCGCGGGCGCGCGAGCGGTTGGCGAGCACCTGAACGGCAACCGGCTGCTACGGTGGCTCGTGCGACGAGCCTTTCCTGTTTGTCATTCCCGGTGTATCCCGGGACCGGGCCGTTGCACAAAGCTCCCCTGTACGTAGTCGATGCCTGCGGCCCAGAGCAGCGTCAGGGAGCGGGCGTCCTCCACGCCCGTGACGACACTTTTCACCCCGTTGTCCCGGCACAGCTTGATGAGCTCCAGCAGCCGCCTCTGCTTCGCCCGGTCATCGGCCAGTCCGCTTCCGAGATCGGGCGGAAATTCGACATAGTCGACACGCGCGCTGCGTAGCAGCAGCTCAGGATGCTGGTCCTCCTCGAAGTGGTTGAGCGCTATGCGGCAGCCTACTCTGCGCAGTGCGTCGCTCAACCGGGCGAATACGGTGGCGTGGCCGCGGGCGTGCTCTTCGAGGACCTGCAGCGTCAGCCAGTTGCCCCGTGCCTTGCAATTGCGCAGGTGGTCGCAGATCCAGACCAGCAGCCTCTCTTCCAGGAGCGTCACCTCGGCGATGTCGACGAAGAAATTGACCTGCAGCCCCTTGGCGCGCTGTACTGCGAGCTCCGCAATCGCAGTGCCAAGGACCCAGCGGTCGATCGCCGCCATCGTCCCCGACCGCTCAGCGATGGGTAGGAATTCCTCGGCCTCGCGCAGTGCCCCGTCCTCTTCCCGCAGGCGCAGAAGCAGGTTGTAGTGTTCCTGGCGGTCTCCCTTGAGGCTGACGATCGGTTGGTAGAAAAGCTCGAAGCCGTCGAGGTCCAAGGCGTGCTGGATGCGTCCGGCGATTCTGTTCTCCTCCGCGGCCACGGTCTCACCCGCCATGGTCACTCTCGTTTCCCGCGCAGGCCGGATTGGCTCCTGTCGGTACCAGGTCGCGCAGGGAGGTGCCGGATCCTCCGGCCGCACCTACAGGGGATCGGTCAGGCATTGATACCGAAGCAGAACTTGTCGCGCTGACGCGGGAGGAGGCATATCGATTTGGAGAAGGGATCCATTTCAGGGGCTTGCCGTGTCGACAGGGGTCTTATAAGGCTCGCCTGCAACCTCCCTCACCAGACGCGGAACCAGATAACCCGGCAGCAGCCTGCGCAGCCGATCCAGGATACGAGCCGCCGTTCCCTCGCCCACATCGAAATGCGCCGCTCCGGAGACCTTGTCGAGCAGATGCAGATAATAAGGCAGCACATCGCACTCGAACAGGGCCTCGCTCAGCTCCGCCAGGCGCTGCGCATCGTCGTTCACGCCGCGCAGGAGCACGCTCTGGTTGAGAAGCACGGCGCCGGTCAGTCGCAGCCGCTCGAGGGCGGTGCGCG
>CAYYHR010000301.1:0-4488 GCA_964471705.1 uncultured Chromatiaceae bacterium
GTACGAGCTCCGCCGATCGCTCGACGAGGCGGAGGGGTTTGGTACAATGCCGCCGGAAAATCCGACAGTTGTTCAAGGCCAGACTCAGGATCTCGGAGTCGTTCGTCCGTATGGCACGGATGATGAGGGATCTCGGCGGCCCTCGATCTTCCGTTGCCGCCGAATTCCGAATCTCCGAGTCGATGGGTTGGAAGCGATGGCAAGGCCGATGACAACGCTATCGGTATTCGCACGGCGGATAGCCATACCCACGAGGACGGTAACCATGAGCAAGCCACTTGGCATTACGGATGTAGTACTGCGCGATGCGCACCAGTCGCTTCTGGCGACCCGCATGCGCATCGACGATATGTTGCCCATCGCATCCAAGCTGGACCAGGTCGGCTTCTGGTCCCTGGAGACTTGGGGGGGTGCGACCTTCGATGCCTGCATCCGGTACCTGGGCGAGGACCCCTGGGAGCGTCTGCGCAGACTCAAGGAGGCGATGCCCAATACGCCGCATCAGATGCTCTTTCGAGCGCAGAACATCCTCGGCTATCGTCACTACGCCGACGACGTCGTGGAGAAGTTCGTCGAGCGCTGTGCAGCCAATGGAATGGACGTGTTCCGCATCTTCGACGCCATGAATGACCTGCGCAATTTCCAGACGGCGGTCAAGGCGGTCATCAAAACCGGAAAGCACGCGCAGGGGGCCATGTCTTACACGGTCAGCCCGGTGCATACGCTGGATATGTGGGTGGATCTGGGCAAGCATCTGGAAGACATGGGCTGTCATTCCATCTGCATCAAAGACATGGCAGGCCTGCTGAGGCCCTATGTTGCCGAAGAGCTGGTATCCAGGCTCAAGGAGTCCTGCAGCGTGCCGATCGCCATGCAGTGCCACGCGACGACCGGATTGAGCACCGCGACCATCGTCAAGGCGGCCGAGGCGGGGATCGACATGGTCGACACCTCCATTTCTTCCATGAGCATGACCTATGGTCACTCGCCGACGGAGTCCGTGGTTGCGATCATGGAGGGGACCGAGCGGGATACGGGCCTCGATATTCCGCTGCTGGAAGAGATTGCGGCCTATTTCCGCGAGGTGCGGAAGAAATATGCCAAGTTCGAAGGCGGTCTCAAGGGGATCGACTCGAGGATCCTCGTTGCCCAGGTGCCGGGCGGGATGCTGACCAATATGGAGAACCAGCTCAAGGAGCAAGGCGCCATCGACAAGCTCGACGCGGTGCTGGAAGAGATCCCGCGGGTGCGCAAGGACCTCGGCTACATCCCCCTGGTGACTCCGACTTCGCAGATTGTGGGCACCCAGGCGGTGATGAATGTGATCATGGGGGAGCGCTACAAGACCATCATGAAGGAAACGTCCGGTGTGTTGAAGGGTGAATACGGCGCGACGATCGCGCCCGTGGACGAGGCACTACAAAAGCGTGTGCTCAAGGAAGGCGAGGAGCCCATCACCTGCCGTCCGGCCGATTTGTTGGAGCCTGAAATGGACCGGCTGACGCAAGAATTCAGCACCGTCGCGAAGGAAAACGAGATCGAAGTGGCCGAGAACGTCGTCGATGATGTCCTTACCTATGCGTTGTTTCCGCGTATCGCGGTCAATTTCCTGAAGAATCGACACAATCCCAGCGCATTCGAGCCACCACCGAGTGCCGAAGACGTGGCTCCGGCGCCAACCGCCGCTGCGAAGCCAAGCCCTCCTCCATCCGGCTTCAAGCGTTATCAGGTCGTGGTCAATGGAACGCCCTACGATGTGGAGATCGGCGACAGTTGAGCAGCTGCGGCGACCTGAGAGCCCATCTGCAGCTGCTCGCTCCACACAAGACGCATTCCCCGAAAACAATCGACGGAGACAGATCGAATGTCGCTCACAAAACGTGCCCTCGCCGAGCTGATCGGCACCTTCTGGTTGGTCTTGGGCGGGTGCGGCAGCGCGACACTCGCCGCCGGTTTTATGGCTCCGATCGACGGTAGTCCCGTCCACATCGGCATCGGCCTGCTCGGCGTAGGTTTGGCCTTCGGTCTGACCGTCCTGACCATGGTTTATGCCATTGGCCACATCTCCGGTGCCCACCTGAACCCGGCTGTAACCATGGGCTTGGTCGTCGGTGGGCGCTTCCCTGCGGGCGATGCCTCCATGTACATCATCTTCTAGACCCTCGGAGCCATCCTGGCCGCGTTTTTGCTGTTCCTGATCGCCAGCGGTACTGAAGGTTTCACGTTGACCGCGACCAGCCTGGCGGTAAACGGCTACGGAGACCTGTCCCCGGGCGGGTACAGCATGACTGCCGGGCTCATCACGGAGGTGGTGATGACTGCCATGTTCCTGTTCATCATCCTGGGTGCTACCGACAAACGCGGAACCGCTGTGGCCGGCGGTCTCGCCATCGGTTTGGCGCTGACCTTGATCCACCTGATCTCCATCCCGGTGACCAACACCGCTGTCAACCCTGCCCGCAGCACTGGACCTGCCTTGGTCCTGGCGCTCTTCGGTGAAGGCAAGGCCCTGGCTCAGCTCTGGCTGTTCTGGATCGCGCCTCTGGTTGGTGCCACGATCGCTGGCCTGATCTATCGAGTGTTCGAGAAGGGCGAGACAGCGTCCTGAGCCGAGCGCCCGGGATAGCCGACAGCCCCCGGGCTTCTGCAGATACTGATTGCCCGGGGCTTCGCTTCCGGCGGCTGGGGCGTTCCTCAGGTCCTCAGCGCCGCCAGCCGGGCTTTGAGAGCCGGCAGTGGAAGCTGATGCTCCCTGGGGTGTGGCAGAGCAACGAGAAATCCCGAAACCTGCCGGAGGTCCTGCGCGAGCAGATGCTGATGAAGGTCGCGTGGGGGCGGTTTCTACGACACCAGCCGATTGGCCTTCCTCGACCCAAAGCCGCTGCACCGGACCCTGACGAGGGCTTCGCTCAGAAGACCAGGTCCCGGTCCGAAACTTCCCCTTTTGATGCCGTCAGCGGACACTCATGCGTTTCGACGAAACCGTCAGTTTCGTGATACGTTTCGCGCTCCATCGCAAGGTGGCACGTACGACCGATCACCCCGTCACTGAGAGGAGAGAATAATGACGTTACGAAATGGGACTACAACAACTGCTTACACGAGCATGACCTTCCGCCGTTTCGCGCTGCTCACTGCCGGTGCCGCCGTTGCGGTGACCTTGTCCACGTCCGCGCTCGCCGGAGGCGGGAACAAGATGGCCTGCAACGAGGCCGGGCCCCAGGCGCCGCGAGACATAACCAACACGGCGGGCAGCAACCCGGTGAGCTTCGACGTCGCCCCGCCTGCGGCAGACATGCACTTGTGCGACATTCACTTCCACCGCTTCGCCGAGCACCGCGCCAGTGGGTACACCGAGTTGGCGGGCGAGGGCGACCATAAAGGGTACGTGTGCAACGGGGTGAAGCCCGCGACGAGCCACGGAGAGGGCCACGGCACCGGCAAGGGTTGCAAGGGCATCGCGGCTGGAGACACCATTGAGGTGCACTGGGTCTACACTACCTGCGACGTGAAGCCCGGGCCGACCCTGGGCAGCTGCTTCACCGACACCTGCAAGGCCCCGCAGCTCAGGGTCGAGGCGCGGGTGTTCAACCTGACCGACGACGGTTCCGGTGCGGATTTCGCCAAGTTCAGGACTTCCGTCACCGGCAAGGTCACCCTGCCAGAGGCCACCGATCCGGTGACGTATCTCGGCTCAACGACTGGTCCGTCCTACAATGACGGCAGCTGTTCTCCCTTCAAGGTGACCTGGAATGTCTCCTCTGCCTGCACCGCGCTGGAGATCGACAGCATCAACGACTGGTGCGGGACCGGTAGCAACCCTTTTGAAGAAGACCACGCCCACGGCGTGCGCAAGTTGGTGACGGACCAGAAGCAGCTCTCGGCCATCAACTAAGGCGATTGGTGAAAAAAATATATCCAGGATGCGCAGGATTTTCGTTCATCTTCAAGGAGCGAAAACGGGCGCATAGCAGGGCTATGTAACTCCATGATGTAAGCCACCGGCTTTGCCGGTGCGATGCGAAAAGGCTCTACCGTTCCCGGGAATTGAGGGGTACCGTGAAGATAAATTCTCCCCCGAACCCCCCGAGGTTCGAGAGGAAAATCCAAGATGAGAGAATGGCAAAGGCAGTCCCATGTGCGATGGTATTGCAGGTACCACGTGGTCATAGTACCGAAGTATTGTCGGAAGGCAATATTCGGGGTGTTGCGGAAAGAAATTGCTCGGATACTCAAAGACCTGTGTGGACAATGCAGCAAGCGCTGCTGCAGGCGTTGCAGACGATCCCTGGGCTGGACGAGCGCGGGGCGACGATGACATGGACGCCTTCGGCTCGGGTGAGAAGCTGGCCTCGTGGGCAGGCGTGCGCCTGGGCAATCACGAATCCGCCGGCAAGTGAGCGTAACGCTCCGCGTTGGATTCGAATGCTCAGAAAATACGGCTACATCGCGGCCTTGATGCTCAAGCGTCTCGATTTGTCCCGACGC
>CAYYHR010000302.1:0-4482 GCA_964471705.1 uncultured Chromatiaceae bacterium
CCGCCAGCTCGGCGCTGCCGCAGGAGACGTAGTGGGAGGCAACCGGATAGGCATGAAACTTTCCACCGTCCGCACCCCCGCGCTTCTTCGTTCGGGGTTCGACGAAACTGCACTCCCGCATCCGTTGCGGCGCAGAAGTGTCTTTCGGTTCGAAAGGCCTGACGAAGCCCATCGAAACCCCCAAGTCGTTTCGATGCCAACCTACATCACCAATAGTATACGCGATCGCCGACCGCAGAGATGCCATACTTCGACATGCGTGAAGGCAAACGCTGTCCCCCCGGCAGTGGAAGTCGCTGGCAATCGCGAAGCGGGTTGATGATGCCTATGTTGAGAGTATCTTTTCTACCCTCGAGAGCGTGGGATCGAGCGCAGTCGGCGTGAGGTCGGCACCCGCTGCCGCAGCCGTTAAGACCAGCCGCGCATCTCGGACCCGAAAGGCCCGACACAGGATCACGGCGTTTTCCTCATCGTGCACCAGTAGAGACAAGGGGGCGGGCGCGCCGTCGCGCGCTAGTCGCTCGGCCAGGACAAGTAGGAACGCGGACGTACCCGCGATCCGGTCAAGATCCCACGCATTGTCGCTTTGAGCCAGCGGCAATCCTTGGTCATCGCTTAACACCACGACGCGAAAACCCCCGACTGTAGCCACCTCGTTGAGCAGCAGCGTCAAGTCGGTTCGATGGTCAGTCCCAGTGTCAAGGTGCGAGAGTGCGGACGCCAAGCGTTCGCGTTGAATCAGCGGGGATAGGACCTGCTCGACGGTCGAGCGCAGATCGTCCGCTTCATCGAGCCGTCTGGAGAGCGGCGGCAACATCCGCTCCAGGGCGTTACCTTGCTGGCGCACTTGGTCGAGTAATTCGACGAGATCCTTTCGCGACAAGCCGGTGCGTTTATCCTCGCGTTCCTTGGCAAGCACTTGGTGCTCGCGGTTTAGTTCCTCCATTAGGTCCCGGCTCTGCGCCCACAGGCGCTCCCGAACCTTCGCGCCACGCCTGACGCCGAACAGATACCCTGCCGTTAACATCAGAAAGGCCGAGAGGGTACCCAGCAGTGTAGCCAACACGGTCATCGAAGGCCTCCGCCGTTGAGTTACGGGTCGTCGCAGGGCGTGCCGGCATCGATCATCAGGGCCACTCGGCGTTCGAACGCCGGTTCGGCCGAATGCGACGAAGACTGGCCCTCGCCGTACGCGCGGACGACGAGTTGCGTTTTCGACGTGCCGGCACCCTCCAGAAGCGCGGCAACCGCAGCAGCTCGCCGGAAACTGAGGACCAGATTGTATTCCTCCGGGCCCGACGCGTCCGCATGTCCGTCCAAATTTAGGGTCGCGGTTGGGTGTGCGTTTAGCCATGCGGCCAACCGTTCGATCTTTTGCTTCATATCCTCGACTTGTGGTTTGAAGCTCCCGTGTTTAAACCTGATGGGAAAAAGTGGTGCACAATCGCTGGTGATTTCATCGACCGTCTGCTCTAAAGCTGCGTCCCGGTGTGTTTCGGTCCCGGTCGACTGCAAGCCCGACTTCGCGGCATCTGCCGGGAAGGAAGCGGGCGGTGCCGACTCGCCCCCGTCCGGCGTCTCGTTTGTCTCCCCAGCCAGCGGCGACCCCTCATCCGCTCCCGGCGCCAGTCCCGGGGCGGCTTGCCGTATTGATAACTGCTCCCCAGGTAGTTGCTGCATAGCCTGAGACCGGGGGGCCGGAACGCCACTGGCAGACCCGGCAACGACTTCCAATCCGCTCGCCACGGTGTCGGGCCCAGGCGTGTCTGACGTGCCAAGTTCCGCCGGGAACTGTTCGAGCGCAAGCTCGGCGTCTGTTTCAACCTGCGGGCGATTGTTCTCCTCGCCCAGCTTTGCATCCGGATCATCGGCCAGGGGCGGAGACATTTGGGTAGTGCTCAAGGTGGTTCCGATGCGCGGCAACCTCGGATGCGATCCGTCAGCCGAGTTCGGCAATAGAAGCCCGGCCGTGATGATATTACCGACGAGACCGGCGAGAGTTATTCCAATTAGAAGCCAAACAGGGGCGCTGTCGCCGCGTACGCAAAAGTCCTCGCGGGTAGCTTGCACTGACACGGGTGTCAGGCTCGCGGCGAAGATTCCGGGACCTTGAACAAATCACAAATGATATCCACACCGCATTGGAGCTGCTCACACCAGTCGATAAACCGCGCAACCATCTCCGCACCCCTGAAGATTGATCCGTGTTGGGGGGCGACGATCTCGATATCCAGGTCGCGAACCATGGCTGCCCAAGCACGCAGCGCTTTGTTCGATGCCATGTAACGCCTGTGGAAGCCCTCCATGTACCGGAGATGCTCATCGAAGTCCGCAACGAAGATATTCCGTACACCCAGCGATGCCCCAAGATCACCGCTGTAGAGTATTTTGGCCACAGGATCGTACACCTGGAAATTTCCCGCACCGTGGAGGAAATGTGCTGGAAGGACTAGGAGCCTGGCGCCATCCAAGTCGAGTACCATCCCCTCGTCGGGGATGGGTCTTAGACGGTGCTCGACCAGATGATCGAGTCCGAAGTGGGGGACGAAACGAACCCAGATCTTGGATACGTAAGCGTCGGCGTCCGTGGTTAGCAGCCAGCCATTGACCGCGGCGACGATATCCGGGTCTTGGTGCGACAGGAAAATGTAGCGCAGATTCATGCCGCCCAAGAGCGACATCGTTTCCGACAGAACCCTACTATAGACCTTGTGCCCACCCGGATCCAGGATCATGCCCTCGTTTCCATGGATGATAAGGTGCTGATTGGCCTGAACCGCCAGCCCTCCAAGACCAAAATCCTCCAGTAGCACGTTTTTGTGTGCGCTATTGTCGAAAAGTACCGTGTGCTCCATTTCGCATCTCCAAATGGCGGGATGTCTTTGGGACTGCCCAAGGACATCCCCAATTGGGAATAGCAGTTCTCGCTAAAGGACTTGCTTTATTGCTCTGATCGCCGCCCTCATGTCGAAAAAAATTAATCCCAGCTTCGCGTTTTCATTGGCTACGACGAGCAGCAGAACCCCGCGACCCGCCGAGACCATGACCCCGTAACCCTCTTCTCCGCGCACTATGACCTCCTTCACATCTCCGCGGTGCAGCGCCGTCGCCGCCCGCGTCCCGAGGTGGAGCAAAGTGGCGCTCATTCCGCCTACGGTTACCTCGTCTAGGTCTTCCGGAAGGGAGCTGGCGATCATGAGCCCATCTTCGGTAATGAGCGCGCTTGCTTCGACATCGGGAGACCCGCTCTGTAGCTTCTTCAAAATCTTATTCAGGTTTTCGGTACGTTCCATAGGTATCTCTCGTGAGTTCGAAGGTGATGACAATTTTTCCCCTTCGTCCTTGTGCTCACGCGGGGGAGCGTTGGCATCGGGGCTAATCCGCCCAGAATCATCAATGAATGCGGTCGATTTGACGCGGGTGCGTCGCTGATCTGCCAACCGGGCGTAGCCATCGGTCGGATAAAGGGTGTTTCTTCGGGCGCCCGGCGATGGCGAGCGCAGGGCGGCGGCTTTGCTTAGCTCCTCGATTGCAGGTTCGGCTTGTAACCCCCCTTCCGAGACCTCGAGTGACGGCGAGCGGTTGGCACTGGTCACAGCGATGCCGCCCTGTTCTTCAATGATGTCTTGCGCTACACAGGTAAACGTTTCCTGGTTGATCTCGTGTAGCTCTCTCAGGAAGCCATAAAGCAGCAGTCGATCGCACAGCGTATTGATACGTCTCGGCACGCCTTGTGTGAACTCTTGGATGCGAAAAAACACGTCCTTGGTGAAGTGTGGATCATCATGCCAGCCACACAGTTTGAGCCGATGTTCGATATAGGCGCGGGTTTCGTCCTCTCTAAACGGCTGCAGGTGATAGGTGGCGATCACCCTTTGTCGCAGTTGCTCGAGTCCCTCCGAGCGCATGGTCGTTTGAAACTCGCTCTGACCCAACAAGAAGCTTTGAAACAGCGGCCGTTCGTTCGCCTGTAAGTTCGAGAGCATTCTGAGCTCTTCAATTGAGTTCCGTGGGAGACCTTGCGCCTCGTCCACAACCATGAGAACTCGCTTGCTTTCTTGCATACGAGACCGAAAGAACGCCTCCAAATTTCCAACCAATGCCGCCTTACTCTCACGCTGGTAAGCTAGTCCGAAAGCAGCCGCTACCATTCGAAGCAGGTCACCTGGCCCCATTTGGGTGGTCACGATTTGCGCTGCCACAACGTTCTCGTTCTCGAGGGACTGAAAGAGAGTGCTCACGAGCATGCTCTTTCCAGTGCCTACGTCCCCGGTGATAACGATGAATCCCTCGCCCTGCGCGATGCCGTAGCGCAGGTATGAAAGTGCGCGCTCGTGACCCTTGCTGCTGAAGAATAACCGGGGATCAAGGCTAAGTTGAAAGGGCGTCGCCGTTAGGTTGTAGAAAGCTTCGTACATCTCAGAATAGCTTGTTGGACGGAGCCGCTTCGCGGAGAAAAAACCAAGGCACCTCATCGAATTT
>CAYYHR010000303.1:0-4468 GCA_964471705.1 uncultured Chromatiaceae bacterium
CCTTACGCCAACGACGCCCTGGAGCCCGTCATCTCCCGGGAGACCATCGAGTACCACTATGGCAAGCACCATCAGACCTACGTAACCAACCTGAACAATTTGGTGCCTGGAACGGAATTCGAGGGAATGTCCCTGGAAGATATCATCATGAAGTCCTCCGGCGGCATCTTCAACAACGCCGCCCAGATTTGGAACCATACCTTCTATTGGAATTGCCTGAGCCCGAACGGCGGCGGCGCGCCCTCCGGCGCCCTGGCCGATGCGATCAACGCCAAGTTTGGCTCTCTGGACGAGTTCAAGAAGCAGTTTTCCCAATCCGCTGCCACCAATTTCGGCTCCGGCTGGACCTGGCTGGTGAAAAACGCGGACGGATCGGTGGAGATCATGAACACCTCCAACGCCGGTACCCCGATGACGGAGGGCAAGACCGCCCTCTTGACCGTCGATGTCTGGGAGCACGCCTACTATATCGACTACCGGAACGCCCGTCCCAAGTATCTGGAAGAAATCTGGAAAATCGTGGACTGGAAGTTCGTCAGCGACTACTACGGCTAAAAAAAGAAACCCCGGCACCCTGGGTAGGGGTGTCGGGGCAAGCGCTTCCCCGGTGTGGGGCCACCGGGAAATCGGGGTCGCTCAGGGAGGGGGAAGATTGGGCGACCCCACGCTACGTAACGCTCGAAACAATAAGAGCCCGAGTCCTCGGAAAAGTTCACCGGGATGCTCTACTTTTTGAAAGACTCGCAAAGAGTTCCGCCGGCACAAAAGTAATCGCCCGCCGGTCCGACGAGTCCCGATCCTCAATGGGCCTCCTCCCAATCGCCCCCGACTCCCACGTCCACCACCAGCGGCACTCTGAGATCCGCCGCCGCCTCCATCTCCTTGCGGATACGCTCTCGAGCCGGGCCCACCGCGTCCTCCTCCACCTCGAACACCAGCTCGTCGTGGACCTGCATGATCATCCGAACCGGCGGCCCTTCTTCTTCGATCCAGCGGTCAACCGCAATCATGGCCCGCTTGATGATGTCCGCGGCGGTACCCTGCATTGGGGCGTTGATGGCGGAGCGCTCGGCGCCCGCCCGCCGGCCCTGGTTGCTGTGATCGATATCGGTCAGATACAGCCGCCGCCCGAACAGGGTCTCGACATACTTGTCCCGGCGTGCCTGCTCGCGGACGCTGTCCATGAAGGCCTTGACGCCTGTGTAGCGCTGGAAATACAGATCCACGTATTCCTGCGCCGAGGCGCGCTCGATTCCCAGCTGGCGGGCCAGCCCGAATGCGGACATACCGTAGATGAGGCCGAAGTTGATGGCCTTGGCGGAGCGGCGCTGGTCATTGCTGACCTGCTCCGGCGGCAGGCCCCAGACCTCTGCGGCGGTGGCCCTGTGCACATCCAGGCCGGCGGCGAAGGCGGCCAGCAATCGCTCGTCACCGGAGAGGTGGGCCATGATGCGCAGCTCGATCTGGGAATAATCGGCTGCCAGCATACGGTAGCCCGGCTCGGGCACGAAGGCACGGCGGATGCGCCGCCCATCCTCGCTGCGGATCGGGATGTTCTGCAGGTTCGGGTCGGAGGACGATAACCGGCCGGTAGCAGCCACCGCCTGATGATAGCTGGTGTGCACCCGCCCCGTGACGGGGTCGACCATCTGCGGCAGCTTGTCCGTGTAAGTGGACTTGAGCTTGGACAGCCCCCGGTGCTCCAGAATGATCCGCGGCAGCTCGTGGCCCTGCTCGGCAAGCTGCTGCAGCACCGCCTCGGATGTCGATGGCGCCCCCTTCGGTGTCTTGGCGACCACCGGCAGGCCCTTCTCCTCGAAGAAGATCGCGGCGACCTGCTTTGGAGACCCCATGTTGAACCTTCGCCCCGCCTCCTCGTAGGCCGCCTGCTCCAGATCCTGCATGCGTGCAGCCATGTCAGCGCTCTGGGCAGCCAGCAGCCCCGCATCGATGCGCACCCCGTTCCGCTCCATCCGCGAGAGCACGGGTACAAGAGGCACCTCGATCTCTTCGTAGAGCCTCAGCAGGGAGGGGACGGCCTGCAGGCGAGGGTACAGCTCCCGGTGCAGGCGCAGGGTGACGTCCGCGTCCTCGGCCGCATAGGGGCCGGCCTGGTCCAGGGGAATCTGGTTGAAGGTGAGCTGCTTGGCACCCTTGCCCGCGATGTCTTCGAAGTGGATGGTCCCCAGGTCCAGGTATTTGCGTGCCAGGGAGTCCATGTCGTGACGGGTGGCCGTGCTGGCCAGCACGTAGGACTCCAACATGGTGTCCTGGGCGATCCCGGCCATGTGGATTCCATGATTGGCCAGGACGCTCATGTCGTACTTGAGGTTCTGGCCGACCTTGGGGCGCTCCGGATCCTCCAGCAGGGGCTTCAGTCGCTCCAGCACCCAGTCCCGGTCGAGCTGCTTGGGCGCTCCGGGATAGTCGTGGGCCACCGGAACATAGGCCGCGCGCTGCGGCTCCACGGAGAAGGACAGACCCACCAGCTGCGCCTGCATGTAGTCCAGGCTGGTCGTCTCGGTGTCGAAGGCGAAGAGCGCCGCTTTCTCGAGCTCGGCGAGCCAGGACTCGAACGCCTCTTTGGTGAGCACGGTTTCGTAGCCCGTATGCGATGCTGCCGGTAACGTCGCACCGTCCGGCTTCCCCGCACCCGTGTCGTCGCCAAGGGTTGCCAACAGGCGCTTGGACTCGAAGCGCTCGTACCAGCCGCGCAGGTTGTCCAGATCCGGCTCGGTTGGCGCCAGATCTCGGGGGCCGACATCCAGTGGGACGTCCAGCTTGATGGTGGCCAGTCGGCGCGCCAGCGGAAGCTGGTCGAGGCTCGCGCGCAGGTTCTCCCCGACTTTGCCCCCGATCTCGTCCGCGCTCGCGATCACCCCATCGAGGCCCCCGTGCGCCTGGATCCACTTGACTGCGGTCTTCGGTCCGCACTTGGGCACACCCGGGATGTTGTCGACACTGTCCCCGATCAGGCTCAGATAATCGACGATACGCTCCGGCGGCACACCGAACTTGGCGACGACGCCCTCGCGATCGAGCAGGGTGTCGCTCATGGTGTTGATCAGGGTGATGCGGTCGTCGACCAGCTGCGCCAGATCCTTGTCGCCGGTGGAGATCAGGGTATCCATCCCCGCCTCCGCGGCGCGGACCGCCAGGGTGCCGATGACGTCGTCCGCCTCCACCTCCGGAATCACCAGGAGCGGCAGCCCCATGGCGCGGATGGTCTCGTACAGAGGCGGGATCTGCTCGCGCAGCTCATCCGGCATGGGGGGGCGGTTGGCCTTGTACTCGGGGTAGATGTCGTCCCGAAAGGTCTTTCCGGAGGCGTCGAAGACCACCGCCATGTATCTGGGCTGATAGTCCTCGATGAGCTTGCGCAGCATGTTGAGCACCCCCACCAGCGCCCCGGTCGCCTCACCTTTCGAGTTGGTGAGCTTGGGCAGTGCGTGATAGGCGCGGAACAGGTAGGAGGAGCCGTCGACGAGGATCAGGGGGTATGTTTTTTCCATCGGGTGCAAGCGGATGTCCGCCTGGGGCTCTGTTCAGATCATGCGTACGAACAAGGGCTCGATCTCGCGATAGACCAGGGCCAGGGGAGACTGCCGGGTCAGGGTCAGGATGCGCGTTCCGGAGGGGTAGACGAGGTGATAGGTCTGCAGCAGATGGAGATCTCCGCTGCCCTTCAGGAGGCCCATGACGGCATCGATCTCGCGCCGCTCTTCCTCACCAAACCTGACTTCGGCGTCGGCGATCTGAAGTATTCCTTGACTCAGTGCCACCTGTGGCGGGGTCGCGCCGTGATTCGCCAGGAACAGAGGCTCGAGAAATGCCTTTACTCCCGGCGTCAAGATCAGCCCGATCTGATCCTTGCCGAAAAGCCACGAGAGGTCGCGCCCTTCATCGAAATGTTTTTCGTGATTGCCGAAGGCGGTTGCCCAACCGTGGAAGTACGCGGCGTAGCGGCGGATCTTGCGTTCTGTGGCCATGCGATCGACTGAGCGGAGCCAGAGATTTGTCGGCTGAAGCGAAAGCGTCTGTGTCTCTCTCTTCTTCTCGACGTCGTCGACAGCCAAATGGCGGGGCAACAATCAAGTTGCCTTCTAGGCATATTAACGCAACTTGTGGTTAATAGCATGGTCGGGCGGCAACTAGGATCCGGACGAGCCCTGGGAGGCCGAGCTCGTCCCGGATCGGGATTCACGAGACGGTCAGATGCTAGCCAGGATCGAATCCACGCTTGCCTTGGCATCGCCGAACAGCATCCGCGTGTTCTCCTCGAAGAAGAGGGGGTTCTGCACGCCTGCATATCCGGTCGCCATGCTGCGCTTCATGACGACCACCGTCTTCGCCTTCCAGACTTCCAGGACGGGCATTCCCGCGATGGGGCTCCCGGGGTCGGTCTGGGCGGAGGGGTTGACGATGTCGTTGGCGCCGATGACCAGGACCGCGTCCGTCTCCGGGAAGT
>CAYYHR010000304.1:0-4462 GCA_964471705.1 uncultured Chromatiaceae bacterium
GCTAGCCTGTGGATATGTGGACGAGTCCGCATCCCTGCGGACCGGCCCGAGCTAAGACGTGTGGACAACCCATGGACCGCGCCGAAAGGCCAGTATAAGAGGTCGAGCGTATCGGTGGCGCGGCCCACAGGTTGACCATACTCTCGGGCCTCTTGCCCACATACCAACAGGCTTAACAACAAATTGCTTTAAAAGGGAAATTGAAGAGGAGCGCTACGAAACTCAGTGCCAGTACTTGACAGGTCAAAACATATCAGCGCTTGACCGATGTGGGGCAGCGTTCATGGACTCCGCTGTCATCTCGATGCTTGGTCCATGGCTCCCCGGCTAGGAATCGCCAATCCGAAATGGCTGGATCGATAGCTCCGCGATTTTCCTGTAGTGCTTGGCGTTTCCTGTCGCCAATCGCTCTCCCTGGTCGATGCAGGTCGCCGCGATCAGGGCGTCGGCCATCTGAAGGGATCCGGAGAGAAAATGCGCCTCGACATAGGTCATCGCCCGCGTGGTAATCGTCTCCGTGATCGGCAGCACTTGCCAGCGGCCGGTTCGCAGAGCGCCGCACAGGGAACGCAGCTCGTCCGCGTTTCGCATCCCCTGCACCAGCTCTATGTAGGTAACGGCGGACAGTCGCACGGGATGGAGCTCATCGAGGAAATCGGCGGCCTCGCGCCTGCCGCGCAGATACCAGACGAAGACGTCCGTATCGACGATCATGGATAGCGGCTCTTGCGGAGTGCTCGGACCCATCCAGGCGGATCGATGAGATCGTCGCGGTCGGCCCAGAGGCCGAACAGCTCGTTCTCGCTTGCGGATTCTGCCGGTTGCTGACCGTTGTCCAACCTCAGGATCTGTGCCCTGGCACGGCCCCGATAGGTAATCGTCACTTCTTCGCCGCGCTCGACGGCATCCAGAACCAGACGCGTCTTTTGCCGCAGCTCTTTTGCGGAGACTTTCATTGCAGGCGCCCAAGTGTCACTTTCAAGTAAACACTTTAGCAGGCGGTTCGGGCTGGTGAAAGAACGCCGATCGCGGCGGCGGAAAAGAATTTTCGCGACACGATCCAAAGACGCGGAGATTTCTGTAGGATGGGCCGGGCAAGACGAAGCCCGTTTCTTCATTATTTGATGATGCTGGTCATTGGATAACCCCTATCGGACCTGATTTCGTGGCCGACTACAAAGACACCCTGAATCTCCCAAAGACGGCCTTTCCCATGAAGGCCAACCTCGCCCAGCGCGAGCCGCGGATGCTCGAGCGCTGGGAGGAGATGGACCTCTACGGGCGGATCCGTACCGCCTCGGCGGGTAGGGAGAAGTTCATCCTGCACGACGGACCGCCCTATGCCAACGGGGAGATCCACATCGGCCATGCGGTGAACAAGGTCCTCAAGGACATCATCGTCAAGTCGCGGACGCTGGACGGCTTGGACGCACCCTATGTCCCCGGCTGGGACTGCCACGGTCTGCCCATCGAGTTGCAGGTCGAGAAGAAGAAGGGAAAGCCGGGCGCCAAGATCAGCGCGGCCCAGTTCCGCCAAGCCTGTCGCGAGTTCGCCGGGCGGCAGGTGGACAGCCAGCGCAAGGACTTCAAGCGCCTGGGCGTGCTAGGGGATTGGGAGCAGCCCTACCTCACCATGGACTGCGGCTTCGAGGCGAACATCATCCGTGCCCTCGGGCGGATCATCGGCAAGGGCCATGTCCACAAGGGAGAAAAGCCGGTGCACTGGTGCATCGACTGCGGATCGGCCCTGGCGGAGGCGGAGGTGGAGTACGCGGACAAGGCGTCCATCTCCGTCGATGTGCGCTTCCGGGTACTGAACGAGGAGGCGGTGCTGACCCGCTGTCACTCGGTACCGGACGGTCACGGCGATGGCCCCATGTCGATCGTGATCTGGACTACCACGCCCTGGACCCTGCCCGCCAACCAGGCCGTCGCCCTCAATCCGGAGCTGGAGTATGTGGTCGTCCAGACCTCCGGTGAGCATGGGCGTGAGCGGCTGATCCTGGCCGAGGGGCTGCTGAAGGACGCCATGGACCAATACGGCATCGAGAGCTACAAGGTGATCTGCTACGGACGCGGCGAAGGCTTCGAAGGGGTCAGGCTCCAGCATCCCTTCTACGACCGCGAGGTGCCAGTGATCCTGGGCGAGCACGTGACCCTGGAAGCGGGTACGGGCGCCGTCCACACGGCGCCCGGGCACGGCCTGGAGGATTATGTGGTCGGCCTGCGCTATGGCCTACCGGTGGACAATCCGGTTGGGGGTGACGGGCGCTTTCTCCCGGGCACGCCCCTGTTCGCCGGAGAGCACGTCTTCACGGCCAATGAGAAGGTGGTCGACACCCTCAAGGCCCGGGGGGCGCTATTGCGGGAGGCTCGCCTCAGCCACAGCTATCCCCACTGCTGGCGCCACAAGTCTCCCATCATCTTCCGCGCCACGCCCCAGTGGTTCATCGGCATGGACAAGCAGGGGCTGCGCCAGGCTGCTCTGAAGGAGATCGCGAAGGTGCGCTGGATGCCCGATTGGGGGAAGTCCCGGATCGACGGCATGGTGCGCAATCGCCCGGATTGGTGCATCTCCCGCCAGCGTGCCTGGGGGGTGCCCATCCCCCTGCTGGTCCACAAGGAGAGTGGCGAGCTGCATCCGGACACCCCTGCCCTCGTCGAGCAGGTGGCCGAGCGGGTGGAGCAGAAGGGCGTCGACGCCTGGTTCGAGCTCCTGCCCGAGGACCTGCTCGGCGAGGAGGGCGCGCGTTACGAGAAGGTCCACGACACCCTGGATGTCTGGTTCGACTCCGGGGTGACCCACGCCTGTGTGCTGGATCATCGGGAGGGCCTGCGCTCACCAGCGGATCTCTACCTGGAGGGCTCGGACCAGCACCGGGGCTGGTTCCAGTCCTCCCTGCTCACCTCGGTCGCCATGAACGACCGGGCGCCCTACGAGCAAGTGCTCACCCACGGCTTCACCGTCGATGCCAAGGGCGAGAAGATGTCCAAGTCCAAGGGCAACGTGGTGCGGCCCCAGGACGTAATGAAGACCCTGGGTGCCGACATCATCCGCCTGTGGGTGGCGGCCACGGACTATCGGGGCGAGATGAGCGTCTCCGACGAGATCCTCGAGCGCACCGCCGACGCCTACCGGCGTATCCGCAATACGGTTCGGTTTCTACTTGCCAACCTCAATGGCTTCGATCCGGCATTGCACCTCGTCGCCCAGGATCAGATGATCGAGCTGGACCGTTGGATCGTTGACCGCGCTTGTACACTCCAGGATGAAATCCGCGAGGGATATGCAAACTACCAGTTCCACCTGATCTATCAAAAGGTCCATAACTTCTGCATCGTAGATTTGGGCGGATTCTATCTCGACGTCATCAAGGACCGTCAGTACACGACACGGGCAGACAGCTTGCCTCGACGTTCCTGCCAGACCGCGATGTACCATGTGGCCGAGGCCATGGTGCGCTGGCTGGCGCCCATTCTTTCGTTCACCGCAGACGAGATCTGGGGTTTTCTTCCCGGCAAACGTGCGTCCAGTGTGTTCATCGCGGAATGGTATGACGCACTTTTTGAACTCCCGGGAGACCGCAGCTTCAACCCTTCATTTTGGAAGCTGGTGTTGGAAGCCCGTATGGCAATCAGTCCAGCCTTGGAAAGTAAACGGAAAGCTGGTTTGATCGGATCCGGACTCGACGCCGAGCTGGATATCTATTGCGACGAGGTCTGGCTCGATACCTTGGGTCGGCTAGGAAACGAGCTTCGCTTCGTTCTAATCGTCTCTGAGGTTCGACTCCATCCCTGGTCGGAGCGGCCTGCCGATGTCGTTGAAACCGAGCATCCGCAACTCGGAGTTCGAGTCAGCTCCTCGGAGCATCGCAAGTGCGTGCGCTGCTGGCATCATCGCGAGGACGTGGGAACGGATCCTGAGCACCCGGAGCTGTGCGGACGTTGCGTCCAAAACGTCTCGGGAACGGGTGAAGTCAGGCGATTTGCGTGATCCGGATGAAGCTGATAACGAATCCGTCCATGGCGAGGTGGCTGTGGCTGTCCGCGCTGGTCGTGGTGCTCGACCAGGCGACCAAGTGGCTCGCCGTAGCCATGCTCCAACCCTATCGGTCTGTGTCTCTGGTGCCCCACCTGAGCTTTACTCTGATGTACAACCAAGGGGCGGCCTTCAGCTTTCTTTCCTCCGCCGGCGGCTGGCAGCGCTGGCTCCTCTCCGGCTTTGCCCTGCTGGTGAGCTCGGTGCTGGTGATCTGGCTGCTGCGGCTCGGCCCCGGCGAGCGCATCACGGCAGCCGCCCTGTCGTTGGTGGTGGGCGGTGCCGTAGGAAACCTGATCGACCGCTTGTACCTGGGCCAAGTGGTGGATTTCGTCGATTTCTTCGTGGGCAATTGGCACTGGCCGGCGTTCAATCTCGCCGACAGTGCCATTTTCGTGGGCGTGGTCCTGCTTCTCCTGAGCA
>CAYYHR010000305.1:0-2027 GCA_964471705.1 uncultured Chromatiaceae bacterium
GGGCGGCGATCCTGGCCCAGTTTCCCTCTCTCAGCATCGGCTTCAACCGCGCCCGAGATACCAGCGATGTCAACACCAGCGGTTTCGGGATCAGCTTGACCTTGCCGCTGTTCAACGCCAATCGCGGCGCCATCGCCACCGAGCGTGCGACCCGCGAGCAGCTCGCCAAGGAGTTTCAGGCTCGCCTCGCCCAGGCATCCGTGGATGCCAGCAGGCTGATCTCCCTGCAGGGCATCATCCGCCGGCAACAGGCCAATCTGGCGACCTATCTGCCGCGGCTGAAGGCGCTGGTCGATCGCGCGAAGAAGGCTTACGAGGACGGGGAGATCGACGCTCTGACGTTCCTGAACATGGAGATGACCTGGGTGAACAAACGGCTCGAGCAGCTGGACCTGGTGCAGTCGGCCTGGGAGAACCGGCTCGCCCTGCAAACCATGCTCGCACTCCCTCTGCAGGAGGAAAAGGACCGATGAGGTGTACTGCCGAAGCAAGTTCGAAGCCGAAGCCTTTGTTTCCCACAGTGCTTGTGGCCGTGCTGGGTATTTTCTCCGGGGCGGCTTGGTCGCAGCCGCCCGAAGTGCTCGTCGAGACAGCGCCGGTGAAAACTGAAACGGTCGGCGAGACCCTGCACGCCTACGGGGTGCTGGAGCCGGATCCGGATCAGGTGCTGAGCCTGTCACTCCCCCACGGGGGTCTCGTCAACCGCATCTGGGTCAGCCTGGGCCAGCGGGTGAGCGCGGGCGACGAGCTGATCGAGCTGGTCACCGCGCCGGATGCGCGCATGCAATTTCTTCAAGCCCAGAGCGCAGTGGACTACGCACAACGCGACCTCAGACGCCAACAGCGGTTGCTCAGTGAGCAATTGGCCACGAAGGCGCAGGTGGACGCGGCGCAAAAGGCGCTGCGTGACGCACAGGCAACGGCCACCGCCCTGCGCGAGCGGGGAATGGACGTTGCCGTGGAGACCCTGCGTACCCCGATCGACGGCGTCATCACCCGTCTGGATGTGGCGCAGGGTCAGCGTATCCAGGCCGACAGCACCGCCATGCTCATCGCCGCGGAAAGACACCTGGTCGCACGCCTGGGGGTCGAGCCGGAAGATCTCGATCGGCTGCATCCCGGATTGCCCATCAGCCTGAGCCCGGTGTTCGTGCCCGACGTCCGGGTCGAAACCCAAGTGCAACAGGTCCATGGGATGATCAACCCGAGCACCCGCCTAGTCGACGTCCTCGCCTCGATTCCGCAGGACCGCACAGACTCTCTCGTTTTGGGAAGCCGGGTCTCGGCGCGCATCGAGCTGCCGACGCACCAGGCCCTGGTGGTGCCGCGCAGCTCGGTGCTGCGGGCCGGGAAGCAGGCCTATCTGTACCTTGTCAGAAAGGGGACCGCGCACCGGGTCGCGGTGGACACCGGCATCGAGCAAGGGACCGAGGTCGAGGTCAGCGGCGCCTTGGCGGCGGGAGATGCCGTCGTCGTGCTCGGCAATTACGAGCTGCACGACGGGATGGCCGTGCGGGAGCGATCGCCGTGACTCTCGCCCACTGGGCGGCTGCCCACCGACGCTCCATCCTCTTCCTGGTAGCAATCCTCGCCCTGGCCGGCATCGCCGCTGCCACCAAGCTGCCGGTCGCGCTGTTCCCGCACGTCGATTTTCCCAGGGTCGCGGTCTCCCTGGATGCCGGGGACCGTCCCGCCGATCAGATGGTTATCGCCGTCACCCGGCCCATCGAGCAGGCCATTCGCTCCGTGCCCGGCGTCGTGGGTGTGCGTTCGGCGAGCAGCCGCGGCAGCGCCGAGCTGTCGGTGAATTTCCAATGGGGCGCGGACATGGTGGCCGCGATGCTTCAGGTCGAGTCGGCGGTCAACCAGGTGCTCCCGCAGCTTCCGCCGGGTACCAGCTTCAGCGTCCGGCGGATGGACCCGACCGTGTTTCCGGTCGCCGCCTATGCCTTGACCTCGGCACGGGAGAGCCTGGTCCAGTTGCGCGACCTGGCCCTATATCAGCTCGTCCCCCTGCTGTCTTCCGT
>CAYYHR010000305.1:2127-4447 GCA_964471705.1 uncultured Chromatiaceae bacterium
TCGGACGTGCACATCGCCAACTGGTACGACCAGAGCCAGCTCATCACCGCGTCCGCCGCGAGCGTGCGTGATGCCATCGGCATCGGCGTGGTCCTGGCGGCGGTCGTGCTGCTGGTGTTCCTGCGCAGCCTGAAGATCACCCTGGTCGCGTTCCTGGTCGTCCCTTCCGTCCTCGCCAGCACCATCCTGCTGCTCGGTGTCCTGCACATGAGCTTCAACATCATGACCCTCGGCGGCATGGCCGCCGCCGTCGGTCTGATCGTCGACGACGCCATCGTGATGATCGAGCACATTATCCGGCGCATGCGCGAGCACGGTTCTGATGTCGCATCCACGGTGCGTGCGGCGGCCATCGAGCTCAGCGCGCCGCTGGCGGGCTCTTCAGCTGCGACCATCATCGTCTTTGCGCCGCTGGCCTTTCTCAGTGGCGTCACCGGCGCCTTCTTCAAGGCCCTCTCGCTCACCATGGCGAGTAGCCTGTTCATCTCCTTTCTGCTCGCCTGGCTCGCCGTACCGTTGCTGGCCGAGCACTTCCTGCACCCGCGCGATGCCGAGCGCGAGGATGTCGGACCTATCTTCGCGCTCCTGCAGCGCCTCTACGAACGGCTGATGCGAGGGGCAATGCGCAGGCCGTGGCTCGTGCCGCTCGTCCTGGTGCCTGTGATTGCCGCTGGCTATGCGGCCTATTCCCAGGTCGGCTCCGGGTTCATGCCGCACATGGACGAAGGCGGATTCGTTCTGGATTACCGAGCGCCCGCCGGGACCTCCTTGACCGAGACTGATCGCTTGCTGCGTCAGGTCGAGGCCATCCTGCGGGACAACCCGGCCGTGCAGACCTATTCGCGGCGTACCGGCACCCAACTCGGAGGAGGCCTCACCGAGGCGAACGAGGGCGATTTTTTCGTCCGCCTGAAGCCGCTTCCGCGGGCGCCCATCGACCAGGTCATGGACGAGATCCGCGGACGCATCGAGCAAGAGGTGCCCGGGCTGAGCGTGGAGATGGCCTTGTTGATGGAGGACCTCATCGGCGATCTGACGGCGGTCCCGCAGCCCATCGAGATCAAGCTCTACGGCGACAAGCTCGAAGAGCTTCTCGCCACGGCGCCGAAGGTGGCCTCCGCTATCGGGAAGATTCCCGGCGTCGTCGACGTGAACGATGGTGTGGTGCTCGCGGGAGATGCCATCCGAATCGTCGTGGATCGGGATAAGGCGGCGTTGGAAGGCGTCGATCCGGATGGGGTCACACGGCAGATCTCGGGATGGCTCGAGGGCCTGGTCACCACCTCCGTGCAGGAGGGAAACAAGCTCGTCGATGTCCGTGTCTGGGTACCGAAGTCAGCGCGGGAGATGAGCGGCCAAGTCGAGTCGATCCGGCTGCGCGCACCCGATGGGCATGCTTTTCCCCTGAAGCGCATCGCCAGCGTTCAGGTGGAGAGCGGCCAGCCGCAGATTACCCGTGACAACCTCGCGCCCATGGTCGCCGTGACCGCGCGGATCAGCGGGACAGACATGGGCTCGGCCGTAAAGGCCGTCAAGGCAGCCGTAGATGTCCCAGGGTTGCTGCCGGCTGACATCTACTACGAGCTCGGTGGTCTCTACAAGCAGCAGCAGATCGCCTTCCGCGGCCTCATCGGGGTGTTCGTCGCGGCCGTTGCCCTGGTATTTCTGCTTCTGCTCTTCCTCTACGAGGATTTCGCCGCCGCCTTGGCGATCCTGCTCTCGCCCCTCCTTGCCATGGCGGCGGTATTCGCGGGTCTGTGGCTGACGGGCATGGAGCTCAACATCACGGCGATGATGGGCATGACCATGATCGTCGGCATCGTTACCGAGGTGTCGATCTTCTATTTCTCGGAGTATCACGCCCTGGTGCGAGCCGGTCAGCCCCAAGGCACGGCACTGATTCAGGCGGGCAAGAGCCGAATGCGCCCCATCGCCATGACCACGCTGGCCGCCATCCTCGCATTGCTGCCGCTCGCGCTCGCCCTGGGGCAGGGCTCCGCCATGCAGCAGCCGCTGGCGGTTGCGATCATCTCCGGTCTGCTCGTGCAAATGCCCCTGGTGCTGATCGTGATGCCCATCGTCTACCGGACGCTGGCGCGCGCTCAGCCGAAGCGTGCGAGACCGGGCGAGTGAGCTGCCGCGAGCAGACCGTGATAGACCTCCTCGGTGGCATCGAGCATGCGCTGGAGGGAGAAGTGGTCTTCGTAGCGCCGGCGCGCGGCTTGCCCCAGGCGCATGCGCAAGGCGGGATCGGTGATCAGGGATTCGATGGCGCGGGCAAGGCCCGTGGGGTCCTCCGGCGCGACGAGGATTCCGGTCT
>CAYYHR010000306.1:0-4436 GCA_964471705.1 uncultured Chromatiaceae bacterium
CGGGGTGAGGGAACGATCAGGGGCGAGGCGACCTTTCATCCTCCGGGGTGGCTCTCCTCGCCCCATGATCGTTAGCTTATTTCACGTTCCATGAATATCTTCATCGCCGGCGGCGGTCAAGTGGCCGCCTTTCTCGGCAAGCGTCTTGTCAACGAGGGTCACGAGGTGACGCTGGTGGAGCGCAAGGAGGAGCGCTGCAGGGAGCTCGAAGCCACGTTGGACGCGCATGTCCTGCACGGCAATGCCGCCAGCATCGCCACCTGGCGGCGGGCGGGAATCCAGCGGGCCGATATGCTGATCACCGTCACCCAATCGGACGAGCTCAATCTGCTGGCAGCGCTCATCGCCCATGCCGAGGCCCCGGAGGCGGTCAAGGCGGTGCGGCTGCGCACGCCGGATTTTCGGGACTGGAGCGGTCTGTTGAAGGACCGCGGGGTAAGGATCGATCGGGTCATCCACCCGGAGACCGACATCATCGCACGTATCCTGCGGGTCCTTCCCGTGCCCGGCGTGTCTGACATCCGCGATTTTGCGGGGGGCGCCGTCAAGATGTTCGGTATGAACGTGGAGAAGGGGAGCTGGCTCGCCGACAAGAGCCTGGACGACCTGGTGCGGGCCGGTCCGCCCCCTAACTCCATGGTCGCCATGATCTTCCGGGGCTCGTCGGTCATCATCCCCCACGGCGCCGAGGTCCTCCGGCCCGGAGACCACCTCTACACGGTTACGACGCGGGATCATCTGAATGCCTTCATGGACTTCATGGGGATCAAGTCGCAGGCGCGGCTGCAGCGCGTCTTCATCGTCGGCGGAGACGAAGTGGGGATCGAAGTGGCGCGGGCGTTGGAGGGCCAGGGAGTCGCGGTAAAGCTCTTCGAGGAGGATGCCAACAGGTGCGAAGAAATCGCCGAGACCCTGGAGAAGACCGTCGTCATCCACGGCGACGGTACCGACCAGGAGATCTTGTCGCAAGAGCATATCGAGGGAATCGATGCCTTTCTGGCGCTCTCCGGCAACGACGATTCCAATGTGATCGCCGGGCTGCTCGCCCGGCGCCTGGGCGCGGCCAAGGTGGTCGCCCAGGTGAACCGGCTCAACTATCTGGGAATGGTGGGTGGGCTGGGTATCAACACCACCGTGAGCCCGCGCCTCAAAGCCGTGGACGCCATTCTGGAGTTCGTGCGCAAGGGGGACGTCCTTTCGGTGCGGAGCTTCGGCGAGGAGGCCGCCGAGGCCATCGAGATCCAGGCCCCGGCCTCTTCGAGATATATCGGGCGGCCCTTGCGTGATATTCGATTGCCCCGCGATGCCATCGTGGCGGCCATTGCCCGGGAGAACGGCGAGGCCATCGTGCCCCGCGGAGGCGACAGCATCCAGGCCGGCGATCGGGTCGTGCTCGTCGCGCTGGAGCAGTGTATCTCCAAGCTGGAAGCCGCCTTTCTGACCAAGTCCCCGGGGCGATGGCTGCATCCCTGATCGAGGTTCGGGTCGTCGGTCGGGTACTGGGCCTGTTTCTGGCTGGATTTGCCGGGGTCATGCTGGTGCCCTGGGGCTACGCGTTGGCCATCGGCGGGCGCGATCAGGATGTGCTTCTCACCTCGGCGGCCATTACCGCCGGCACCGGGCTCGCACTGATTCTCGCGTGCGGGCGAAAGGCGACCCGCGAGCTCAGGCCTCGGGAGGCGCAGCTTCTGGTCGTGCTGATCTGGGGTGTGGTGACGGTCTTCGGCGCGCTTCCCTTCTACCTCTCGCCCTATTTCCCATCCTTCACGGATTCGTTCTTCGAGTCCGTCTCCGGCTTCACCACCACCGGGGCCACCGTGCTCGACGACGTGGAGATCCTCTCCAATCCAATCCAACTCTGGCGCTGCCTCTCCCACTGGGTCGGGGGGATGGGGATCGTGCTCCTGGGGGTGGCCATCCTGCCGCTCATCGGCCACGGCGGCATGCACCTCTACCGGGCCGAGTTCTCCGGGGCCAAGTCCGACAAGGTCAAGCCCCGGGTAGCCGAGACGGCCTTGGCGCTGTGGAAGATCTATCTCGCCTTGACCCTTGCCGAGTGGCTGGCACTGCAATGGGCCGGCATGGATGGCTTCGAGGCTATCTGCCAGTCCTTCTCGACCCTGGGCACCGGCGGGTTTTCCACCCGTACCGCGAGCATCGCGGCATTCCACAGTCCCCTCATCGACTACATCATCATCGTCTTCATGCTGCTTTCCGGGATGAGCTTCATCCAGCACTACCGGCTCTGGGTGGAACGGCGTCCTCTGGTTTTCTTCACCGACTACGAGACCCGCTACTACCTGTTGTTGGTGGCGGCCGCGAGTCTCGTCATCGCCGGCGTGCTCGTATGGCAAAGGGACTACGCGCCGGAGCATGCCTTGCGCGGCGCGCTCTTCCAGGTGAGCTCCATCGTCACCACGACCGGATTCATAACGGAAAACTACTCGCTCTGGCCACCCCTGCCGCAGATGATGCTGCTGGGACTGATGTTCGTGGGCGGCTGCACCGGCTCGACGGCCGGTGGGCTCAAGACCGCTCGCATCGTGCTGCTGGGGCGGGTGGTGGATCGCGAGTTTCGGCGCATGGCCGAGCCCCAGGCGGTCTACAAGGTACGGGTGGGGGGGCGCGTCATACCGGAGCCTACGATCCAGAGCCTTCTGAATCTGGTCTATCTGGCATTCGTGGTCAACTTCGTTGCCTCCATGCTGCTCGCCGCCCTGGGGGTGGATGTGCTCACCTCCATCGCCGCCGTGGCTGCCTCCATGTTCAACGTAGGCCCCGGTTTGGGCGGTGTCGGACCGGTGGACAGCTATGGTCATCTCCCCGAGCTCGCAAAATGGATACTCAGCGGGTGCATGCTGGCCGGGCGGCTGGAATACTACAGCCTGCTCGTGATCCTCACCTCGACCTTCTGGCGGCGCTGAGCTCTTCGCTCTGATCAGATACCCTGCTTCGCCATGCGAATGTATGTGTGGGCCCGATTCACCTTGTCGATGCAGTTGGGATATTTGTCGAATTGCTGCTGAATCTTTGCCGCCGAGAGCAGGCCGGCAGCCTTGGTCCAGCTGACGGTGCCGCTGAAGCCCTTGGCCTTGGCATTCTCGAGCTCGGCGAAGGCTCGATCCAAGCCGTTGGCGCAGGTCTCGGCCTGCGAAATGCGCGGGTTAGCGGCGCAGGCGCCGAGGTCGAGGCACAGCACGGCGGAAATCAGCAGGTAGTTGGTGGTCTTCATGAGTAGTCCCTCGGTATCCGTACATCAGGCAAGCGGAAGATCGATGATCTGCGCCGGCAGCCGGTTCTGCAAAGTGAATCCAACCGCCTGTGCACAAAGTAGCTTTCCGTTCCAATTCCTGTCAGCTTTCAGTTGACTCGGGGCTCGAAACGGAGGGATATTTTACGACAGGTGATTGGATCTCCAGTCCTTCTGCCAAGTGGGCAGCCTGACGCGTCCAACGCCGTAACCATGGATTGGCTGAACGACAACCTCTGCGGCCGATAATAGTGCTATGCCCAGGTCATTTAACTCAATTACTCCCGTGCACAACCTCCCGGGCTTCGATACGCGCAGATACAAGGCAGACCTGACCCTGCTGACCTGCTGCTGACCCGCAACTGTCGAGTTGATCGAAGAAGAATCCCCTTGGAGCACCGATGTCCTGGTCCTTACCCGAGAGGATCACTTCGCCCTTTCGCAGCGCCTCCCTGTTCGAGTCGGATGTTGGGACACCGAATCTTTGCGAAAGAGTCTCCGCCTTCAGGGTCGTCACGAGGGACTTGGATGGGGAGGCGGAATCAATTTTTGCATAATAGCGTTGGGCCTGTTCGGACGTACCGGTATGCAACAACGAGAGACCCCACTCTTCAAAATGACGAATCAAGTGTTCGTATCTTGCGGCGGTTTTGCATCTGTCGCGGATCTTAGGTTGAAGAATTCGCTTATCGCGCGTCCGATCTTGTCAATTGCGGCGCTACCGCCTGCTATGACACCTCCTGTGAGAACGATGTCTACGAAAGAGAAGAGGGTTCGGTGAAGATCAGTAAGCTTGTTCAAGTCTTCGGGATTTACTAATCCCGCTAGCGTCCGTATGCCTACGACGCTTATAATTAGACCGAAGCCGAAACTTAGCCAGTATGCGCGCTGAGCGGTATTTAGCTTATAGGTTGCTAATTCACGCTCCTTCGCTATCTGAAGGCCTTTCTTGCTATCGTCGTTTTTTGCGTCGCGCTTAATGTCCTCCAGTTCTTGTTCAATTTTCTGGCGATCAGGAGCGCGAACGGGCGTAAGAATCGCCTCAATCGACCGCTCCATGAATACAGCCACAACAAACATAGATGTAATGATCGCTAAGACGTCGGACTCTGTGAACGATTTGAACGGAACTCCTGTTGCTTTCGTGTAGTACAGCATAGCCAGAGTCGCTGCTAGGATTAATATA
>CAYYHR010000307.1:0-4423 GCA_964471705.1 uncultured Chromatiaceae bacterium
CCAATCGTTCCCACATTTACATGCGGCTTCGTACGTTCAAATTTTTCCTTGGACACGACTGCTACCCTCTTTCGGTTCTGTTAGTGTCTAAAACAAAAAATCAGGATGCTTTCTTGATGACCGCTTCAGCAATGCTGTTGGGCGCTTCAGCATACTTGGCGAACTCCATCGAATACGTTGCGCGACCCTGGGTCGCGGAACGCAGGTCGGTCGCGTAACCGAACATCTCCGCCAGCGGCACCTCGGCACGAATGATCTTGCCCGAGGGGCTGTCGTCCATACCCTGCACCTGGCCACGACGGCGGTTCAGGTCGCCCATGACGTCACCCATGTTTTCTTCGGGCGTCACTACTTCAACCTTCATAATCGGCTCCAGCAGCACAGCGCCGCCATCCAGCGCGCCTGCCTTGAAGCCCATGGAGCCGGCGATCTTGAACGCCATTTCCGAGGAGTCGACGTCGTGATAGGACCCGTCGTACAGGGTGACCTTGACATCCACTACCGGGTAGCCGGCCAGCACGCCGCTCTCCAGCTGCTCCTGGATACCCTTGTCCACTGCGTTGATATATTCGCGCGGCACCACGCCACCAACAATAGCGTTGACGAACTCGTACCCGGTACCGGGCTCCTGGGGCTCCAGCTTGAGCACGACGTGACCATACTGACCGCGACCACCGGACTGGCGCACGAACTTGCCTTCGGCCTTTTCCACCGTCTTGCGGATGGTCTCGCGGTAAGCCACCTGCGGTGCACCGACATTGGCCTCGACGTTGAATTCTCGCTTCATGCGGTCAACGATGATATCCAGGTGCAACTCACCCATGCCCGAGATGATCGTCTGGCCGGATTCCTCATCGGTCCGCACCCGGAACGACGGATCCTCCTGCGCCAGCTTGGACAGGGCGATACCCATCTTTTCCTGGTCGCTCTTGGTCTTCGGTTCCACGGCGACGGAAATTACCGGTTCCGGAAATTCCATGCGCTCCAGCGTGATGATGTTGTTCGGGTCGCAGAGGGTGTCACCGGTGGTGACATCCTTCAGGCCGACGGCGGCGGCGATGTCGCCCGCCAGCACTTCCTTGATCTCTTCACGCGAGTTGGAATGCATCTGCACGATTCGGCCGACGCGCTCCTTCCTGCTCTTGACCGGGTTATAGACCGTGTCGCCCGACTTCAATACGCCCGAATAGACGCGGAAAAAGGTCAGGGTGCCGACAAAAGGGTCGGTCGCGATCTTGAATGCCAGCGCCGCGAACGGCTCCTCGTCCGAGGAATGGCGCTCTGCTTCGGTTTCGTCCTTGTCGTCCAGGATACCCATGATCGCCGGCACGTCGAGTGGCGACGGCATGAACTCGACGATGGCGTCGAGCATTGCCTGGACACCCTTGTTCTTGAACGCAGAGCCACACAGCGCAGGCACGATCTCATTGGCCAGCGTCTGCTGACGGATACCGACGCGGATTTCGTCTTCGCTGAGGTCACCCTCTTCCAGGTATTTTTCCATCAACTCTTCGTTGGCCTCGGCGGCCGACTCAAGCATGTTTTCACGCCATTCAGCGCACAGGTCTTTCAAATCATCCGGAATTTCGCGCGCCTCATAGGTGACGCCCATGTCGGCTTCGTTCCAGTAGATGGCCTTCATGCGGATCAGGTCGACCACGCCCTCGAATTTTTCCTCGGCGCCGATGGCGATCTGCAACGGCACCGGCTTGGCGCCCAGGCGATCCTTGATCTGACCCACGACGCGCAGGAAGTTGGCGCCGGCGCGGTCCATCTTGTTGACGAACGCCATACGCGGCACGCGGTACTTGTTGGCCTGGCGCCATACGGTTTCGGACTGGGGCTCGACACCGCCGACCGCACAGAACACGGCAACGGCGCCATCCAGCACGCGCAACGAACGCTCGACTTCAATGGTGAAGTCGACGTGTCCGGGCGTATCGATGATGTTGATGCGGTGCTGGTCGTACTGCTTGTCCATGCCCTGCCAGAAACAGGTGGTTGCAGCCGATGTAATCGTGATACCGCGCTCCTGCTCCTGCTCCATCCAGTCCATGGTTGCAGCACCGTCGTGTACCTCACCGATCTTGTGGGAGATACCGGTATAGTAAAGAACACGCTCCGTCGTCGTCGTTTTACCGGCATCGATGTGCGCCATAATACCGATGTTGCGGTAGCGCTTAATGGGAGTCTTGCGTGCCACGAGCGTAATTCCTCAGTGAATCTTTCAACAATTACCAGCGATAGTGAGCAAAAGCCTTGTTGGCTTCCGCCATGCGATGGGTGTCCTCTTTCTTCTTCACGGCCGAACCACGGCTGTCGGCCGCGTCCATCAGCTCGCCCGCAAGGCGCAGCGCCATGGATTTTTCACCCCGGCTGCGTGCAGCATCGATAACCCAGCGCATGGCCAGGGTGGTGCGCCGCGCCGCGCGCACTTCCACCGGAACCTGGTAGGTCGCACCACCAACACGGCGGGATTTGACCTCGACCACTGGGCGCACATTGTCCAGCGCCTTGTCCAACACCTCGACCGGGTCCGCACCGGCGCCGCGCGCCTTGATCTGATCCAGGGCACCGTAAATGATGCGTTCAGCAACCGACTTCTTGCCGGACTGCATCACCATATTGATGAACCGTGCCAGCATGGCATTGCCAAATTTCGGATCGGGGAGTATCTCCCGCTTCTCGGCGACTCGTCTTCTGGACATACGCTTACGTCTCTATTTAATCCTGTTGATTCAATGACCTTACGACTTGGGTCGCTTGGCACCGTATTTGGAACGACCTTGGCGTCGACTGTCGACACCCTGGGTGTCCAGGCTGCCGCGCACCGTGTGATAACGCACACCCGGCAAGTCCTTGACACGACCGCCGCGGATCAGCACCACCGAGTGCTCCTGCAGGTTGTGCCCTTCACCACCGATGTAGGTCGTGACTTCGAAACCGTTCGTCAAACGAACGCGGGCGACCTTACGCAGAGCCGAGTTGGGCTTTTTCGGCGTTGTCGTATAGACGCGGGTACACACGCCACGCTTCTGGGGACATGCCTCCAACGCCGGCACATTACTCTTTGTCTGTTTACGAGTGCGCGGCTTGCGCACCAGCTGATTAATCGTGGCCATTAATCAATACTCCACCCTCAATCACACCGGGGTGTTGAAAATTTTGTAAAGTGCTGAAAATAAACGACAGGCCGGGCGGACCCGGCCTGTCGAAGGAGGCGCATTTTAGGCACTCCGCCAGAAGCTGTCAAGCAAATTCGTCGTTCGAATCGGGTACTTGCGCCTTATCCCCGACCGTCGCTACGAAACGTCAAGCTTTCGACGCCCGCCACCGATCTAGCTTTCGGTGACGTGCTCCTCGGTGTCACCTGGCGAGGATTCATCCACCACGGGGACGACCGCGGCGGGGGCTTCCTGCACCGGAATACCGGCGCGCAGGCGGCGGCGTTCCAGATGATGGGCAAGCCCGGTTCCGGCCGGGATCAGGCGTCCGACAATGACGTTCTCCTTCAGGCCGCGCAGCTCGTCGCGCATGCCACGCACGGCCGCCTCGGTAAGCACGCGGGTGGTTTCCTGGAACGAGGCCGCCGACACGAACGACTCGGTGGCGAGCGATGCCTTGGTGATACCCAGCAGCAACGGATCCCAGCGGGCCGGCTCCTTGCCGGCCTTCTCCAGCACTTCGTTCGCGTCGAGTACCCGCGCCTTGTCCACCTGCTCGCCCCTGAGGAAATGCGAGTCTCCCGCTTCGGCAATCTCGATCTTGCGCAGCATCTGGCGGATGATGACTTCGATGTGCTTGTCGTTGATTCCCACACCCTGCAGGCGGTAAACGTCCTGGATTTCCTTCACCAGGTACTCGGCCATCGCTGTAGTACCCAGCAGGCGGAGTATGTCGTGCGGATTGGGCTCGCCGTCGGCGAGAATTTCGCCCTTTTCAACCTGCTCGCCCTCGAATACGGAGATGTGACGCCACTTCGGAATCAGTTCTTCGTAGGTCTCACCACCCTGCTCGGTAATGACCAGGCGCTGTTTGCCCTTGGTTTCCTTACCAAAACCAACAGTACCCGAGGTTTCCGCCATGATCGCCGGATCCTTCGGTTTGCGGGCTTCGAACAGGTCCGCGACGCGCGGCAGACCACCGGTAATGTCGCGGGTCTTGGAGGATTCCTGGGGAATACGCGCGACCACGTCACCGACCTGCACCTTTGCGCCGTCTTCCAGCGCCACGATCGCCTCGGCCGGCAGGAAGTAGTGCGCAGCGACATCGGTACCCGGAATTTTGAGCTCCTTGCCGTCGTCATCCAGCAACTGCACCAGAGGACGCAGGTCCTTGCCGGCACTGCCTCGCTGCTTGGGATCGGTGACCACCAGGCTGCTCAGACCGGTGATTTCATCGGTCTGCTTCTGCACCGTGACGC
>CAYYHR010000308.1:0-4401 GCA_964471705.1 uncultured Chromatiaceae bacterium
CTGCCCCGAGGATCAGGGGCGACTGCCCTGGCTCCAGCCAGGGATGTGGAGGCACCGTTGGAGCCCTGCCGATCTGCTGCGGCGACAAGACGGGGTTGTAGATGACATGGACCTTACTGGGAGGCGGGTCCAGGTACCGACGCAGATCCTCCGCGACGCCCGCGGAGACGCAGACCAGACCGTCGGCGACCGGGTAGGTTGCCCGCATACCACGAATGCGCAGGCTTCGTTTGATGGTCCCCAGCTCCCCGAGGCCAGGCGAGAGGCTGTTGTGCAAACTCAGGAACAGACGGCAAGGTGGCCACAGCAGGCGCTTGCAGGCGGCGGCGATCAGGTTCGGACGCAGCCCCGCGGCAAGCAGCACAGCAGGGCGGCGCTCTCTAAGGTAGCCGGCGAGCTGGAACAGGTGCCGCAGACGGCTGCCTCGGCCAAGATTCCGGACCTGCAAAAACTCCGTCAGGGACGGAAACAGGGTACGGGGGTCCTGCGGCGAGAAGGTCAGGAGCTCCACCCGCCTTCCTGCCTCGCTGAAGGCCGCAGCGAGATTGAGCACCACCGGGGTGATACCCCCGTGCTGCGACGTCCCGCCGCGCCCGAGGGGACTGAAGATGCTGATGTCGGGTCGTGGCGGGGCCGGTTGCAGCACTGGAGCTAATCAGCCGCTTTGGGAGACGCAGGCGCCTGAGAATCCCAAGGCATCCAGATACCCGGGTACCGCCTGCTCGGTGTGCAGGCGCGCCACGGCCTCAGCAAGCATGGCCGGTGACGGTGGATCATCGAGGGTCTGGAGAATCGCCTCGGCCAGAAGCCGCGGCTTCCCGACGGGCACCAAGGGGCCATATCGGCCACCATCCAAGATCTCCCTGGGGCCGCTGGGGCAATCGGTGGAGACGGCGGGGGTGCCGACCGCGAGGGCCTCCAGCAGGGCATTGCAGAAGCCCTCGTAGCGCGAGGACAGGACGAAGAGATCGGCCCTCGCCACATGGGCGAAGGGGTTCGCGGTATAGCCGGGCAGATCGACCCGCCCGCCGAGCGCGAGCCTCTGCGCCAATGCCTCGAGCCGCGGACGCTGCTTGCCCTCACCGAAGATCACCAGCCGAACGTCCCCCGGCAGCAACGCCAGGGCCCGCAGCAGGTTCTCCTGATCCTTGATTCGTGAGAGCCGGCCGACGCTGACCAGCAACCTCCCGCGAATCTCCCGAAACCAGGGATGGCTCGGCTCTTCCCGCGAGCGGGCACGGATGCCCGCCAAGTCCATCGGATTGTAGATGCAGCGGATCGGTGGGGCCAGATCGCCCAGGAGCTCGCGCAGACCGGTGCAAACCCCTTGCGAGATGCCGACCAGGACATCGGCCTTCGGGTAGACGGCACGCAGGCTTCGGCGGATGCGCAGACGCGAGAGGAGGCTCCGGTGGCGGATCTTAGCCGGTTGATGCGTACCCACCCGGACCAGAACGCGCGGACGCGGCTCCAGGGGAGCTGCCGCCTCGACGACCAGCGCACTCGCTCGATCCTTGTTCGCAATCACGGCGTGGGGCCTCAGCTCCTCGAGCACGGCCCGCATGCGGGCGACGCCCGCCCTCCCCTCTCCCAGGTCCCTGACATGCGGCTGCACGGACCTGTCCAGCTGCTCGAAGTCCGGGTTGTCGCTCGTCTCCACCAGGACATGAACCTCGATCCCCGCTCGGGCACAGCCGTTCATCAGGGCGATCATGACCCGCCCGACCCCGGCATGTCCCCCACGAAACCCGGTAACCAGCAGACGTGACCGGACATCGACTCCTGTCTTGCCATTCAACTCGGATACCAGTCGGAAATCAGGGGGCACAGGGGCCCCAGGCGCGCCGCAACGGGGCGGAAAGACGCGGCGAAAATCAAAGGCTCTTGCTCCAGGTGAGATCGGATCGGCAGCTGTGGTTATGGTAGCATCTCTGGTCGATTAACGATCATGGGGCGAGTCGGGCCACCTCGCAGAATGAAAGGTTGCCCCGCTCCTGATCGTTCCCTCACCCCGACCCTCTCCCATAAAGGGCGAGGGGGCGAACGTGCTTCGCGAATTTCATCGTAAAGAGCCGCACAGGCCCCATCCCCGCCCGGATCAGGAGAACGACAACTTGGCGCACGGCACTGCATCGCCCCTGCTCGAGACCGGGGACTGGTCGAGGCGCGTCGGGCTTTTCGGTAGCTACCTCTTCGCCGGCTTTGCCCTGCTCGGGATCACACCCGCCACGGTCGGGCTGGTCCTGCTCAGCCTCTCCTTTCTCATCAGCTTTCGCAATTGGCGGGTCCTGGCCCGCGACCCGCTGATAATCATTGCACTGGCCTTCGCCCTCTACGTCGCGCTCCATTCGCTCCTCACCTATCTCACGGCCCCAATCGATGCGCAGGCGAAGGCGGCGGCCGATGCAGGCGTGGATTGGGTCCGGCTGTTACTGTTCATTCCCTTCGCCTTCTGGGCGGGCGGCCGTCCCGAGCGTGTCCGCATCCTGCTGCTTCTGGGCCTCGCGGGCTTCGTGGTCGGCGCACTACGCAAAGTAGGCTGGACACCCCTGGACGCGCAATTCTTCACGCAGCGCTTCGAGGCATACCTACCCGCCATCGCCTTCGGCATGTTCAGCGGACTCGCCGCCCTGGGCCTGATCGCCTTACGCGAGCGGTTCTGGCATCCCGGTCCCGGAGGGGTACCGCGCTGGCTGCGCCTGGTCTCGTGGCTGGCCCTCCTGGCATTTGCGCTCGAAGGCCTGATGCTGTCCTACTCCCGCACCTCCTGGGTCGCCTTCGCCATGGCCGCGGCGCTCTTGGCCTACCTGGAATGGCGCGGGCACCGCGCAGCCGCCCACCCCGGCACCCGGATCGCAGCCGTCCTGGTCGTGGCCATCAGCCTGGCCCTGCTTATCGCCCTTCAACATCGCCAGATTGCCCACCGGCTGGAAGAAGGTGGCGAGACCATCTCCAAGGTCTTGAGCGGCGACTTCGCAGACGTGCCCTCTGACCCCAGTGGCCTGCGCGTGCACGCCCTGCACTACGCACTGGACCTCTGGTCGCAACGGCCTTGGCTGGGCTGGGGAGCGGGCTCCAGTCGATCTCTATTGATGCACAGCGCACGCCCCGACCTCATGTTGTACACCGAGAAGTTGCACAAGAAGGTCTGGCTGCGGCATCTGCACAATACCTATGCCGAGATCCTGGTCCAGCTGGGAATCATCGGTCTCGCTCTGCTCGCAGCACTCCTCTGGCTGCTGGCACGCGCAGCGGCCCTCGCCTGCCGCGAAGGCCGGATGCCCGGTGATCTGTGCCGCTTCTTCGCGGTATCTCTACTTTTCGTGCTTATCTGGAACCTGGGCGACTACCGGCTCGTGCGTCACGACTACAACTTCTTCTTCATCATCTTCGCCGGTACCGTCTACAGCTACCGGCTGCGCTTTCTGCTCGAAGAGGCTCATGGATGACGAATCCCCCGACACAGACGACCTTCGACGCCGCGACTTACCTGACTTGGGAAGACGAGCAGCCGACAAAAAACGAGTATGTCCGTGGCGAGGTATTCGCCATGGTCGGGGCTCGACGCGAGCACGTGGTAGTCGCTGGCAATCTGTACGCAGCGCTCAAGCAACGACTGCGCGGCGGCCCATGCCAGGCCTATATCTCCGATCTGAAGCTGCGCGTGGCGGCAGCGGACGCCTTCTTCTACCCTGATGTGATGGTCTCATGCGATGGGCGAGATCACGCCGCCAGCCGGTTCATCGAGCATCCGATTCTGATCACGGAGGTATTGTCGGAGTCGACCGCGGCCTTCGATCGGGGCGCGATGCTCGCGGCCTACAGGACATTGGCATCTCTGCAGGAGTATGTGCTGGTGGACATCCCACCGCGCCGAGTGGAGATCTTTCGGCGAGCCCCGGAGAACGAATGGCTGTTTCACGAATATCTTCCCGGAGACGGGCATTGCTCGTTCCAATCCTTGGACACATAGGTCCCCTTCGATGAGATCTTCGTGGACCTCGTTCCAAACGCTTCCACAGGCGATGGTACGCAAAGTACGGTTGACGCCTGAACGGAACCCAATGCAGAGCGCGAAACCGGACTGATGCGATAGGAATACTAAGAGCGCGAGGAACTGTAACGCAACGCTTCGAGGTTAGCGCAAGATTTCGCAGACCAAGGGCTGATCAGCCCCACCTGAGGCCATCAAAGTGGCACGGAATACTCGACAGGAGAGCAAGGCTATTGCCCCGGGGTGCACCTCTCTTCAGTCTTCCCCCGCGAGCACCTTGTTCTGCATCGCGGTAAGGTAATCGTCCATTTCCTCCTGACTGGCGAACACGTTCATGCCGTCCAGCGCCTTTATGATCTCGAACACCATGCGCACCTGCGGCTGCAGGTTGAGCAGCAGGAGCTTCC
>CAYYHR010000309.1:0-4386 GCA_964471705.1 uncultured Chromatiaceae bacterium
GCCAGGCGCTCCATTTGCGTGCCTGATAATCGCCCATACCACAGTGGCTCTTGGCCTCTTGAAAGGCCCGCTCGACCCAGAACCGCTGGGCCTGCATCTGCGCCAGCCGATGGGTTGGCAGCTCCGCTTCGGCATTGCTCAGGGTGTACTTGAGCGTTTGCGGTGAATCGATCTCCCGGCGCACGATCAGGTGCCAATGGTGGGCTTGTTTCTCCTCGCCATCCCACAGCCAAACGCGCCGATGCACGACCTCGACCTCCAAGCGGCCTTGGGTGCTGTCGCGCAACGCAATGCGTTGCCAATCCGACGGCGCCAGGGTAGCAGCTCATTCGTCCACCCGTTGGGCGTTTGTCTGGGCCTGCAAACGGCTGCGAGGGCGCCCCCGTTGCCGTCCATTCCTCGGTGCAACCTGTGGCTGCGGATCGTCCACATAGATGCGCTGATCCTTGTGCACATCCACCACGAATACTTCGCCCATGGCATCCAGGCCCCGTAGGAAGGCAGGCTCTTTGCCATAAACCCCATCGGCACCCACCCAAGCGAACTGCACGCCCAATTCGCGCTGGTGGCGCACCATCTCCAGGGCCAGCTCCACCTTACTGCGACGACACCGTTCCCGCTCCGGTATGCCCGCTTTTCGACAGCGCGCCGGGTTGTCCACCCACCCCTTGGGCAGATACAGCCGCAGATCCGTCGTAAGGGCTCCATAAACCCCACCTAGCGCGGAGTCGCGGAGCGCGGCATGGTTCATCCCAGACAACCGAGAGGGGAGACGACCATGGCGGGGCTATTGGAACGCACACTGACCGAGGCCCAACGCGAATGGCTGGTGCATATCCAAGCCTGCCGTGCCCGGGGCTTGAGCCTGAAGGCGTACGCCGAGCAAGCCGGTCTGGATGTGTAGCGGCTCTACCGGTGGCACCGGCGCTTGAAACAGCTCGGCTTCATCGGCGGCAGCGAAGCGGTGGACTTTGCCGCGGTCCAGGTACGAGGTTGCGTGCAGCAGGCTGGCAGGCAGCGGCTGCATTTTCCCAACGGCCTGGTTCTGGAATGGGGCGGCGATGCCGATCTGAGACTGGTGGGGCGGCTGCTGGAGTTGTCGGGGACGTCGCGATGATGCGCCCGAGCGGCGATCTGCAGCGGGTGTACCTGTGCCGCCAGGCGGTGGATTTCCGCAAAGGCATGCACTCCCTGGCGGTGCTGGTCGAGCAGAGCCTGGGGCTGGATCCGTTTGCCGAGGCACTTTACGTCTTCACCAACCGGCGGCGCGACGCCGTGAAGTGCCTGTATTGGGAGCGCAACGGCTTTTGCCTGTGGCACAAGCGCCTGGAGGCCGAGCGCTTCCAATGGCCGCGGCATCTGGGAGGGGCGGTCACGCTCAGCGGCCAGGAGCTCAACTGGCTGCTGGACGGCTATGATCTGCGCCATCTCAGGCCACATAAGGCGTTGGAATACAAGACAGTTCTATAGATACATCAATAGGTTAAGCTGTATTCGTATGCGGTTTGCGGGTAGATTTCCCGCATGCCTGCCCACGCCGTTTCAGCCGCCGATTTGCCCGGGAACAAGTCAGACCGTTGCGTTTTCGAAACGGTTCGGAACCAGACGGAGCCGAAATATCTAGGCATTACCTAGCTCCTGAACGGAGGTTCCGAACAGGTTCGGAAAAGTCGTCTACGAAAGGACTCTGTGCCACCAACTTCTCCGTCAGGGCTCAGTGTGAGCGGCGAAGGCTCTACGGCGTTCCCGCGTGTACTACGTGGAGAGGGTAGAACTCGTAGTAGTTGCGATCGTCGAACCCAGGCGCACCGGAAGTGGTAGAGGGGCATGTGGGAGCGGCGGGCAAGGGCGAGCGCGTAGACCATGAGCTATAGGCGTCCGACAAACACCACACGCGAGTCGTGGGGCCTTTCGTGGCAGGCCGACCGCACGGGTAACGAGTGGCGTGTGCATGCAGGAACTATTTTTGACAGTTTCAACTTGGATAGAGAACGTTGGGAGGGGGAGGCGTGTCTAGGAGTGTATCTTCCCGGGGAAGGGGTCGGTTCAGGGAGGGTGGGGGAAGGGAGGGTACCTCCCGCGGATTGGATGGCGTGCTCCCGGATTTTGGATGCCGGAGACCTCCCGCGTTTTGGATGAGAGGTCGAGGATTTGGAGGGAGGTGTGGCGGTTTTGATTGGTCGGTGCCTAGTGCCAAGTGCCTAGTACCTAGTGCTTGATGCGGGGTGCTGGGTGTGGTGGACGGTGGGTGCGTCGGTGCGAGGGTCGTGGGGGCTCTTGGATTGCGGTGTTCTGTGGTTCCGTAATTCAATAGTTCCGTGCTTCTGTATGTCCGTGTTTACGATTTGTGATAGAGGAGAGGATCGATGCAGGCCGATAATTTTGCGGGTGCGGTACAAGAAGTCGAAGACCTGCTGTGGGCGGCGCAGCCCGAGGAGCTGCAGGCAGGCATCCTGATCCTTGCGTGTCAGGTAGCCCACGCGCGGCGTCACAATGAGTGCCTCCCGATCGACGAGATCAAGAAGTTGCTCGAGGCGGGGCGCAAGGAGCCAACAAAGCGGGAGATCGTCGCCGAGGGGATGGAGCGGCTCGTCGAGGTCTTGCGCGAGCTTGGCGTCGAGTCGGCAAAAAAGACGGCGATCTGAGTGAGGCGGTAGGGCCGCGGGTTCTTGGGTTGCGGGGAAGCGTATTGCTGTAATTCTGGGTTTGCGCATTTGAGTGCGGTGCTTCTTGGGTTGCATAAACGGCGGTCGACGACTGTCGATGAATAGGGCAGGCAGGTGGCCTCTCAGCAACCAGCGGGTAGAACGATGGGCAGAGAGAGAGTCGATATCGGCGACATAGATTTGGAGGCGATGGCGATCTTTACGGGGGTCGATGTCGGTACGCTCCGGGTGCGTCTGGATCCAGCTGAGCTGGCGGCGAAGCTTGAGGCTGCGCGTACGGTTGAGGAGTTGTGGGAGGTGTATAGATGGACGCCGCGGTGGAGTGCGATTGCAAAGACGGCGTTCGTGAAGCTAGAACATGGTTTGCGCAAACGTCTTGAGTCGGCAACCTCACTTGAGGAGTTGTTGGCGCTGCGCGAGCTCGCGCCGTGGGGAAGTACGATCGAGCGGGTGGTGCTCATGAAGACCGAAATGCGTTTGCGGACGGAGCTTGAGGCTGCGCGTACGGTTGAGGAGTTGTGGGCGCTGCGCGAGTTCGCGCCGCGGGGAAGTGCGATCGAGAGGGAGTTGCTCACGAAGACCGAAATGCTTCTGCGGACTGAGCTTGAGTCGGCAACCTCACTTGAGGAGTTAAGGGGTGTGTGCAGGTCGGGTAGAGGGACAATAGTCGAGCGAGAGGCGTTGCTGAAGATGGCGCCGTTCTTTCCGAAGAAGGACGCAACCTAGCGGCCGGGTGCGGGTTCTTGGGTTGCGGGGAAGCGTATTTCTGTAAATGCGGGTTTGCTAGTTTCTGTAAATACGATTGTCGAGGCGGGAGGTACGACTATACTTCAACCGAGCGGCGCGAACACTTGCCATACTTCGTGGTCATCATGAGTCGAGGTGTTTATTCCTTTACAGGAGGTGCTCCATGCTTCAGCTTCTGCAACCGACGACGGGGAATGTCGTATCAATCACCGCAAGCGGAACCGTAACGGCCGAGGATTATGAAAACATGCTCATACCGGCCATAGAGGAGACGCTGAAAGCCCACGATAAGGTGCGCGTGCTGTTCCAGCTCGAGTCCAGCACCGGGTTTACGGCAGGGGCCGTATGGGACGACACGAAGTTCGGTTTGAGCCACTTCTTTGCGTTCGAGAAGTTCGCCCTGGTCTCGGACACGGAGTGGATCAACAACACGGTCAAGGTGCTGGGATTCATGATGCCCTGTCCAGTGCAGCACTTTGCGCTCGCCGATCTTGAAGCGGCGAAGAAGTGGATCAGCGAGTAAGAGGGCGAGGCGTCCGTGCCAAGCCCTCCGAGATTGGATCGCATCGAACGGGTTTCCACCACCGAATAGGGGGAACATGAGATGACTTTATGCCCGATCGCCATGGTAGCCGGCTGCAAGAAATGTCTGGCAGTCCATCTCTGCCCATTGAAAAGCGTAATCGGTGATTACGAGAAGCCACCGGCCGAAGCGGCTCCTGAGGTTGGGAAGGAGGAGGGCGAGAAGACCTCGGAGTGACCAGCGCTCCTACAGACACAGCCGTGTCAACGGAGGCCTGGGGGCCTCCGTTTATGTTTGTGACATTCCGAGCATGTCAGCTAGGGAAGGGCAGGGTTGACAGAGGAGGGTATGTGTTGCTTTCTGTTTTTCTGTGGTTACGGAAATACAGGGTTAGAGGTGAGGGGGTACGACTATACTTCAACCGAGCAGCATGGACGCATAATGGAGGAA
>CAYYHR010000310.1:0-4374 GCA_964471705.1 uncultured Chromatiaceae bacterium
GGATTCCGATTTCGAGCCGGGCGGCTGATCGCTGCTCGCGTGTCCGTGGTCGACATTACCCCTTTTGCCCCATCGTCCTCGGCTCATGTTCACAGCGACGATCGTATCGGTGATGGTACGCTACACCGGCAAGACGGGACTTGGAATCGGAAGGGATCCGGCAGGGAGTCCTGGAGCAGCCTCCGGCTGATATTGCGGAGCTCGCGACCGGCCCCGAGATCCCGAAGCAAGGCCCATCGCGTCCGCCGAGAACGATGACTCGGTCCGAACGAATCCGAGGAGGCGATCGCTTGGAAGAGACAAACGCCACCCGAAGCTACGGCGAGCTTTCGCTGCGATTGCTGGGACTGGCCTTGGCCACCGGATGCGTGGCGGGCATCGGCGCCATCGTCTTTCGGGCCATGATCGGGCTGATCCACAATCTGGCCTTCTTTGGCCGGCTCTCCTTCGCCTACGACGCCAACCTGCACACGAGCCCCAGCCCCTTCGGACCGGCGATCATCCTGGTGCCGGTGACCGGTGCCTTGGTGGTGGTCTGGCTGGTGAAAAACTTCGCGCCAGAGGCCAAGGGCCACGGCGTGCCGGAGGTGATTTACTCGATCTATTACCAACACGGGCGCATCCGCCCTACAGTGGCCCTGGTCAAGTCCATGGCCTCGGCCCTGTCCATCGGAACTGGTGGCTCGGTGGGGCGCGAGGGCCCCATCATCCAGATCGGGGCCGCCTTCGGCTCCACCCTGGCCCAGTGGACCAGGGTACCGGAGTGGCAGCGCACGACCCTGATCGCATGCGGTGCCGGCGGCGGCATCGCCGCAACCTTCAACACACCTTTGGGTGGGCTGCTGTTCGCCGTGGAGCTGATCATGACTGAGATCAGCGCCCGCACGCTGGTGCCCCTGGTCCTGTCGGTGGTCACCGCCGTCGTCATCGGACGGCAGTACTTCGGCGATCATCCCTCGTTTCTGATTCCTGCCCTCGAGCTTCAGGTCCACCAGGTCTTCACTCCCGAGGCCCTCCTCGCCTACCTGGTGCTCGGCGTGCTGCTGGGGCTGGGCTCGCTGGTCATGATCCGTTCCATTTACGGCTTCGAGGACCTCTTCGAGCGAATGCCCGGAAACTATTACAGCCGCCACTATCTGGGCATGGCTCTGGTGGGCCTCTTGATGTACTTCCTGCAGGCGCACTTCGGCCATTATTATGTGCAGGGGGTGGGCTACGCGACCATCCAGGACATCCTCGATGGCGTCTTGCGCGACCCGGGACTGCTGTTGCTGCTGCTCGCCGCCAAGCTGCTAGCCACCTCCCTGACGCTTGGCTCCGGCGCCTCTGGTGGAGTCTTTTCACCTTCCCTGTTCCTCGGCGCCTGCCTGGGCGCTGGTTACGCCTACCTGGCCCAGGCAATCGTGCCTGGTCTACCGCTGGATCCGGTGTTCTGTGCCGTGATCGCCATGGCGGGGATGGTGGCGGGCGCAACGGGTGCCGCACTCACCGCCATAATCATGATCATGGAGATGACCCACGAGTACCAGGCAGTGCTTCCCCTCATGCTGGTGGCGGGCAGCGCCTACGGCGTGCGCCGACTGCTGATGCAGGAAAGCATCTACAGCATGAAGTTGTCGCGGCGCGACCAGCCGGTTCCGCAGTCCCTGCACACGGCGATCCTGTTTCTGCGCAGCGTCGCGGACCTCGCCGACACACCCGTCCGCGAGGCGGAGAATCCGACTGCCGGATCGGCGCGTGTGCATCAGGTGCTGCGCCATGAGGGGACGGTCGAGGCACTGTGGCCGGCCGGGGTGCCGGAGCCGGTGCCGGCTTTGACCCTAGCGCCTGACACACTGGTGCTGGACGCCATCGGATTCCTGCGCGCTGCTGGTGCTGAGGCGATGGTCATCACCGCGAAAGGTGATCCACGAGGACCGGCCCTGGGAGCATTGAGCTTAGCCGACATCTCGCGCCATGGTCACCTGCCACCGGCTTACTTGTCCGGGCATACGGTTCGTCCGGTGTAAAGTGCCAGCGTGGTCTGACATTTCCTGAAGCTTGTGCTTCGCATCGGCGACTGCTTCATGGCCGGTAGCGGCCGGCTCCCGCTTCATCGCGCGGAGCTCGAGCAAGGCTATCTTCGTCGCGCCAACCTTCCGCTGCACCTCCCCGGTATACTCCAACGAGGGCGCATCCCGCGCTACGGTCTACTCGAGCGATCTACTCCCGCGAACGGCTCCGGGTACGGAGTCAGGAATCTCGGGCCCATGCTCGTTCGACCTCGGAATAGTGGAGGTTGGTGGTCCTCTCCGGCCCCGGCATTGCTTCTGGGTCGGAGTGGAGCCATGAAGCCGTCACGGACTCTCGGGGCCGGCAAACAGCTTTCGATGCCACACCACGAGCGGACCGGTATCCGTGCTGGCAAAGTGGCTCATCACCGTGCGCGCACGTACCGTGAGCGTGTGGAGCTCATCGAAGGACATCTGGTTGCCAATTTGCTCCCGGTAGATCTGCGGCGCGTTGGGATCGACGTGTACGTGAGCATGGTCGGCCCACGCCGGATCGGAGGGCGCAAACCCTCGCGTATAATGCAAGCTGTTTGTTTCCGGATCGAACAGGACCCCGCCGACAAGCAAAGTGTCTTCGACAAGGTTGAACACCTTGATGATCTTCCCGTCTTGGTCACCCGTTACTCGGTAATGGTGACCGATTTCAATCGCCTCGTCGTTCATCATGGCACCTTTCCGGGTTGCGTCTGAAAACTTACCATTACCCTATCCATGGCAAATTTAGAGCCAGGTTTTTGGGTTGCGTCCGGCTCCTCGCAGCAGATGTCGAGTCGTACGAGCCACTCGGCGCATTGGCCCAGATGGGATCTCTCAGGTTTGCCCAGGAGCCGGCCCAAACCCACCGACGCACCGGCGAATCGGTTGGGCTCCACCACAAGCCATGGCCACACTGCTCGATCGCTCCATGGGCAAGGGACGACGACACTGGCTCCTGGCCCGGGTGGTAGTAGCCAGCGCCCTGCTCATCGGCGACGGCATGTTGACCCCGGCCATCTCGGTATTGAGTGCCGTTCAGGGTCTGGAAATAACTTCACGCGAACTGACTCACCTCATACCTGTGTTGACGGCGGCAATCCTCGTCCGTGGCCGCAGCTTCCTGGCAACAGCGGCCCTCGACACCCTATTCATCGGCATCGACGGCGCCTTTTTCGTGGCGTTACTCGCCAAGCTTTTGTCCGGCGCTCTCGTAGTTTCCGTCATCAGCGCGTTTCCCCTGGGGCTCGATCACAGCGCCTTTTGCCCTCCTGGCGGATGATTCAAAGCCCCGACGGCATCCTGGTCTTTTCCACCAACCCACACCTCTGTTCCGGCCTCGGGGCCCGTTCGGACGGGCCTCCACGACCCTGGAACGGATCCTGCTACAAGCGCTTCAGTTACCTCACCAACCTGCGCAATGGACTCGAGACAGGATCGAGACACAGCTGAGCGACCTGTGGAAACGTGAAACGACTGAGAGGTCAACAACCCATGTTCGACGCTTTTTACAGTTTCCTCGACAAGATCGGGTATCTGCACCCGATTCACCCGGCCATGACCCACATGCCCATTGGCCTTGTGGTCGGATCGCTCTTCATGGGTGCGACCGCGCTGGCGCTCTCGCGCCCTGCCCTGGCGCGCTCCGCCTACTACACCCTGGTGCTCGCCCTCATCTTCTGGTTTCCCACGGTCACCTTTGGTCTCATGGACTGGCAACGCTACTATGGAGGCGCTTGGCTTCATCCGATCAAGATGAAGCTGATTCTGGCGTCTATTCTCTTCATCCTGCTCGTAATCGGGGTCTGGGTCGGGTACGGCGAGCACGCGAGGGCCAAATGGCTGCCCCCCATCTATGTGCTTTGCTTCATGACCGTAACGGCATTGGGCTATTTCGGCGGTCAATTGGTCTATGGAGGCAGGACACCCCGTGGACCGGCCGACTTCCGCCCTGGCGAGTTGGTGTTCGACAGCAACTGCTCCGGTTGCCATGCGCACGGCGGCAACGCGATCCTCCCCAATTTCCCGCTGCGAAGCGCTCCCGAGCTAGCCAGGTTCCAGGACTTCCGCGAATTCATCCGCGACCCGAAGCTGCCAAGCGGCGCCGAGGGCCCCATGCCGGCCTTTCCGGCCAGCAAAATCTCCGACAAACAAGCGCATCAGCTGTACGAATACATCAAGCACGTCATCGAAACGCCCAGCCGGAAGCCATCGGAATGAGGCATGGGGCACACGGCTCGATCTGCGCACCGATTTCGGCGCCAGCAACGGCTGGCGCGACAATGACGGGTCCCGCAATCGACATAGGACAGCGTAGCAATGCGCGAGCGGCGATATCTGCGGGTACTAA
>CAYYHR010000311.1:0-4365 GCA_964471705.1 uncultured Chromatiaceae bacterium
TTGGCGTTGAGCTGCTCGTAGCGCTCTCCGACCTTGACGCCGATGGTCTCGTAGTTCGGACAGGGGGTCTCGATGGCCCAGGTCAGACTGCGAATGTAGGCGTCCAGGCTGTCGTAGCTCGCCATCATCCCGGTCCCCGCGGTCTGGCGGTTCTGATAGCCGATATCCCCCATGCGCAGGGAGGTCGCATTGGGCAAGTAGTAGGTGCTCCGGTCGAGCTCCTCCAGCTCCGTATGATTGCCCTGTACGAAGGTCTTGCACACGGCCGGCGACGCGCCGAAGAGATAGGGGACGAGCCAGCCGAAGCGCTGCAGATTGCGGATCGCGGCCAGGTAGGCCTCGGAACGGAAGTGCCCCGGCTCTCCGTTCCATCCTTCCAGCTCCCCGTACAGGGACCAGAAGGTGTCCGAAAAGGAAAAATTGTAGTGGACGCCGGCGATCACCTGCATGACACGCCCGTAGCGGTTCCCCAGCCCGCGCCGGTACACTGTTTTCATTCGTGCGGCATTGGAGCTGCCGTACCTGGCAAGCGGGATATTCGCCCCCCCCTCCAGGACACAGGGCATGCTGGTCGCCCACAGGAGCTCATTGCCCAGATAACGATGGACGAAGACCTGAAGGTCGCGCAGGTAGGCAATGGCCTCCCGCCGTTCCGTCATCGCCGGCGTGATCGTTTCGAGGAGGGCCTCGGAGAAGTCCGTGGTGATGAAGGGGTGCGTGAGTGCCGAGCCCAATGCCTCCGGGTGGGGTGTGGCGGCGATGGTCCCTGCCGGGGATACCCGCAGGCTTTCCTTCTCCAGGCCGACGAGACTGTCTGCAAGACAGTTGCCCATCGGCGCTTCCGCCAGTCGGGTCAGCCGTTTCTCGTAGCTGGCGTAAGGAGTCGTCACCGAAGCGGCAGAAGGCTCGATCTATTCGGACCCTCGGATCTCTTCTCGCACACGGCTACGCTCGGGGCTTCTCGGCTCAGTAGCGCATGACCGCCCGTGGTGCGCTCGAGCTTCCGAGCCGAATGGAATCAGCGAGTATTCGGGCGGCCTCGTTGGCCTGGATGCGATCGATGATCTTCTGCTGCTTCTCCAATGCCTCTTCATCCACATCCTCGGCTTCGGTGTCTATGGGCTCCACCCCCTGGGCGCGTAAAAAGGCGTCGCGCTGGTCCTTCAGGACGTGCTCGCGCCGGGTCGATTCGTCGCGCCGATCCTTTTCGCGAAGCGATACCACGGTTTGTTTGTCCACGTCCCTGAGGATCTGGTCCTGTGCCGTCAACATCTCGAAGCCCGAATCTCGGCGGATGCGTTGGTCGGAGAGGGCACGCAGCGACTGCACCCCGTACATCGGCGAAATCCTCGTGTAGTCCGCAGCATTGATCCTGGCCCAGGGCAGGGGGTTGTCGAGGGCGCGCTCACCCTGGTCGGAGGTATCCAGGTCCGTCGGGAATCGGATGTCGGGCACCACGCCGCGCAACTGGGTGCTGCCTCCGCTGATGCGGAAGAACTCCGCCATGGTGAGTCGCAGGCGCCCGAGGTCGTCATCGCCGCCGGGCACGAATCGGTTCAGATCGATCAGGGTCTGGACCGTGCCCTTGCCGTAGGTGGGCTCGCCGATGATGATCCCGCGGCCATAGTCCTGCATGGCACCTGCGAAGATCTCCGATGCCGAAGCGCTGTTGCGATCGACGAGCACGGCGAGCGGACCTCGGTAGACGATGCCCGGATCCGGGTCCTTCTCCACCTCGACTTTGCCGAAGGAATCCTTCACCTGCACGACAGGCCCCTCGTCGATGAAGAGCCCGGTAAGCTCCGTCGCCTCGGTCAGGGAGCCGCCGCCATTTCCGCGCAGATCCACGACGACCCCGTCCACACCTTGTTGCTGGAGCTCCCGGATGAGCGATCGAACGTCACGCGTCGTGCTGCGAAAATTCCTGTCCCCTTTGGATTCGGCGCGGAAATCCCGGTAGAAGGCCGGAACCTCGATGACCCCGATCCGCTTACCCGGCGCACCGTCCAGATTGTCGATCACGTAGCTCTTCGCGGCCTGGTCTTCGAGCTTGATCTCGTTGCGCACGATGGAGATCTCGCGCGTCTTGCCTTCCGACCCGGCGGATTTGGGCAGGATCTGAAGACGCACCACCGAGCCCTTGGGACCGCGAATCAGATCCACCACGTCTTGCAGGCGCCAACCGACCACGTCCTCCATGGATCCGTCGAGCCCCTGCGCGACCCCCACGATACGATCGCCGCCGTGGATCTGGCCGCTCTGCTGTGCCGGTCCCCCGTGGATTGTCCGCTGCACGACCGTGTACTCGTTCTCGCCGCGCAGCACCGCCCCGATGCCTTCCAGGGAGAGCCGCATGCTGATGTCGAAGTTCTCCGATGTGCTGGGCGACATGTAGCTGGTGTGCGGCTCCAGGCTTTCGGTATAGGCGTTCATGAAGGTCTGATAGACGTCATCGCTGCCGAACTGGCGGATGCGGCGCGCAAGCCCCTCGTAGCGTTTGCGCAAGAGCTCCGGAATCTTGTCCTCGTCCTTCTTGGAGAGCCGCAGCGCGAGCCAATCGTTCTTTACCCGTTTGCGCCAGATCTCGTCGAGCTCGGTCCGAGTCTTCGCGTAGCTCGCCTCGGAGCGGTCGAATTGATAGCTCTCGTTGCTATCGAAGTCGAATCCCTTGTCCAACAGGGACAGGGCATAGCGGACCCGCTCGTTGACGCGCTGACGATAGAGCCGGAAGACCTCGAAGGCGAAGTCGAGCTTGCCCCGGGACAGGTTGTCGTCCAGCCGGTGCGCGCTGCGCGCAAAGCGATCGTAATCCAGCTGCAGAAAGAAGGACCGGTTCGGATCCAGGGCCTTGAGGTAGCTCTCGAAGATCTGCTCGGCGAAGTCGTCGTTCAGCGTGACCTTGCGGTAGTGAAATCGCTCCAACGCCTGATTGATGACGATCGTCGTCCTCTCCTGCACATGCGTCGGCACCAGATCCGCGATGGGTACTTCTTGCGGCGTGGCATAGACCAGAGCGGCGGACAAGGCCAGCCAAGAGCCGAAGAGCAGAAAGATCGGGCGTTGTCTCATCATGAAAGGGCACTCATTAAAAAAGCGGCAACGAGTCTAAGACAACCGGCTGCGCGACGGGGTTCGTTGCGCGGCGACGAAATTGTCGTCCAAGCCTTTGATCGTAGTCGAGCGACGGCTCCCAGGCTACATGACTCGGCCCATTACCGATAAACCTTGCGGCGAAACAGATCCGTGCGACGGCTGACCACGCGGTCGACGAACAGCATGCCGTCGAGATGATCGAGCTCGTGCTGCGCTGCCCGGGCCTCGAAGCCCTCCATCTCGAGCTCGAGCGGCTCGTCCGCGGGATCCCGGGCGAGGAGACGCAGCCGTGTGGCGCGGATGACGTTTCCCGTGTAATCCGGTACGGAAAGGCAACCCTCTCGCCCTATCTCGAATCCGTCCCAGTGAGTGATCTCCGGGTTTACCAGGATCAGATGGCCGTGGTTGGGGATACCCTTCTTTCCGGAGACATCCAGGATGACGATGCGCTGGGGGCGCCCGACCTGTGGTGCCGCGATGCCAACGGCTGCAGGTCCCGCACGCCGGGTTTCCTCGAGGTCGTCGATAAACGCCTGCAGCTCGTCGTCGAAGACCCGAACGGGCTCGGACACCCGGCGCAGCCGCTCGTCGGGAAGGGTCAGTATGTCGAGCACAGCCATCCGCAGTCTACCCGATCAGGGTCTCCACGGAGTCGATGTCCACGAGGATACCCTCCGGCGCTAAAGCGGCGACCGAAGCCCTGAGCGACTCGATATCTCGATCGGAATAGCCTTGGATATTCATGATGTAGACGGGACGCTCCTCGTCGCCGGCCACGTCCGACTCCAACTCCAGGATGTTGAAGCCCGTATCGGCCAAGGCACCGGTAACCTGTGCCACGATACCCGAGCGATCCGCCCCGGTCACCCGCACTTGGACATTCGGGACCATATGTCTGTGCAGTCCGCCCTCCACGGGATCCATGTGGAAGCGCAAGCCCAGCTCAGCGGCTACCGGGGCCAGCGCATGCTCCAGCTCGGCTTCATGGCCCTTCGCCGAGACCATCATCATGATGGTGAAGTTGCCGCCGAGGCGGATCATCGATGCCTCGCCGAGGCTTCCCCCCGCCGTGAAGATGGCCCGCGTGACGCGAGCGACGATGCCGGGCCGGTCAGCCCCGACCAATGTGAGCATGCTCCAGTCTGCCAAGGTCCCCACCTCGTTGTCGTTGTGAATCGGGCCGATGGTACGCGCAATCCCCACCTCACGGAAACGCCGGGTGAGAACAGTTAGCCCGGCCGTGCCTCGACGAATCGCATCACGATTAACGAG